>JAEZGY010000083.1 GCA_023416695.1 Bacillota bacterium | reverse complement strand
TATCATATAAGTCGAGGTGAGAGGTAATGAAAGAATTAGTTGAAGTAATTGCTATGTCACTAGTTGATCATCCAGAAGAAGTTGTAGTTACTGAAAACGAAACTGATAATTCAATTACAATTGAATTAAAAGTATCTTCAGACGACATGGGCAAAGTAATCGGTAAACAAGGCCGTATTGCTAAGGCCATTCGTACAGTTGTAAAAGCAGCTGCTGCTAAAGATGATAAGAAGGTTATTGTTGAAATTCAACAGTAAAGAAGAGGGCTGTAGTGCTTAACGTGCTGCAGTCCTTTTGGACAATTAAGGAGAGAGTATGGAATCATTACTACGTGTCGGAATTATAGCCAATACCCATGGAATCCGTGGGGAAGTAAAAGTATTTCCTACCACCGATGATATCAATCGCTTTAAGGATTTAAAGCATGTTATCTTAGACACTGGTAAGGAGAAAAAGGATCTTACCATTACCGGTGTAAAATATTCAAAACAAACCGTGATCTTAAAATTTAAGGAATTTGATAATATTAATGACATTGAACGTTTCAAGGGTTGTGATTTATTAGTTACCCGTGAAAATGCAGTTCCTCTAGATGAAAATGAGTTCTTTATTGCAGATTTAATTGGCTGTAAGGTGCTCACAGAAGAAGGAGGAGAATTAGGATCCTTGTCCGACGTTATTACAACAGGTGCCAATGACGTTTATGTGGTAGAAACTAAACAGGGGCAAGAAATTTTACTTCCTTACATTGAAGACTGTATAAAATCAATCGATATTGAGAATAAAACTATAATAGCACACATTCTTCCGGGGCTATTGGATTAGTAGTAAGGGGAGTTAATATGAATTATTATGTGCTTACCTTGTTTCCAGAGATGATTGAACAAGGTTTTAATACAAGCATTACAAAACGAGCTTTAGAACGAGAGCTGCTAAAACTTACCACTATTAACATTCGGGATTTTTCAGAAAATAAGCATATGAAGGTGGATGACTATCCTTATGGTGGTGGTGCTGGTATGGTTATGCAACCAGGTCCAGTTTACAGTTCTTTTAAAGCCGCAGAAAAGATGATTATTGAGCAATCTGGTAAAGAAGTTCCAACTCGCGTAATCTACCTGTCACCACAGGGTAAGGTGTTTAACCAAGCTATGGCAGAAGAGTTGGCAAAAGAAGACAATCTTATCTTTTTATGTGGTCATTATGAAGGTATTGATGAACGTGTACTTGAAGAAATCGTAACAGATGAGATTTCTATTGGAGACTATGTTTTAACTGGCGGAGAATTACCTTCTCTTGTTATGATGGATGCTATTTCAAGATTGGTTCCAGGAGTATTAAATAATGATGTGTCGGCAGAAACAGAAACCTTTTATGACAATCTATTGGAATATCCGCAGTATACAAGACCTGATGAATTTCATGGGAAGAAGGTTCCTGAGGTTTTATTGTCTGGCCATCATAAAAATATTGAAAAGTGGAGAAGGCTTCAGTCCATTGATCGTACCATAATGAAACGTCCGGATTTATTAGAAAAAGCCAATTTAACCAAGGAAGAAAAAAGTTATTGCAAAAGCAAACAATCTGTGCTAAAGTAAGAATGTTGTGAGATGAAAAGGTGTTCCTCTGTTACTTTAAGCGTATTAAGAACATCCAAATTTGAAGGAGGTCACACAAATGAACGAAATAATTAAGAATATTGAAGCAGCTCAGTTAAAGAGCGAAGTATCAAGCTTTAATGTAGGCGATACTGTTAAAGTATATGCAAAAGTAAAAGAAGGAAATCGTGAAAGAACTCAGATTTTCGAAGGCGTTGTTTTAAAGAGACAAAACGGTGGCGCTAGAGAAACTTTTACTGTAAGAAAGAGCTCTAACGGAATTGGCGTTGAGAAGACTTGGCCATTACATTCTCCAATTGTTGAGAAAATTGAAGTTGTTAGATATGGTAAAGTTAGAAGAGCAAAACTTAACTACTTACGTCAACGTGTTGGTAAGAGAGCTAAGGTTAAAGAATTAGTAAAATAATTCAAATTCGAATGCTTATTTAATAATTATAAGAATTCTCAAGGGACAAATTCTCATTTGTCCCTTTTTTACTGTATAGGAAATTGCCCTTGAATTCTTATACAATAAAAAAGACTTTGTGAAGGATAGAAAGCTGATCTTACTCTTTGGTGGTATGGTTTATGTTGTATACACCACCTATGCAGGCGAAGAGTTTTGCAAGCAAAACTTATTTTTAGAATGTTTCACTTAATAAATAATTTACTCTATGCTATAATAAATAAAACAAGTTAGGTAAAGGAGTTTTATATGGACTTCGATTTTGATAGAGAAAGCAGATGGCCTGGAATCAAAAAGGTTTTAATAAAAGTCTTAATTTGGGTTGGACAGATAGCTGCAGCTATCTTACTTGCCTATTTCTTTGTTAACTTTTGCATTCAACGTATTGGTGTAGTAGGGGATTCTATGAGTCCTACCTTAAAAGCAGGAGATTCCATAATTGTGAATAAAGCAATCTATAGAATTACTGAGCCAAAACGATTTGATGTTATCGTATACAAACAAAAGGGTGAGGAGCATAACTATTACAGTGTAAGACGTATTGTTGGTTTGCCAGGGGAGACCATTCAAATTAAGGATGGTAGAATTTATATAGATGATAAGGTACTAGAAGAAACAATTAATGTAGAGAATATAGTAAATCCAGGTCTAGCAAAGAATCCATATCTATTAGAGGACAATGAGTATTTTGTTCTAGGAGATAATAGAAACGATAGTGTAGATAGTCGATTTGCTAGTATTGGAACTATTGTAAAGGATGAAATTGTTGGTAAGGCATGGATTAGACTTAAGCCTTTTAACTTTGTAAGCTCCTTGAATCTAATATTAGAGGATAAAGAATAGTGAGGTAATAATATGCATTTTCAATGGTATCCTGGACATATGACGAAAGCCAAACGTCAGATGCAGGATGATATTAAACTTATAGATGTTGTAATCGAACTTGTAGATGCGAGAATTCCACTTAGTAGTAAGAACCCAGATATTGATCAGTTAGCCCAGAATAAATCTAGAGTAATACTTTTAAATAAAACCGATCTGGCTGATGAAGAACAGACGAAGATTTGGAAAGAGTGGTATGAAAAGAAAGGGTTTTTTGTAGTTAAAGTAAATTCCAGAAATGGAAATGGTGTAAAATCTGTACAGGATACTGTAATGCAGGCTTGTAAGGAAAAGATTGAGAGAGATCGCAGAAGAGGAATCTTAAATCGACCTGTAAGAGCCATGATTGTAGGTATTCCTAATGTAGGTAAATCTACTTTTATAAACAGTTTTGCAGGAAAAGCATGTGCAAAAACAGGAAACAAACCTGGTGTCACTAAAGGTAAGCAATGGATTAAGTTAAATAAGAATGTTGAATTATTAGATACCCCTGGTATTTTATGGCCTAAATTTGAAGACCAGGATGTTGGCCTAAGACTTGCCTTTATTGGTTCTATAAAGGATGATCTAATACCTTCTACTGATCTAGCTTATGAGTTTATTAAGTTTATCGTGAATTCCTATCCTGGTCTTTTAGAGGCTAGATATGGAATTGAACAATCTGAGGATGCCCTTAGTATACTACGTGCCATCGCTGAAAAACGTTCCTGTAGATCAAAGGGAAATGAATTAGACTTAGATAAGGCTGCTAACATCATAATTGATGACTTTAGAAGTGGTAAGCTAGGAAAGATTACTTTAGAGTCTCCTACTTAAATCCTAACATAAAATTGGTTATAGCCTAATAATTGTAACGATAGAAGCTAAGAGGTGTTGATATGAAGAACAGAGAAGTAATTGAAGACAGTTTAGACTTTTGTAAAGACATCAAATATTACGAAACAGACGATAAAGATTTTCTGTTCGATTCAAAGAATTATCCAAACTTAAAAGAATATATAAAATGGATGGACCATACCGATTCTTCCATTGCAAAGGATTTTCAAGAGTTTGAAGAGGTTTTAGATTCAATAGATCGATATCCTGATGACAAATTTGTAGGAGATGATGATAGGAAAGTTCAAAAATCCACCTCTAAAACACTTCTATCTTTTCTAATTGAAATGATTTTGTGTGTGGCAATTTCCGTAGGGATAGTTTTTCTAGTGTCTAATTTTTTAGTTACTCATACAAAGGTGGTTGGTCATTCCATGGAGGACACACTTCATGATGGAGAATACCTTTTTATTAACCGTCTCACCTATCAACTTAGTGATCCCAAGCAATTTGATATTATCGTATTTCAACACGATGATGATGAGAAATACATAAAGAGAGTGATTGCTTGTCCGAATCAAACCGTTCAAATTGTAAATGGGAACATCTATGTGGACGGTAGGGTGGTGAATGAAAACTATGGTAATGCCACTATCATTGATCCAGGTATTGCAGAGAATCCAATTACTTTAGGAGATGATGAGTACTTTGTGTTAGGCGATAACCGAAACAATAGTTCTGATAGTCGAACTAGTAGTGTTGGTTTAATCAAACGAGATGATATTGAAGGAAAGGTTCTATTTAGGTTCTATCCATTTAATAAGTTTGGAACTGTGGAATAAAAGGTTATTATAATGAGAAGTATAGCCGAGATAAAAAGTGAACTAAGTAATTCTTCAAATGAAGAACGTAAGATTTTAATTGAAGAATTAAGATATGACTCTAGAGCAGGAGTA
Source organism: Bacillota bacterium (assembly GCA_023416695.1). GTDB lineage: Bacteria > Bacillota > Clostridia > Lachnospirales > Lachnospiraceae > KM106-2. The sequence goes on along the minus strand of JAEZGY010000083.1, from coordinate 3,772 downwards.
CAAAAGATCATAGAAAAATTTGAAAAAGAAGAGCAGAAGCTACTTCAGGAAATCACACGTATTGAAACCATGAAGTACTATGAAAAGCAATTTATTCATGCTAATTACATCTGTGGGATTGATGAAGTAGGAAGAGGCCCTCTTGCAGGCCCGGTTGTTGCCGGTGCTGTCATTTTAGATAGGAATAGGGATATTTACTATCTTAATGATTCAAAAAAACTATCTGAAGCCAAACGGGAAGAATTAGCCGCTATTATTAAAGAGCACGCCATCGAGTATCAACTTGGAGTGGTTTCACCTGCTGTTATCGATGATATTAATATCTTACAAGCAACCTATAAGGCGATGCAAACCGCTGTTCATGCATTTAGACACACACCTGATGTGTTGCTTAATGATGCTGTTATTATTCCAGAGCTTCCAATGCAACAGGTGAAGATTATAAAAGGAGATGCAAAGAGCATTAGCATTGCAGCTGCTAGTATAATAGCAAAGGTAGAAAGAGACCATATGATGATGGAGTATGATAAATTATATCCCGAGTATGGATTTGCAAAGAACAAAGGATATGGTAGTGCAGAACATATTGCAGCACTTAAGAAGTATGGACCTTGTCCAATCCATCGTACCACATTTATTAAAAACTTTTTATAAGCTTTCATGTAAAGGGGGATTTTTATGAACCTAAAACAAAAGTTTAGCAAAGAAAATAAGACAAAGACTGCGGTAGCTTTACAATATGAGGTAGGAGATGAGGCTCCTAAAATTATTGCGTCTGGTAAAGGCTATGTTGCTGAGCGAATAGTAGATCTTGCTGAAAAGGAAGCAATTCCAATTCATCAGGATGCTCCTTTAGCAGGTACCTTAAGTAAATTAGAAATAGGTGACTATATTCCCAAAGAGCTTTATGAGGTTGTGGCAGAGATATTAGTTTATGTAGATAATATGGACCATTTAAAACATAAGCTAGATTCTGGTAAGAAACCTAATTAATACAATGGACGAATCCTTATGGTAGGAAATATACTCTTTATGTACTATACAATCTCAGGGTAAGGAAAAGTTATGTATAATAAACGAACCATAGGATCCGACAAAGAAATGCTAGCTGCCAAATATCTGACAGAGCATGGGTATGTTATTTTAGAGCATAATTTCTATACCCGGCACGGAGAGATTGACATCATTGCTATGAACCAGAATTACCTAGTGTTTGTAGAAGTCAAATATCGAATCTCATCAAAAATTGGTATGCCTGAGGAAGCAGTGAATCAAAGAAAACAGAATTCCATAATACACGCAGCAAAGTATTATCTATATAGACATGGGATATCCTTTGATACTCCATGTCGTTTTGATGTAATCGTTATTCTAAATGATAGCATTACACTATATAAAAATGCATTTGACATACCAGGAAACTATTGATTCTAATAGTTTTGTAAGCATTAACATAGATTTAGGAAGGAAATATAAAATGACAGAATATAATCCTGAACTTTTATTTGACGTAACGAAAGACATAATAACTTATAACTACTGTAATTCTGTTAATAATATATCTTATAACAATAGTAATTCAACAATTAAGCTTAATAGAGAAGCTTCTACCCCTTATTTATACTTTACTGAGATTAGTCGTATTCCTTATATAAAACATGGTTTTTCTACCCGTCTAGGAGGGGAAAGTAAGGGGGTGTTTCATTCTTTAAACCTAAGCTTTTCTAGAGGAGATGATGAGGAATGTGTAAAGAGTAATTATGACCGATTATTAGATAGTTTAGAATTATCCAAAACCTCTCTTGTATTTTCTGATCAAGTTCATGATACAAAGATATATCAGGTTGTAAAGGATGACCCTTGTATCACTAACTGCTATGAAAAACACCTAACTGGTGTAGATGGTCTTATTACAAATGTCCCGAATGTAACACTAATTACCTCCTATGCAGATTGCGTTCCTCTTTTTTTTGTAGACCCTGTCCATAAGGCAATTGGTCTTAGTCACTCTGGTTGGAAGGGTACGGTAAGCAAAATTGGTCAAAAGACATTGGAAGCGATGAAGAATGCCTATGGTACAAAGCCTCAGGATGTAATTTGTGCAATTGGTCCTTCCATTTGTTTTGATTGCTATGAAATAAGCGTTGATGTTGCCAATGAATTTAAAAAGGCCTTTTCTAAAGAGGTAACAGATAAAATTTTGTTTAAGAAGAATGAGGAGAAATACCAACTAGATTTATGGCTTGCTAACCAAGAGATTCTAAAGGAAGCTTTAGTCTTACCAGAAAATATTGTGAATAGTAACCTTTGTACCTGTTGTAACAGTACATTGTTATTTTCTCATCGAGCTAGTAAGGGGCAAAGAGGTAATTTGGCAGCATTTCTTTCTCTTTCAACGAAAGAAGACAGTAACAAGGAGGCTTTGTAATGGAAGCAAAAAAGAGGCCGTCTGTTGGCCATTTAATAGAAAGCGTGGAACCTGGTAGTATTGCGGACGAGTTAGAAATCAGGCCAGGAGATATCTTGTTAAAGATAAATAACCAAGATATTAAGGATGTATTTGATTATCATTACTTGATTAATGATGAATTCTTAACTGTTTTAATACAAAAACCTAACAATGAAGAGTGGGAGCTTGAAATTGAGAAAGACTATGAACAGGATTTAGGTATCTCATTTAGCGAAAGTCTTATGGATACTTATCGCTCTTGCAGGAATAAGTGTGTATTTTGTTTCATTGATCAGAATCCTAAAGAAATGAGAGAAACTATTTACTTTAAGGATGATGATGCCAGACTCTCTTTTCTTCAGGGAAATTATATTACCTTAACCAATATGAAGAATGAGGATATAGAACGAATTATTCGATACAGACTAGAACCAATTAATATCTCTGTTCATACTACTAATCCTGAACTTCGCGTAAAGATGTTAAACAATCGTTTTGCTGGGGAAGCCTTAGAAAAAATAAAAATACTTCATGATAATAGCATAACTATGAACAGCCAAATTGTATTATGTAAGAATTGGAATGATAAGGAAGAGTTGGACCGTTCTATTAGGGAATTGTCAGCCATGTATCCTTCCATGAGATCTCTTTCCGTAGTCCCTCTAGGGAAAACAAAATACAGAGAGGGCTTAACTGATTTGGAGTCCTTTACAAAAGAAGATGCAGCTAAAGTCTTAGATCAAATTCATACTTGGCAAGAAAAATTATATCCGCAATTAGGTTCTAGATTTGTATTTGCTAGCGATGAATGGTATATTAAGGCAGGGTATAATATTCCTCCTGCCGACCATTATGAAGGTTATGGGCAAATTGAGAATGGTGTTGGTATGATGAGGTCCTTTATAGATGAGGTAGAGGAATATCTAAAGGGACTTAATAGTAATCCTGAACCTCGTAAAGTATCCCTTATAACTGGAGTCTTAGCTTATGATATGATAAAAGAACTGCTTCATAAAATACATCTAAGATTTCCTCAGGTTGATACAATGCTATACTGTATTGAGAATCATTTTTATGGTCCTGAGATAACAGTAACTGGATTATTAACTGGACAAGACATTATTGATCAATTAATGGATAAGGAATTAGGAGAATATCTTATGCTCCCTAATGTATTATTACGTAGTGGAGAAGAAGTTTTATTAGATGATATTACAGTAAATGATATTCAAAATGCTTTACAAACCTCAATTCGTATTGTACAATCAGACGGAAAGTCTTTTGTTGATACTATTATTACCAACAAATAAGGAGAAAATTATG
>JAEZGY010000060.1 GCA_023416695.1 Bacillota bacterium | reverse complement strand
CGACCCGCCGCAGGCGGAGAGTTTTGCAAGCAAAACTCTTTTTTATTTTAGGAGGGATTAGTTTATGTGGAATATGCTTTGGCCCATAGTTATGATTGTAGCAGCAAATACGGTTTATAACATTAGTGCAAAATCGACACCTGTTGGAATCAATTCTTTTGCTTCCCTCGCGGTTTCTTATTTGGTAGCTATGGTTTGTTCTCTGGGAATGTATTTTATCACTAGTGAGCAGAAGAATTTTGTTGTAGAGTTATCAAAAGCAAATTGGACAACCTATGCTCTTGGTGTAGCCATTGTTGGCCTAGAGTTTGGGTTCTTGTGCGCCTACCGAGTTGGATGGAAGATAAGCATGGCAAGTCTATTTGCCAGTATTAGTTTGGCTTGTGTACTATTGCTTGTAGGAGTATTATTATATAAAGAATTGCTTAGTCTAAGACAGATACTAGGAATGGCAGTCTGCGCTATTGGATTAATACTTATAGCAAAATAATGGAGGGATTGTCCTAGAAACAAGCATGGGTATTCTGATTTGGGAGGTGTATACATGATAGCAAAAGGAGCTACAGCAGAAGTATATGAATACGAAGAGGGTAAAATATGCAAATTATTCTTTGAGGGATATCCCGTGGAATACATAAACATAGAATACCAGAATGCAAAAGTCATGTTTTATCTTAACCTAAATGTACCAAAACCATTTGAAGTTGTAACCATGGACAACCGAACAGCTATTATCTATGAAAGGATCTATGGCAAGACCTTATGGGAGATTTGGGAGGAAAATGAAGATAAGAAAAATGAAGGATTAGACGTCTTTGTACAAATACATAAAGAATTATTAAGTCATCATTCAAAAGACGTGTTATCCTATAAAGAATTTCTCACTGGCATGCTTAGGGGAAAGTCGGTAGAGAGTCAAGAGCTATATGAAGAAATCAATGCTTTGCCAGATGGGGATAGTATTCTTCATGGAGATTTTCATCCAGGAAATATTCTAGTAAAAGTAGATGGTACACCAATCATTATAGATTTTATGAATATTTGTTATGGTCCTCAATTATATGATATTGCAAGAACCTTCTTTTTGTTAACCTATCATGGAGAGAGCGTAGCAAAGAGCTACCTCAATAAAATGCAAGTTTCAGAAGATGAGATTCAAACATATCTTCACATTATTAAGACTTGTCGTCAATATGAAGCCTAAGAATACATAGAACTTTCCACAAAACGTAGCATTTTTGCTACGTTTATTTGATGTAATGATAATCTCTACCATGGTAATCTTAAGTTAAGAAAGAGAGGTGTCTTATGAATATCAATTATAAAGAGCTTTCAGACGAAATCATTACAGCCTTAGAGAAAAACCACATATGGGTGCTGTCTACAGCATCTGAGGGTCATGTCTCCTCTAGGTCAATGAGTATTGTAAATAAAGGCTTAGACATTTATTTTCAGACTCATACATGCTATAGTAAACATAAGCAAATGAGTGAAAATCCCAATGTCTCCCTTTGCTTTAATAACATCTCCATTGAGGGAGAGGCAGAAGTTATTGGAGATTGGAGAGACGAGAAAAATCAGGAACTTTTAGAACTTTATAAATCTGTACATCCTGGCTCCTATGGTGCCTATGGCTTGTTAGAAGGGCAGGTGGTTTATCATATAAAACCTCGCCTTGTAAAGCTATGGAAGTATATTGATGGTACTCCTATTAGGCAGAATCTATATGTGGAGGAAAGGTGTGCTAAGCAGCTTGCGTTTATGTAAGGGCTATACATAATTTATAGAAAGAGAGGTGCTCCATATGATCTTTTCAGATAAGCTACAGGTGTTAAGAAAGAGCAGAGGCTATACCCAAGAAGAATTAGCGGAGAATATCAATGTATCCAGACAGGCAGTGGCCAAATGGGAGTGTGGCCAAGGCTATCCTGACATCATGAACTTAATCAGTCTAAGTGAGTTATTTCATGTCACGGTAGATTACCTAGTAAAGGACCAAGAGTGCAATATCACTTTACATAAAGAAGAGCCTTCTGATTTAGAAGAGCTTATAGCATTTCGACTAGAAGCTGGTAATAATACTTATGCTGGCGTTGCTAATGAGTGTGGTTCCACCCGCCTTGACTCCCATGATTATCACTATGAAAAAGGCAACTATGTCTATCACGACACATATGTGGGTGGGCAGCAGTTCGCAGGAGAAGAGGCAATTTGGAAGGATGGAAGCGCTGTTTACGCTATGAACTACATGGGAAGAGTACTAGATGAGAGGTTTAGTGGTAATTTTCTTAAGGAAGCGCTAAGAGCTGCCACCTTGGAGTATCCATATAGAGGACCACAGTTTTATCAGTCTGGAGATTATACCTATGCCTCAAAAGTCACAGGAGATATCCAGTGGTTTCAAGGAATTGAGGAGATATCCTATGGAAACGGTAAGGTTTATGAATGTTATTTTCATGGGGGATTGGTAAAGTAGTTTGCTTCGAACACTTTTTAGGGTATAATCTCATTGACAGAGAAAATATAAGGTGGATGAGTTTTGTCCCTCATTTAAAGATAATATAGGAGATTAGCAGTGAATATCACAATACTCTATGAAGATAAAGAAATAATTGTCTGCGAAAAGCCCGTGGGAGTACCTTCCCAGTCGGACAAGAGTTTAACAGTGGACTTAGCAAGTCAGATTAAGAATTATTTGTACGAAAAAGAAGGAAAGCCAACCCCCTATGTGGCAGTAGTTCATCGCTTAGATCGATCTGTAGGAGGGGTGATGGTGTATGCTAAGACCAAAGAGGCGGCAGCAGATCTTAGCAGGCAGATTACAGAAGGATCTATGAAAAAGCATTACCTTACGGTTGTGACTGCAGACCTTTCGGGTGTTTCAGAAAAAGAAGGATACTTGCAGGATTATTTAGTAAAGGATGCTCGTAGTAATACCTCGAAAATAGTGGCAAAAGGTGCAAAAGATGCAAAAGAAGCGAAGCTAAGATACCAGGTGTTAGCGACATCAACAGTGGAGTATCCCTCGGAAAAGATGCCTGTCAGTTTGCTTGAGATTGCCTTATACACTGGTAGACATCATCAAATTCGAGTACAGATGAGTAAGTATTTTGGAGGTGTTTGGGGAGATACCAAGTATAATAAAGCCTTTCAAAATGTAAGAGGCTGGACCAATGTAGCATTATTTGCATACTCTCTAACCTTTACTCACCCAAAAACAAAAAAAGAGATAAGCTTTCGTGCTTATCCCTCTGCGATGCCATTTGACCAATTTAAGATTACTTCTCTATTGGAAGAAAAATTGTAAAAGTTGTCTTGTTATCTAATGAATCTACCCGTAGCTGTCCTTTGTGGGCAGCTATTATTTTATGTACGGTTGGTAGTCCAAGGCCTGTTCCACCAGCTTTCGTGGTGTAAAATGGGGTAAAAATCTTCTCAAGCTCCTCCTCTTTAATAGTGGAGCCAGTATTTGTAATGGCAATGGTAAGAGTATTCTTCTCTAGTGAGCAAACAATAGATACTAGTCCTTCTTTCTCCACGGCTTCTAAACCATTCTTAATGAGATTCAAAAGAGCTTCCTTTAGCTTCACAGGGTCACACAGATAGTTATCTACATAAGGATGACAGTTGTCCATTAATGTAATAGTTATTCTGGCGTTTTTCTCCCTGGCAAAGGCGTCAAAGCTAGCAGTAAGCTCCATAAGTAGCGCAGCAATATCTGTATCAGTAAGTGTCAGTTGATCTCCATAATGAAAGCTTCTTAGCTGGTCTAATAAAGAGAATACATCTTTTAAATCTGTCTTTATACTTTCCCAATAAGGAAGCTCTGTAAGAGAGGGTTGTCTTTTCTCCATTAGTTGTAGGGAACTGTTCATCAGCGTCAGTGGATTTTTTATGTCGTGAGTCATACGAGATAAGAAGAATGACAGCTCCTGTTGATACCGACGAAATAAGGCCAGTAAGGCCTCATTTTCCTTCATAAGCTCCAAGAGTTGTTCCTCAGTATTATTTGAAAACATATGATACCCTCCTTTTACATACGACTATAAAATGTGATATAATAACAAAAGTAAATTAATGATAGGAGGCTAACTATGATAGATCAGAATTGTATTTTCTGTAAAATAGCTGCAGGTGAAATACCAAGCGCCACCGTTTATGAAGATGAGGATTTTCGTGTTATTATGGATATTAGTCCTGCCTCTAAAGGACATGCTATCATTCTTCCAAAAACTCATGCCGCCAATATCTATGAGGTAGACGATACGGTTGCTAGTAAGATTTTTGTGGTTGCAAAGAAAGTGGCAATGGCCATGAAGGAAGAATTAAATTGTGATGGAATCAACATTCTTCAGAATAATGGAGAGATCGCAGGACAAACCGTATTCCATCTCCATGTTCATCTACTTCCACGTTATAAAGGGGATAAGATTGCGATTAAATGGTCTCATCAAGATAAGTACAAGGATGAGTTTGCCTCTTTGGCAAAGGCCATTTCAGCTCGTATCAAATAGTAATAGTATTAATCATAGCATATAATGAAAAACTACGGCTTACAAGAGTTTTCTTGGTTAACCGTAGTTTTTTTGTCTTTACGAATATGTTAGCGAGCCACTTGATTAATAAGGGACACAATAGTATCAATGGAATTATTCAGCTTACTAGCACCCATGACTTCGGTATAAGCTTGTCTATTCTCATATAGATCTATAATAGCATCATATAAAGTGTCGTCATTAAGATTCTCTTCTAAAAGAACTTTACTATAACCCTGTTTTTCAAAGGAATTGGCATTGAGAATCTGGTCTCCACGACTGGAGGCAGCAGAAAGAGGAATTAGAAGGTTCGGTTTCTTTAGTGCTAAAAGCTCAAAGATTGTATTGGCTCCAGCTCTAGAAATTACCACATCGGCAGCAGCAAATAAATCCGCCATCTCCTCTTTAATATACTCAAACTGTACATAGCCTTTCGTATTCTTAAGGCTCTCATCGAGCTTTCCATTACCACAAAGGTGAACTACTTGGAAGGTCTCTAATAGTTTAGGTAGAATGCTACGAACGGCATTGTTTACTTTTAGTGCTCCTAAACTACCACCAGTCACCATAAGAATTGGTTTATTTAAACTAAAGCCACAGAAATCAGCTCCTTTAATACGGTTTCCTGAGAACAACTCCTGACGAATTGGAGTTCCTGTTAAAACAGCTTTTTCAGCAGGAAGTTTATCTACCGTTTCACTAAAGTTTGCACAGACCTTAGTAGCTCTTGGAATACAGATTCGGTTGGCTAGACCAGGTGTCATATCGGATTCGTGAATAATGGAAGGGACCTTCTTTGCTTTGGCTGCTAGAACCACAGGAACAGTAACGAAGCCACCCTTGGAAAACACCACATCAGGCTTTAATTTCTTCATTAACTTTCTAGCTTCAAAGTATCCCTTTACCACACGAAAGGGATCAGATAAATTCTTAATACTTTTATAACGACGTAGCTTTCCTGAGGAAATACCGTAATAAGGGATTCCCAGTTCCTCAATTAGCTTTCTCTCCATTCCGTCATAAGAACCAATGTAGTTGATTTCGTATCCTTGATTCTTAAGCTCTGGTAAAAGAGCTATGTTAGGGGTAACATGTCCAGCCGTACCCCCACCGGTTAAAATAATACGTTTCATGATACATTTCCTTTCTATATGAAGCCTATTTATTTTCTTTGTATTCCTTCAGTGCATTGGCCAGCTGATCAGGACAGGAGGTAGATTTGAATCCACATTCGATTCCCTCTAATCTCTTAATGACATCCTCGACCTTCATTCCTTCCACTAAGCTGGAAATACCGGAGACGTTTCCATTGCAGCCTCCTGTAAAGACTACATTTTTCACAACTCCATCTTCTATTTCAAAATCTATTCCTCTTGCGCAAACGCCTTTCGGTGTAAAATGCATAATAAACTCTCCTTTATCCAAAGTGTTCCACGGGCTATGGCAGTTATGTATTGCCATCCAATTCAACATTTTATCGCACCATTTACTGTTTGGCAATGCTTTGTTCTTAAGGGATAACGTTTTCTTTCGCCAATTTAATAGTTTTTGCCACATGGGAGATAATATGGTATCATTGTCGTAAAAACAGGTCATAAATGAGCTTGTATTAGATGTAATGCAGGCAATATAAAAGAGAAGAAGCGAGGTACAGTATGAATCGAATCGGAATCATAGGAGCTATGGAGATAGAGGTAAAACGTCTAAAGGAACAGATGCAAGTCATAAAAGTAGTAAAAAAAGCGTCCTTAGAGTTTAACCAAGGAACCTACTTAGGAAAAGAGATTGTGGTAGTAAGAAGTGGAATTGGTAAAGTAAATGCTGCAATGTGTGCTCAAATCTTAGTGGATGAATTTTCTGTAGAGCTGATTATAAATACAGGAATTGCTGGAGGAATTGCAGACATAATTGACATTGGAGATATAGTAATTTCAAAAGATGCTCTTCAACATGATATGGATGCTACTGGCTTTGGATATGCTCTTGGTGTGATTCCACAGATGGAATCTTCCATATTTGTTGCGGATGAAGAAATCGTAGAGCTTGCCACTAAAGTATGTAAGGAGAAGAATCCTGATATCCAAACCCATATTGGAAGAGTGGTTTCTGGAGACCAGTTTATATCTGGTCAGGAAAAGAAGCAGTGGTTAGGAGATAACTTTAATTGTTATTGTGCTGAGATGGAGGGAGCAGCCATTGCTCAGGTTGCCGCCTTGAATCAGGTGAAGTTCGTTATAATTCGAGCTATTTCTGATAAAGCAGACAGTACAGCTTGTGAGGATTACCCACAGTTTGAGGAGAAAGCAGCTAACCATGCTGTAAATCTAGTAAATGGAATGCTTGCTGCACTGTAGTAAAGATTGTAATTTAAAAGAAAGATAGAAGCGTCTATTCAACTCGATACCTGGGTTGATAGGACGCTTTTTTCATTTTTGTGAAATAATTATTCTGATAGAACCGTTTTTTGTCATACAAAATATGGGGAGAATACCTTTTCAAATGGGGACAGGTAGTATATAATATGTTAAAAAATGGAAATTAAGTGGGAGGTTGTGTATGATACAAGAATGGTTTGATAGAAATATCTTTTTATACATTATTTTAGGGATATGTGGTGTTGGACTTTTAATTAAATTTATACTTTCTATGAAGTATCGTCTATTAATTCGAGCGTCAAAAAGGATGGGGACAAGCAAGAATCGTTTAATGCGTGTACTTCGTCTTAAATTTGAGACTTGTTATAAATTAAACATTGGTGTTAATAATGTGGATACTTTTGTGGATAAGTATGTATATAGGTATAAATTCTGTGGAATTCTTTTATACACATGGGAGACAATTAGTGGAGAGATTGTTATAGTATCAGTCTTAACAGGCTCAGTATTCAGTATTTTAGGGCTTTTAGATGAATGTGAAATAAATCAGATTTTATCCACTTTGATTGCTGGTGTCTTAGGTGCATTGGTGTTGATAAGTTATGATTATTTTACTAATTTAAATATGAAACGAAAGATTTTAAAGGTAAATATCAAAGATTATCTAGAAAATTTTTTGAAATCTAGGCTAGAAAATGGGGAGTTTAGTTCAGAACTGTTAGAACAGTATAAGAGAGAATATCTAGAGTTACCAAGTCAAAAGGAGAAGGATAAGCAATTAAAGAAAAAAGAGGTTGAGGTTCCTGAGTTGGTTGCTCAAATTGAAAGTGCTGCCACTACAGTAGATTTACTTTCTGTAAAGGAAAAGAAGGAAGAGAAGCCGATAAGGAAGGCGGAGGAAGAATTTGATGATGCCAACCTATTTATGGAGACCGGCAAAGGGGAGAAGGTTGAACAACCTAAGAAAGAGGAAGAAAGGCAGTCTTCTAAGAAAGATAAGTCCAAGAAGAAGCTAAAACCAGAAGAGGAAGCAGAGCTTCGTCGTTTAGCTAAGAAGAATGAATTGAAGAAGATGATTCAAGAGGATAAGGAAACTCGCCATATTACAATGCCGGAGTTTTTTACTGTAGAGTCTACAGCTAGTGGAAATAAAGAGCAACAGAAAACAAAGGTTGAGACAGAGCCTCAGACAGCAAGTCCATTTTCTAGAGAAGCATCTAGTCAAGTGGGAGCTAAAGAGAAGGAAGGGAATAAACCTAAGGCTGTAACCAGTAAGCAGGAAGTTGTAACTACCCAAGTTAGGAAAGACACGAATAAACCTCAAGGTGCAGTTAAGGTGGATGAGAGTGCCCAGAGGAAAGCCATATCTAGTGAAGAAGCACAGATTATCGAGGATATTCTAAGAGAGTATTTGGCATAATAAGGTCATATCACAGAAACTTCTTTTTAATATTGCTAATAAGTGGGTAATTTGATAGAATATACTGTAAACGAAAAATGTAATCATTAGTTCTTTAATAAATTATTATGTAATGATAGAACCAAAGGAGTGCAAAAGAATGGCAAAAGAAGTATCGTTTATTTACTCTACAGCAAAAGATTTTATTGCTGCTGAAGAATTAGCTATGATTAAAGAAAGTGCATTATCTGCAAAGAAAATGCTTCTTGACAGGACAGGTGCAGGCAATGACTTTTTAGGGTGGATTGATCTTCCTGTAAATTATGACAAAGAGGAATTCTCAAGAATACAGAAGTCCGCAGCTAAGATTCAACAAGATTCAGAGGTTTTGATTGTAATTGGTATTGGTGGTTCCTATTTAGGAGCACGTGCTGCAATTGAATTCTTAAGACATAGTTTTTACAATAGTGTGTCCAAAGAGATTCGTAAAACTCCTGAGATATACTATGTTGGTAACAATATTAGCAGTACTTACATGTCACATTTGATGGAAGTAGTAGGAGATAGAGACTTTTCTGTTAATGTAATAAGTAAATCAGGTACTACTACTGAGCCAGCAATTGCTTTCCGTCTATTTAAGAAGAAGCTAGAAGAGAAATATGGTAAAGCAGAAGCTGCTAAGAGAATTTATGCAACTACAGACAAAGCAAAGGGAGCGTTAAAGAATCTTGCTGATGAAGAAGGCTATGAGACATTTGTTGTCCCAGATGATGTAGGTGGAAGATTCTCTGTATTAACAGCAGTTGGTTTGCTTCCTATTGCCGTTAGTGGTGCTGATATCACTAAGTTAATGGAAGGCGCAGCGGATATGAGAACTCGCTGTATTAATACTGAATATGAGAACAACGATGCTGTGTTATATGCAGCAGTTCGTAATATTCTTCTTAGAAAAAACAAGAGTATAGAGATTCTTTGTAACTATGAGCCATCCCTTCACTATATAGGTGAATGGTGGAAACAGCTATATGGAGAAAGTGAAGGCAAGGATCAGAAGGGTATCTTCCCTGCAGCAGTTGATTTAACAACAGATCTTCACTCCATGGGACAGTTTATTCAAGATGGCCAAAGAACAATGTTTGAAACTGTAATTGAGTTAGAGACTCCTCTTTGTGAGTTAACTCTTGAAGAAGAACCAGTAGATTTAGATGGATTAAATTATCTTGCTGGAAAGACAGTAGACTTTATTAATAAGAGTGCTATGCAAGGTACTCGCCTTGCTCATAGTGATGGTGATGTTCCAAACTTAGTAGTTAAGATGCCAGCACAAGATGAGTATTCTCTTGGTCAGTTATTCTATTTCTTTGAGTTTGCAGTTGGTGTAAGTGGATATTTACTTGGAGTAAATCCATTTGATCAACCAGGTGTTGAAAGCTATAAGAAGAACATGTTTGCATTGCTTGGTAAACCTGGCTTTGAGAAAGAAAGAGAAGAGTTATTAAAGAGATTATAGATAATAAAACGGGTGGTCCACGATGTTTTCGTGTAACCACTCGTTTTTTCGGTATTATTTATATTCAAAGTGTTGATAATCCTTACTAGGGTTCCAGTCCCCACCCCAGGTAAATCCGTGCTTAATAAAACAGTTGTAGCAGGTATCATTTTTATGAATGTAGTAAGGATTCTCAAGGCTCCGATTGGTATAGACTAGTCCATTTTTAGGATAGATATTGGTTTGCCCATCTCGTACCTGAATGTAGGGATTATAGAGGGGATTAATATCAATGGCCATTCCCATAGCATGATTTGAGAGCTGATTGGTACCAGCTATGGTACGATAATTAAAGGCGGAGGAGTTGTTATCTGCCATGGATAACTCATCATCAGCATTATAATCATCAATTAATCGTAGCTTTTCAATGGGATACTTTGAATCAAATAGTTCTTTAAAAACAGATAACACTTTATCGGCAATACACCGATTTACTACTAATTCTCCAGTCTTTACTTGACCTTTGAAATCATAGTGAAGAACCTCTACATAAACCAGTTCCTCAAGAGAGAAGTCAGATTCTGGTTTATAAGATTTATTCATCATTCGCGTCTTAAGAGCATCATCAATAGGTCGGTAGAAAAAGCCTTCATGCCCACCATGTGGTTGCTTCATTGGTTAATCCTCCTCGATTACCTGTATTTCTAAAAAATCAAACTCAATGGCATCTATGAAATTATCTTTAGAGAATCGGGTTTTATCATGTTTTTTAAAGTCAGCCACAGTGGATTCAAGCCAAAGGGGTTTAGAAAGGTCAAAGGCATAGCATATTTCATCTAGGGCATGGAATATCTTGCGGGTACGATTCAGTGTAGGATCGTCATTGCATACGACCATATCCTTTAGCATACGATTGTCTTTAAAAATTTTAGCCCATAATCGGAACATATGATTTCCTCCCTGAATTATATACAATAAATTGTAGTAAAGTAGAACTTAATTATACTTGCCTATTCTAAAACATTCAAGGGATTTAGAAAATCAGAAGAAAACCGTAGTGAAACACAGCATATTGTAAAATAGTAAAAGAATTGATATGATAAATTGATGGAAATCCTATGGGAAAGGTGATTGATATGGAAGGGAAAAAACGTCGAGAGAAATTAATTGAACTTTTGCATATATCCAAAGAGCCCTTATCTGGAAGTGAGCTTGCAAAGACCTTAGGGGTATCGAGACAGGTCATTGTACAGGATATTGCATTACTTCGTGCTACCAACAAGAATATTTTATCTACCAATAAGGGATATCTATATTTTGTGAAGGAGCCTCAGAAATTCAACCGCTGTTTTTTGGTAAAGCATTCAACAGAGCAGATTGAAGAAGAACTTTGTGTGATTGTGGACAATGGTGGCAAGGTACTAGATGTTATTGTGATGCATGATATCTATGGACAAATAGAGGCAGACTTAATGATTGCTAACCGTCAGGATGTGTATGATTTTGTAAAGAAGGTCCAAGAAAAGAAGACAACACCATTAAAGGAACTGACGGATGGAGTGCATCTTCATACCGTGGAGGCAGACAGTGAGGAAATACTGGATCGTATAGAAAAGGTGCTTAAAGAGAGAAATTTCTTGCTTAAACCATAAAGATGTGTTATTATTTGCCACGATCTGACAAGACAGGTGAATAGAAAAAGTGTAAAGGCATGGAGGAGTTTTTATGAATAAGATAGGTAAATGGTTGCATCGGCTTTTTATAGACGGACTTAGCGGTATGGCACTTGGGCTTTTTGCAACCTTAATCGTAGGTACTATTCTAAAACAGTTTGGGGGCTTGATTGGTGGTACAGTAGGAAACTACATGAATGCCATAGGTGTTGTAGCAGGATGTTTGACTGGTGCCGGAATTGGTTGTGGAGTTGCTTGTAAGTTTAAGGAGGCTCCTTTAGTGGTTGTTTCTGCAGCAGTGGCTGGTATGATTGGCGGTTGTGCAACAGATATTATTAATAATACCTTAATTAATGATGCAGGGAGAATTGTACTGAAGGTATCTGAACCTTTGGGAGCTTTTGTGGCAGCGTACATAGCTATTGAGGTTGGACATATTGTTTCAGGTAAAACGAAGGTAGATATTATCATTACTCCTGTACTTAGTATATGTACGGGTGCAGCAGTTGGACTAGTAGTAGGGCCTCCAATTTCAACCTTTATGACCTATATTGGTGAGATTATTTTATGGGCAACAGAACAAGCACCATTCTTAATGGGAATCATAGTTTCTGTTGTGATGGGTGTAGTATTAACCCTTCCAATTAGTTCAGCCGCCCTTGGTGTTATGCTAGGATTAAGTGGTCTTGCGGCAGGAGCAGCAACAGTTGGCTGCTGTGCCAATATGGTAGGCTTTGCAGTGATTAGCTATCGTGAGAATAAAATTGGTGGACTTATTGCCCAAGGAGTAGGAACTAGTATGCTACAGGTACCAAACCTGATTAAGAAACCAATACTTTGGCTTCCAGTTGTACTGACTAGTGCGATCTTAGGTCCTGTTTCTACTATGCTGTTCCATATGACCAATAATAAAGTAGGCTCTGGTATGGGAAGTGCTGGTTTAGTAGGACAGATTACTACTTATGGAGACATGGTAGCAAAAGATGGGGCAGTGGTTACTATTGTGAAGATTATTATCATTCAATTTGTATTACCAGCAATTCTATGTCTCATGATGTCTGAGTTCATGAGAAAAAGAGGATGGATTAAACAAGGAGATTTAAAATTAAATATTAACTAAATAATGGGTATCTCCACATAAAACCCTTTGTATCTCTCTTTTGCCTAGACTATTTTAATACATATAATTCCATTTATAGAATAGACTGGTAATGTTTTATGTGTTACAATAAAGTGGTCAGACCGTAAATGGTTAATATACTTAGAAAGAGATGGGATACTAAATGAAACGGTTTTTTAGAAAATTGTTTAAACCACTATTGGTGGTAGTATGTGTGTTAACCGTCTTGACTGTGATTGCTACTAATACCATTAATTCTAATGAGGAAACAAGTAACAAGGACAAGATTACAGTTGATCAAAATGGAAAGGTTATTGGTGAAAGTCAAGGCGAGAAGCAAAATAATAGTCCATTGCCAACAGATAGTCAGAGTAACTTAGATAATGAGAAGCCTTCAGCATCTCCTTTACCAACAGCTACACCGATAGAAGATAAAAGGATTACTCTTATGGCAGTAGGAGATGATTTGGTTCATGCCTCTGTAATTGACAGTGGAAAGCGCCCGGATGGGACATATAACTACGATCATTTATTTACCAATATTTTAGGCGATATTAAGAACGCTGATGTGTCTGTCATTAACCAGGAAACTGTTCTTGGTGGGAAAGAACTGCGATTTAGTGGATATCCTAGATTTAACTCCCCACAAGAGATTGGTGATGCAATAGTAAAAGCTGGTTTTAATGTTGTTCTTCATGCCACGAATCATGCAATGGATATGGGTGAAAAGGGGATGCAGAATAGTATAGATTACTGGAAGAACCATAAAGGAGTCACCGTTGTAGGGGTAAATGAGACGAAGGAAGAATCTAATGACGTTACAGTAATAGAAGTTAAGGGCATAAAGCTTGCCTTACTTAATTATACATATAGCCTAAATGGTTTGCCACTACCAAGTAATCGCCCATACATGGTGAATATGCTAGATGAGGAGAAGATACGTAAGGATGTGGCATTAGCAAAGGAAAAGGCGGATTTTGTCATAGTATTTCCTCACTGGGGAACGGAATACTCATATGATGTTTCTAGTGCCCAGAAGAGATGGACAAAGATATTTTTGGAGACAGGAGTTGACCTAGTGATAGGTGCGCATCCTCATGTGATTGAACCAATAGAGTGGTTAGAAGGAGAAGATGGGCATAAGATGCTAGTGTACTATTCTTTAGGCAATTATGTATCGGGACAGGATGAATATCCAAGAATGCTTGGTGGGATGGCCAATATCACCATAGAGTGCAAGAATGGTGAGAAACCATATATCTCGGATGCTTCCATAACACCATTAGTAACACAGTTTGAAAGTGATTATAGCAATTTGCAGGTATTAAGACTGTCAGATTATACCGATCAGCTAGCATCAGTACATAGAATACGGACTATGTCAGTTGCCAAGTTAAAGGCTTTGGCACAGCAGGTTTGGGGAGACTGGTATAAGGAAAACTAAAACAACCATAATAAGAAACATAGTGAGGAGCTTTGTAGCATAGTTGTAAATAGACTATTTTGCAGAGCTCCTTTTTGAAACCATTGCCAGATGAGCAAATATCGTTTAAAATAGAAAGGTAAAATATCAGAAATAAGTCAATAATAATTCTGATACTAATAGAAGGAAGGTACAGTATGTCTTATACCTCATTATATCGTAAGTTCCGTCCCATAGGTTTTGAAGATGTAAAGGGACAGGAGCATATTGTAAAGACATTAACAAATCAAATAAAGGCTAACCGAGTAGGACATGCCTACCTATTTTGTGGAACGAGAGGAACTGGTAAGACTACGATTGCAAAGATTCTAGCACGGGCTGTCAATTGTCAACATCCTGTGGATGGAAGTCCTTGTAATGAATGTCCAACCTGTCAGGCTATATTAAACCAGACCTCTATGAATGTTATAGAGATTGATGCTGCCTCTAACAATGGTGTCAATAACATTCGGGATATCATTGATGAGGTACAGTATTCTCCTACAGAGGGTAAGTATAAGGTTTATATCATTGATGAGGTTCATATGCTTTCTGCAGGAGCCTTTAATGCTCTGCTAAAAACCTTAGAGGAGCCGCCATCTTATGTTATCTTTATTTTAGCAACCACAGAGGTGCATAAGATCCCTATTACAATTCTATCTAGATGCCAACGGTATGACTTTAGACGTATTACCATAGACACTATAGCAGCTCGCTTAATGGAGTTGATGGAGAAGGAGCAGATTCAAGTGGAAGAAAAGGCCCTTCGCTATGTTGCCAAGGCAGCAGATGGCTCCATGCGTGATGGACTTAGTCTTTTGGATCAGTGTATTGCGTTTTATTATGGAGAGACCCTAACTTATGATAAAGTGTTAGAAGTTCTCGGGGCAGTAGATACAGAAGTATTTCAAAAGTTGCTGGATTTCTTGCTACAAGGTAAGTCTGTAGAGGTAATGGAATTGGTAGAGGAACTGATTGTAAAAGGTAGAGATTTAAGTCAGTTTGTAGTGGACTTTACCTGGTATATGAGAAATCTTATTCTTCTAAAGAGTTCTGATTTGGCGGAAGATATAATTGAAGTATCTTCGGAGAATCTTAAAGAAATGAAGCTAATGGCAGGTCAGGTGGAAATGGATACCTTAATGAGGTACATTCGTATCTTCTCTGATTTGTCTAATCAGATTAAGTATTCCTCTCAAAAGAGAGTATTGGTAGAGGTAGCATGTATCAAGCTATGTAAGCCAGAGATGGAGACGGACTATACCTCTATTTTAGAACGACTTCGTCAGGTAGAGATGAAACTGCAGGAAGGTGTTGTAGTAAAACAAACTTCAGGGTCAGAGAAAACGAAGCCGGAAAAATCTCAAATAGAAGAACCAAAACAGATACTAGTAGAAGCGTTGCCAGAGGAAGTGAGGCAAGTAGCAACTAACTGGAATAGTATTGTGAAGGACCTAGATGGACTCTTACAGCAAATGATAAGAAATGCAGTGTTAACTGTGAATGAAGGAAATGTTCTTGTACTAGCATTTTCCGATGATCTGTGTAAGGTCTATGTGGAGAAAGAAGCTTCTATGAAAGCCATAAAAGAAGCCATAGCAGAATATATTAATAAAGAAGTGCCAATTCAGACAAGGTTCTTAGAAGGAGGCCGAGAGGGCTTAAATAAAGTGGCAGATATTACGAAGCTTATAAAAGCAGACAACATTGAGGTTATTTAAAGAAACTCAATGGGATATTGATTAAGATAAGAATTAAAGTTATATTTATAATATGTAAGCAAAATGAAGGAGGACCAACTCATGGCAAAACGTGGTGGTTTCCCAGGTGGAATGCCTGGTAATATGAATAATTTAATGAAGCAGGCTCAAAGAATGCAAAAGCAAATGGAAGAAAAGACAAAAGAGCTTGAGGAGAAACAATGGGAGGCTACTGCAGGTGGTGGAGCTGTAACCGTTCGTGTTTCTGGTAAAAAGGAAGTTGTAGCAGTAAAACTTAAAGAAGAGGTTGTTGATCCTGATGATATTGAGATGTTAGAAGATTTAATTATGGCAGCTACTAACGAAGCATTACGTAAGATGGAAGAAGAAAGTAGCCAGGCTATGGGATCTCTAACAGGTGGACTTAACCTAGGTGGGGGCTTTCCATTCTAATGGATTATTATAGTAAACAGATTAGTAAGTTAATAGAGGAATTATCAAGACTTCCTGGAATCGGTTCAAAGTCTGCACAAAGACTGGCTTTTCATATTATAAACATGCCAGAAGAACAGGTGAAGAATCTTAGTGCTACCATTATAGATGCTAAGAGTAATGTTAGATATTGTGAGCAATGCTGCACCTTAACAGATCAGGAGCTTTGTCCAATATGTAGAAGTAATCAAAGAAACTCTAAGATTATAATGGTTGTAGAGAACTCTAGAGATTTAGCAGCTTATGAGAAAACTGGTAAGTATGATGGCGTTTATCATGTGCTTCACGGAGCGATTTCCCCTATGCTAGGAATTGGACCGTCTGATATTCGTTTAAAGGAATTGATGTTAAGACTTCAGGGAGAGATAGAAGAAGTGATTATAGCAACCAATTCTAGCCTGGAAGGTGAAACGACAGCTATGTATATCAGTAAGCTCATTAAACCTACCGGTATTAAGGTAAGTCGTATTGCTAGTGGTGTCCCTGTAGGGGGAGACCTAGAGTATATTGATGAAGTGACTTTGCTTCGAGCATTAGAAGGCAGAGTTGCCTTATAAAAGAGATGCTTATCACCGTTTATATGTTTTAACAGTAAGAACGCCTGGTCTTTAGACCAGGCGTTCTTAGGTTAATGAGGGGGGTATTCGTATATATAACATCTCTTGCAAGTATTAGTATAATTAGGAAATGTGACTATCCTATGACCAGCTTATAAAAATCATATAAACTTTATTAATTAATTGTATAATTTTTATATTTTTGCTAGAATATAAGTGTGGCGAAAATGCAATACATATCGATATCTATATGCTAGGACGAAAGGATGAACGATATGGAGAAGGAAAACGTGTTGGAGAAGGGAATTAATGCCCTGTATCAGTTAAGAGAAAAATTGAATACCCTTAATCATTGTAAAACTCAATTATCTGAAAAGGATGTAGAGGAGAACCGGCTGGAGAATGAACTGGAGCTTAAGAACAATATGATCCAAGATGAAATTCAGATGGCTGTAGTGAAGCGGGAAAATGAGATTGCATCATCCTTTGATGAGCAGATTGAGAGACAGAAGAATCGCATGAGAAAGGTACAGGATAAAAAAGACCGATCCAAAAGCGATAAAGTTTCCCAAAGAATTGAAAGAGAGACTGCAGGGTTAAGAGGAGATAGTGAGAGATTAAAGCAGGATGTAAAGACACTATTTCAGCAAGGGGATATTTCTCGTCTTTATAATACGAGGCTCTATTTCGCTTTGTTTGCACCTAAGGGAATAGGGGATTTTGGGATAATACTAATTACAGCCGCACTTGTTTTGGTGGCAAGCCCATTTTTACTATATTACCTAATCTTTGGTGGAGATAATACATTTGGGTTAATTTTGATATATATTGCTACACTTGTTGTGATAGGAGGACTATACTATCTTATCTATAAGTCTACAAAGGGGAAGAATCCAACGGCCATTTCTAGTGGAAGAGCTGTCCGATATAAATTGCGACAGAATAGAAATAAGATGCAAAAGATTAAGAAGAGAATTCTTAAGGATAAAGATGAGAGTGCTTACAATTTAAGTGAATACGATAGTGAGATTAAAGACATTAATAATAAAATAGCAGATATAAACCGTCAGAAGGCTGAGGCTATTGCTACATTCAGAAGCTCTACTAGTAATATTATTGCCAATGATGTCAGACAAAAGCATGAGAAAGACATGGAAGAAGCAAAGGAAAGATATCAACTAGTCCATAGAGAATGTAGTCAGTTAGAGGATCAGATTAAGGAATTGTCCATGAGAATTTCTAATGATTATGAGGCATACCTAGGAAAAGAGTTTATGAATCTCTCTTCCTTAGACAAGCTAATCGGTATTATGCAGGAGAATCAGCTTACTAAAGTATCAGAAGCTATGGAGTATTATAAAAGGCAGATTGGTAGCTATGGGGTTGAGAATTCAAGAACAGAATAAAGTCAGTAAAGGGCATTGCTTATAAGGCAATGCCCTTTTTTAATGTAGGGAGAGTTTTGTAAGTAAAGCTCTATTCTACATTCTAATAGCTTTAGTAGGCTCTTAATAAGATTTTGATTTACCTATCATAAGAGAGGTAACTCCTATTTGATGCATCACATAACGCAGTCCAATACAAATGTAGTCTGCTAGCTGCATTACGATATCTAATCTAGTGGTCTGTAATAACATATGATTTAAGTAACCTGATACATTAACAATACCAGTAATAAAGATATCCCCTACAACAGGAAGGTCTTTATTTACACCTATTCCTGGACTTAAACTCCCTTCCCCAAGAGTCACATATCCAACATGCTTATCTTTTCCTAGGGATGCATCTATGGCAATCACAAATGGATATTTGTAGGTTTCATGAATCATTTCCATAGTTTTTGTGAGGTTTTTAGCATGCACTGGATGGGCTAAAGTACCGTATATATACACATTCTTATATTGTTGTTTTTCTAACTTATATCCGACTATTGGGCCGAGACAATCTCCTGTAGCTCGGTCAGAGCCGATGCAGAGAATGATTACGGAGTGTTTTTTTGATATTTTCGACTGGACTAATGTGTTTAACTCTCGGCAAAATCGATAGATAGAGGCTTCTTCTTGGCAATCAAAATAATGTAGAGTTGGGGAAGTGTCTTCGTAGCTTTGTTTCATATAGTTCCTTTCCCAGCAAAGCTGTCAATAATTCTAATTATAAGTATTACCAGACCTAGGTAACATAGACGTGGAAAGTAAAAAAACTAACGCAATAATCAACAAAATAAGCATAAAACAGAACTTAAGAAAAATTATGAATGCGAAAACAAAGTAAATATAGAAAATAAAAGCGATAATACGTTCAATTATAGTAGAAATGTTATTATATAGCGTTGTTTCAATGTGACAAAAAACTATATACAGTAGTGGTAATATACCCATGACCAAATGTTATTTTAGGTACAATTTGAATTTGAAAGGCGGTATATTAATGATGATTGAAACTATTCAAAATAATCAGAATAATCATAATGAGAAAAAACAAAGAAATAACGGTACTAAATTACCTAAAAATATAAGACAAGTCGGACCAATGGATGGAGATAAGAGAATCTATATTGAAGACTACGTAATGACTTATATGAAGCAAATAGCATTAAAAAGCTATGGAAATTATCATGTGGCAATTCTCCTGGGTCATGTTCTTCCGGTGGAAGGGGAGGATAATGTTTTTATCAATGGAGCAGTAGAGGTCAAAGATATTATTTTTGACAATGAGAAGCTATTTAGTAATGAAACTTGGAGTAATATATATGAAGATATCAAGAAATATTTTGATGAGGAGGAAATCGTAGGTTGGTACATAACAAAACCTGGTCTTCCACTAGAAGTAAATGACGATTTATGCAAAATTCATATAGATAATTTTGCGGGAAATAATAAAGTTCTATTAATGTATGACAGCATTGAGAGGGAAGAGGCATTTTATTTATTTGATAACCAACGATTATGGGAACAGGATGGGTATTATATTTATTATGAGAAAAATCATAATATGCAAAATTATATGGTAGAGAACAGTGACAAGCAAAGTATTGAAGCGGACTATGTAGATCAAACTTGCATTAATATCCGAAATGTTATTGAACGAAAAAATAATGAAAAGGTACAAAGAAAGCGAAGTCTTTCGGTGATGTATGCAGCGGCTTCCGTCTGTGCCATATTTTTAATTGTTGTAGCAGTTACTATGCTGTTAGGTAAAGGAGTAAATGATTCTAATCGATCAGTATCAGCAGGTGCCCAGACTAATCAGGATAAAAATCAAATGGTGGATGCTTCTGTAAGTCCCGGTACTACCCAGGTTAATGTCCAAAACGGAAATATTAGTAGTATCAAAGGTGAGAATGTAGTTGGGGATGATACAGCCAAAGGCGACGATATTAATGTCAGTATTGAAGGCACGTCTCCAATCGACTCAAATAATGGTAAGGATACAGATTCGAAGGATACAGATAGTAAAGATACAGATTCAAAAGATACAGACAGTAAGGGGACGGATTCTAAGGATACAAATGTTAAGGATAACCCTATAAAAGATAACCCTATCAAAGATAATGATGGCAAAGAAACCACCTCAATACCAGCTACCTATACGATTAAGAGGGGAGATACCCTTGGTGCCATTAGCCTTAAGTTTTATAGTAATAAAACCTATGTAAAAAAGATTATGGAGTTAAATAAAATAGAAGATCAAGATACTATTTACGCAGGACAGACCATAAAGCTTCCCTAAGTGCTGACTCCTTAAGTAGAAACGTAAAATAATGTGGTAATATTGCAAGAATATTGTATAATAAGAGTATGTATGAGGTAATAGAACCACTACATAAGAAATAGAAATAGGAGCAGAGTATATGGCGACGTTTGCAGATAAATCGGATTTTGTCCAGTACGAAAAACGTATCCAGAGACACAAAAAACAGAAGCTATTTATTTTATTAGGAATTCTCTTGGTAGCAGTGGCAATATGCGTTTATTTAATATTTTCCTATATCAATCGTGTGTTTAACAGCTATGTAGTTAGTAACCAGATTGAAAGACAGGATTCAGGAGAGGTAACATACCTACCATACGGTGATCAGGTACTTAGAATCAGTCGAGATGGTGCCTGTGCTTATAACTCTTCTGGCAATATTACCTTTAATGGTAGTTACAATATGCGTAATCCAAAAGCTGATATCTGTAATAATTATATAGCGGTTGCAGATATTGGTGGATACAATGTAGTCGTATTTGATGGTACTAATTCGGGAAAAGAGATAAAGGTTACTCTCCCTATTTTGCAGGTCCAAGTTGCAAGACAGGGAATGGTGGCTGTGTTAATGGAGGATAAGGATACCAATGTGATTCAGCTAATTAAGTCGGACACTACGGTAGATGCGTTGGTAGCAGAAGTGATTACCAATGTAGATGAAAATGGATTTCCTGTTAATATGGCTTTATCGGATGATGGAAAGAGACTGGTGACTAATTACATGCAGGTCAATAATGGTGTAATTAAAAACCAAGCCACTTTTTACAGTTTCTCAGATGTGGGACAAAATGAATTAAACCGAATGGTGGGAATGAAAGACTATGGGGATACCACCATAGCCAATGTGAAATTCATAGGGAATGATACAGTTTGCGTGTTTACTACTACTGGATTTGAACTCTTTAGTTTTAGTGAAAAGAGTAAGGAAGTATATGCAGAAACATTTAAGAATAATATTAAAAGTGTGTTCACCACTGACAGCTATATTGGTTTTGTAACAGAAAACCACAATGAATCAGATAAATATCAAGTACAAATTTATAATACGAATGGTAAAAAGGTTTACAACAAATCCATTAATTTTGACTATGAGAAAGTAATCATGGGTGAGAAAGAAATGATATTCTACTCAGATAAGGAATGTCACATCATCAAGTTAAATGGAGTTGAGAAGTTTAAATATTCCTTTGATAAAAATATATCTGCCCTTATGCCGATTAACAACTATAATAAGTATTACCTTATTAGTGATTCTACACTGGATATTATTAAATTAACGGAGGATTAGAGATGAACTGGCTAGTAATTCTTGTTTTGCTTTTTTTGGGTGCTTACATGATAAGAGGGTATCACAATGGGTTTATTAAGACGGTATTTTCTATCTGTGCAGTATTCCTAGCATTAATGGTGGCCTCTTTAGGAAGCTCAACCTTAGGTGGTGTTCTAAAGGATAATGAGACTATTTATAAAGCAGTTAATAGTAAGGTTGTTAAAACATTAGAAGTAGAAACAGAAGCGAAAACCAATAAAGATCAGCATAATTATATTGATTCATTGCCTATACCACAGCGCTTAAAAGACGCCTTGGAAGAAAACAATAATAAGAAGGTATATGAATTAATGGATACCTCCAAATTTGGGGATTATGTATCTGGCTATATTACTGGTATGATTCTAAATGCGATTGCATTTGTACTTTTATTTGTAGTTACGTTAATTTTGGTACGGGTGCTAGCTAATGTCTTAGATATTGTAAGCAAATTACCGGTGTTACACAGCCTCAACAAAGTTGGGGGGCTGTTCTTAGGTGTTATTCATGGATTTGTTGTTCTGTGGATTTTATGTGTAGCACTAACTATATTTAGTGGAACAGGAATAGGAGAAACTTGTTTTAAAGCAATAAATGATAGTGTATTTCTTTCTCTTATTTATAATAATAATCTTTTGTTACACTTTGTAGTAAATGCGGCACAGTCCCTAGTCATTTTTAAATAAGATAAAAAGACACTTAGCTAGTCTAAGTAGTGAATAATAAAGGAGGACATCTGGAGATACTATCCATGTGTCCTTTTTGCTCTATGTTATAAATGATAAATTGTTTGATAAATATAAACAATTTCAGTAGTAAAAGCAGGATATTTGGCAAAATTGGTTGTATACAGAGTGGAGAAAGTGCCTATTTATAAGGGTTTGAGGCGAATTAGTAAATTTGCATCGAATTTTGTAAAAATAATATAAAAAAAGTGTTGACATTCTGTTTTGCAGGTGATATAATCGTTTTTGTTGACACGGCAAACGGCTAACGCCGCTGAGGTCGACAAAGAGAAGAACATTGATAACTAAACAGTGAAACAACCCTGAAAATTCAATAAGAATTTCAGAATGAACGTTTCTTTATGAAACAGTAAATGGCATCGAAAGATGCAAAAAACGGTTAAACAAGCTAGTGCTTTTTGACCAAGATCAAATTGTTTAAAGTACAAACAACTTTAATTTGAGAGTTTGATCCTGGCTCAGGATGAACGCTGGCGGCGTGCTTAACACATGCAAGTCGAACGAAGCACTTACCACGGATCCCTTCGGGGTGAAGTGATAAGTGACTTAGTGGCGGACGGGTGAGTAACGCGTGGGTAACCTGCCTTGTACTGGGGGATAGCAGCTGGAAACGGCTGATAATACCGCATAAGCGCACGGTATCGCATGATACGGTGTGAAAAACTCCGGTGGTACAAGATGGACCCGCGTCTGATTAGCTAGTTGGTGGGGTAACGGCCTACCAAGGCGACGATCAGTAGCCGACTTGAGAGAGTGATCGGCCACATTGGGACTGAGACACGGCCCAAACTCCTACGGGAGGCAGCAGTGGGGAATATTGCACAATGGGGGAAACCCTGATGCAGCGACGCCGCGTGAGTGAAGAAGTATTTCGGTATGTAAAG
>JAEZGY010000039.1 GCA_023416695.1 Bacillota bacterium | reverse complement strand
TGTTCACAAGCCCAAGTTCTTCCTTCAGATTGAAGAATGAATTTTTCAGTTGGAGCTTTACAAATTGGACATTGTTCTGGAGCGAACTCTCCTTCGTATACATAACCACATACACTACATACATACTTTTTCATGCTTAATATCTCCTTTTCTTTTCAATGAAATTTGGTTTCTTATATAAACACTACCTATTACACTTTTAGTAATGATATTAAGTAAGCATCTCAAAATCAGTAATCATTACTGTTATTATTATAATATCTTAATGATGAATCTTTGTCAATTACTTTTTTGAACTTTTTTGTTTTTATTTTAAGATATTGTAAATACATTCTTTCTTATAACATAACTACAGCCTTGCACTTAAATTACTTTAGTTACAAGGCTGCGTCTTACTTTACTTCTCTTGTTGTGTGTTCTTACATCTCTCACATAGGCCATAGAATATAGTATGGTGACCTATAATAATCCCTTTATACGCTGCATTTGCAATGGTCTTAATATGATCAATAGACTCCATTTTAAGATCCTCTAATTCATTACAGGAGGTACAAACTACATGATAATGGGGTTCCATATTGGCGTCAAACCGATCGTAACCATCCCCACAATCCAGCTTTATAATCTCTCCTAACTCTACCAAGAGGCTTAAATTGCGGTATACAGTTCCAAGACTAACTTTAGGATATTCCTTTCTTACATACTGATATACCATATCTGCAGTAGGATGTTCTTTTGTATTCATTAGATAATTCTTTATAGACTCTCTTTGTCGACTATACTTTAATGCTGTACTCATGTGATTCCCTCCTTTCAAATCAGTAATTATTATTAATTTTATAACTTTTTTGCTTTCTTGTCAACTAGTGTAGCAAATTATGCCAGAGGAGGTTATTGTTTATATATCCTATTTTAACTAGAAATTTTCTCAGTAGATACCTATATAGCAAAAAAGTCCCTTACATGACAATATTCATCATGTAAGAGACCTTGGTCTACTATCTATTATCTTTTATTGGCAACTTCCACATTCACGGTTTTACCTTTAATCTTTGCATTCTTCATTACATTGATTACATCATCTGCATATTCCTTTGGAACATCTACAAAGGTATATTTGTCATATACATCAATAGTTCCGATCAAATGTCCTGCTATTCCCGTTTCTCCTGCAATGGCTCCTAGGATATCCCCTGGACGGGCATTTTGGCTCTTACCTACATTAATAAAAAGGCGAACCATGCCTTTTGCAGAACCAGAGGATTTCTGTCCTCTACTTTGCCTTGGAGCTTCCTCGATGTGTTCATTGGTATCACCCATGGACATCTTTAGGAAAGCTGCTGCCACCTCTAGGGAAGTGTATTCTTCCTCATTAACTTTCTTTTCAATGATTTCAATCATTTTGCTTAAATCAATGCTTTCAATGATTCCATTTACTTGATCTAAGATTTTTTCAGCCTTTACATTGGTTACATCATAAAGGGATGGGATTGGTTGTGCCATAATCTTAGTCTTACAGTAGCGTTGAATATCCTTTAGCTTGTAAATATCTCTTCCTACAACTAAGGTAAATGCACGACCCATACGACCTGCACGACCAGTTCTACCGATTCTGTGAACATAGAATTCTTCATCCTGTGGAACATCATAGTTAAACACTGCTTCTACATCATCTACGTCGATACCACGTGCTGCAATATCCGTTGCCACTAAGATGTCTACCTTACCTGTACGGAACCCATTCATAACACGATCACGTTGTAGCTGCTTTAAATCACCATGAAGTGCTTCAGCAAAATAGCCTCTTCCCTTCAACCCTTCTACTGTTTCCTCAACCTGACGTTTCGTATTACAGAACACTACAGAAAGCTTTGGAGTATATACATCTAAGAGACGAGATAATACTTCCATCTTGTTTCTTGGGCGAACTTCATAGTAATACTGTTCAATCTTAGGTACGGTTAATTCCTTTTTCACTACACGAATAATCTGTGTTTCCTTCTGGAACTTCTGCGCAATTTCCATAATAGGCTTTGGCATTGTTGCAGAAAATAGTACGGTCTGTCTATCTTCAGGAATATCGGAAAGAATAGTCTCCATATCTTCACGGAATCCCATATTAAGCATCTCATCTGCTTCATCAAGAACTATCATGTTGACATGATCAAACTTTACGGTTTTTCTTCTCATGTGGTCCATGACACGGCCTGGAGTTCCTACTACTATTTGAGCTCCGGCTTTAAGAGAACGTATCTGTTTTGTAATGTCTTGCCCTCCATATACAGGAAGAACCTTAACTCCGTGCATGTATTTTCCTAAATTACGAATCTCTTCGGATACCTGAATTGCTAGCTCTCTTGTTGGACAAAGAACAATGCCCTGTAAATGCTTGCTCTTTGGATCAATCTTTTGTAGTAATGGAATACCGAAAGCTGCGGTCTTTCCTGTACCAGTCTGTGCCTGTCCAATAATGTCGCCTCCTGCTAAAACAGCTGGAATAGCCTGTGCCTGAATTGGACTAGCTTGTTCAAATCCCATATCTACAATTGCTCGTAGTATAGCATTATCTATTTGTAACTCTTCAAATCTAACTGCTTCCATTTAATAATCCTTTCTTCTCTGTTTAAATGATCTCTATTTATATACTCTTACGTAATGTCTAATAACGGCACATTACATAGTATTGCCCATTTTTACGTAAGAGTGTCCCATTGCCTCTATGCATAAAAAAACCCTTAGCCATTGGACTAAGAGCTGACATCTTCTTTGTTTAGTTATGTTCATAACAAAGTATGATTATTCACCTGTATATAAATCAAATATCTCTAAAATAGCCTCTTAGTAAGTATACACAGTGGTTCTCCCTTTGTCAAGAAAATACTTCAAAATAAAAGTACCAGAGGATTTTGGGCCCCTGGCACTTAATACAAGATTCTTTTACTTCTTAAGATACTCGAAGACTCTGCTTTACCGTTGGTACAAGTTCCTCACCATTATAATCAATCACAACCGTATCACCCATGTTGACTTCTCCACCTAAGATAAGTCTAGCTGTTAATGTTTCCACATTCTTAGTTAAGAATCTCTTTAATGGCCTTGCTCCGTATACTGGATCGTAAGCACTGTCTACTACATATTGCTTTGCATTTTGTGTCAATTCCACAGATAACTCTTTATCCACTAATCGTTTATTTAAATCTGCTATAAGAAGATCAATGATTCCTGTAATATTATTTTTCGTCAACGGTTTAAAAAGAATAATCTCATCTAAACGATTTAAGAATTCAGGTCTAAAATGAGCTCTTAAGTCATTCATAACCATCTTTTCTGCTGACTCTGCAATACTTCCATCCTCTTCTACCCCATCTAACAAATAGCTAGATCCAATATTGGAGGTCATAATCAGGATTGTATTCTTAAAGTCCACGGTTCGTCCTTGAGAATCCGTTACTCTCCCATCATCTAAGACTTGTAGTAACACGTTAAATACATCGGGATGAGCCTTCTCAACCTCATCAAACAATACAACAGAATATGGCTTTCTACGAACTGCCTCTGTTAATTGGCCTCCCTCTTCATAACCTACATATCCAGGAGGTGCCCCAATCAAACGGGATACGGAGTGCTTCTCCATATACTCACTCATATCGATTCTAACCATATTATTCTCATCATCAAACAGGTTACTTGCTAGGGCTTTGGCAAGCTCCGTCTTACCAACTCCAGTAGGTCCAAGGAATAAGAAGGAACCAATTGGTTTGCTAGGATCCTTAATTCCAGCCTTAGAGCGAAGGATAGCTTCTGTAACCTTCTCCACACCCTCATTTTGACCAATTACTCGCTTATGGAGGGCATCTGCTAGATGAAGGGTTTTATTACGTTCACTTTCTGTTAGTTTCGCTACAGGGATTCCCGTCCATTTTGAAATGATTCTAGCAATCTCCTCTTCACTGACATTTTCATGGACTAAGGTATGCTCTTCCTTGCGAACTCTCTCCTCTTCAATGGCTAACTGCTTCTCAAGCTCAGGAAGCTTGCCATACTGCAGCTCTGCTGCCCGATTCAAATCATATTCTCTCTGAGCCATCTGAATCTCATTGTGAACCGCTTCCATCTCTTCTTTTAGCTTTTGTACCTTCTCTACACTAGCCTTTTCTGCATCCCATTTTGCCTTGGCTACATTAAATTCATCACGAAGTTCTGCTAACTCCTTTTGAAGGTTTGCTAGGCGCTCCTTACTTAGGTGGTCCTCCTCCTTCTTTAAGGCTGCCTCTTCAATCTCAAGCTGCATAATATGACGGCCAATATCATCTAACTCTGTTGGCATAGAGTCTAACTCTGTTTTTATTAGGGCACATGCCTCATCTACCAAGTCAATGGCCTTATCTGGTAAAAAACGATCTGAAATATACCGATGCGATAAGGTTGCTGCTGATACTAGAGCAGAGTCTGTAATCTTAACTCCATGAAAGACTTCATAGCGTTCCTTAAGACCTCTAAGAATCGAGATGGTGTCCTCAACCGTAGGCTCATCTACAAGAACTGGCTGAAACCTACGTTCTAAGGCAGCATCCTTCTCAATATACTGACGATATTCATTTAACGTAGTGGCTCCGATACAATGAAGTTCTCCTCTTGCTAGCATCGGCTTTAGCATATTACCGGCATCCATAGCACCATCGGTCTTACCAGCTCCTACAATCAGGTGAAGTTCATCGATGAAAAGAATAATTCTCCCTTCACTTTTCTTAACTTCTTCTAAGACCGCCTTAAGACGCTCCTCAAATTCTCCTCGATACTTTGCACCAGCCACTAGAGCGCCCATATCAAGTGCAAATATCTTCTTATCCTTTAATGCCTCTGGCACGTCCCTACGGACTATTCTTTGCGCCAGTCCTTCTACTACTGCTGTCTTTCCAACACCAGGCTCTCCAATTAATACAGGGTTATTCTTAGTTTTACGAGATAAAATACGAACTACATCACGGATCTCGGAATCACGTCCTATGACAGGATCAAGCTTTTGCTCTCTTGCTCGCTCTACTAAATCATAGCCGTATTTTTCAAGGGTATCATAGGTATCTTCCGGATTGTCGGTAGTGACCTTCTGATTTCCGCGAACCGTAGATAACGCTTGAAGAAAGCTTTCACGATTAATGGCAAACTGCTTAAACAACTCCTTTGTGTCGCGACTTGGTTGCTTTATGAGGCTTAAGAATAGGTGCTCTACAGAAACATATTCATCCCCCATTCGCTTTGCTTCATCCTCTGCGTAAATCAAAACTTTATTTAAGTCATTACTAATATAGATCTGACTGCTACCACTAACCTTAGGTTTTTTCTCAATAGAGGCTCTTACAGCATTAAGAAATACATCTGCATTAATCCCCATTTTGACAATTAACTTTTTAATCAAACTATCTTCTATGGTCAATAAACTGTATATAAAATGCTCTTGTGTAATCTCTTGATTTCCATATTCATATGCAATCTTTTCACAGGCTTGAACTGCTTCTATAGACTTTTGTGTAAATTTATTAATATTCACAAAGAACCCCTCCTTAGACTATCCAAGTTTTATTTGTTCTATATCAACTATAACACATATGGAATTAATGTGCAAGCTTAATTTTATTATGGTTTTCTCCGATATAATATATACCACTATGTACAAACGGGATTAAGGAGGGCTATCCTTGGAAAAGATTAAGTTTAGCAATATCATTTATGTGACCATGTTTATTTTTTTTGTGTCTATAATGGCCATTTTTGTTAGTATAAAATTCTACAATGAGCAGCTGACAGACGCCATTGACTCCCAAGTAGAACAAACCTTAGGGAAGAATTGCGACTATGCTAACAATAATATGAAATTGTCCTTACAGCATATATCAGAAGATTTACGTTACCTAAGCAACTTTATGACAAACAATGGAAACGAACCTAGTGTTCAATTACTTAATGAGCTTTTATCTAATTATAGTGGAAGTATCCCCCTTACAAATACCCGGTATATTAGTGATTCTTCTTTAGTTGCCCTCTCAAATAATAGTAACCTTACCTCCTATGAAAAAAAGATTCTAGAAAACTTTAAACGTGGGGAAACCATCTCCTTTATACAAGATGACAATGATACTACTCTTACCGTAGCAGTGCCTCTTTATAAAAAAAGCAATATAACTGGACTTTTGTACACCACTTTTTCAATAGATTACTTTAAAAAGCATATTCTTAGTTCCTCTGGCATTAACGATATTAAATCCTATGTTACTACACGGGATTTTACATTGTTAACTCCTATCAGCAGCTATTATACCCTAGATCAAGCTTTAGCAAGTTATAGCCTCCCTGAAGGAATTACTAGTAACACCATAAAAAAGGATTTTGAGCAAGGAAGATCTAAGTCTACCGCTATTTATATGAATAATAACAAATATTATATCCATTATACTCCTTGTGAGATTAATAATTGGTATCTTATCAGTATATGTCAAGAAGAGGACGCAGTTAGCCAGATTTCCATCTTAAGCTCTGCCTCTCGTTCACTTTATAATTCAGTCATTGTTATCATTGCTGTTTTACTTTTTCTTGTACTGGCAGTGCAGTGTTTTATTAACATAAGAAATGGAAAGAACTACAACCGTTTACTATTAGAAAAAGCATGCTATGAGACCGCTTTTGAGCTTGTAAATGGTGTTCTGTGGGAATACGATATTAAAAATGATGTACTAACAAAATCAGATCCAGACCAGGGAATTTTAACTCCATTGGCAATTACAGAACATTATAGAGAATACATCAAAAACTCTGATTTAATCTATCCTGATGACATGGAGACGATACTGGACTTCTATGAGAAAATGATAAGCGGCAATAAGAGTATCACTGTAGAGATACGAGCGAAGGATATCACAGAGACTTACAAATGGTTCGAAATAACTTCCACTACCATTAAGGATAACAATGACCAGCCAATCTTAGCCATTGGACAATCCATCAATATTGATGCTGAGAAACGTACTCTGGAGCAAATTAAAGCAGCGAGAGAAATGGATTCCTTAACAAAGTTATATAATAAGCAAACAGCAGATGAGAAAATTGCCGAATTAATCTCTTTTGAAGCTGAGTCTAGGATTCATGCGCTGCTTATATTGGATATAGACAATTTTAAGGAAATTAATACTACATATGGATATGTATTTGGTGATGCCTTACTTGTAGAATTGGCTTCTCGTCTATCCAAGCATTTTAAAGCTGATAACAACATATTATGCCGTGTAGGTGGTGACTCCTTCCTGGTTTATCTGCCAGATATTTCGTCCGCTTCCGATGCGATAAATAAAGGTAAGGAGCTTTTATCTATTCTCCAGGATACCTTTAAAAAGCAAGACGAATCAAATCATATTAGTGGCAGTGTAGGACTCTCCCTCTACCCAGTAGATGGTAGTAGTGTAGAAATTTTAATAAACAAAGCAAAGATTGCTTTAGCCTACTCAAAAGAACATGGTTCCAATCAAGTAAATCTATACAATAGCGCCTTTATGAGCTATGTAGATTATAGTGAGGTTATGGATGAGATACGGACCAGAAATAATTATCAACCAACAAATCAGAGTATTATTGATTCCTCCCTCATTACCAATGCAGTAGAAATCCTTTTTGATGCTAGAGATATTGAATCTTCCATTAACATGATCTTGGGTATCATTGGCTCCTATTATGATTTCTACTATATTGCAGTAGTGGAAAAAAGTGAAGATGACACAAATGACTCCTATACATACAAATGGCGAATGGAAAGCAATCCTGATATGGACATAGACTTTGAGATTCTTCCTTCTACTATGCAGACATTAGACTTATACAATATTGAGAATAACAACATCTACTTCTGTAGTACCTTGTCAGATTTAAGGCAAAGAAGTCCTTCCCTAGCCGGACTCTTAAAGAAATACAAAATTAATGGGTTCCTAGTATGTGGTATTAGTAATAATGGTCAGTCTCTTGGTTATATCGTATTTACCTATCAAGACAAGGAACGAATCTGGAATGAGTCTGAGGTAGACTCTATTTCCCTTATTACTAAGATACTAGGTGGATATATATTCAATATACGGGCTCAGGCAAAAGCCGATAAACTACAGCGTACCGACCCACTAACTAATGCCAATAATCTTACAGCCTTTACTGATTATGCTAATAGATTAATTTACAGTAACCCAAATACTAAGTATGTACTGCTTTATTCTGATATTAATAAATTTAAGCTGTTTAATGACACCTATGGCTATACAGAAGGTGACCGCTTACTCATTGAATTTGCCAACGCCTTAAAATCCATTATGGATTTTGATGAATGCTTTGGCCGAGTAAATGCAGATAA
Organism: Bacillota bacterium; assembly: GCA_023416695.1. Classification (GTDB taxonomy): domain Bacteria; phylum Bacillota; class Clostridia; order Lachnospirales; family Lachnospiraceae; genus KM106-2. The sequence goes on along the minus strand of JAEZGY010000039.1, from coordinate 5,921 downwards.
ATTCGTAGGTTTATTTAACTATAATAATCCGAAACACTTTTTAGGTAAAATTCGTGTACTTCATGACATTATGAATCAAATCCCTAAGACCAAAAATGAAAATTATCGTGTTTCCATCATCATTGGTTTATGTCCAATCTACGATAACCTTAGCCTCTCCATCCTTATCGACCGTGCAAATATTGCACGAAAGAGTATAACAAACCGACATAAATCAAGATATGCCTTCTTTAATGATGCTATGAAAAGCGATTTGGTTAAGCAAAAAGAAATTGAAGACTTAATGGAAATATCCTTAGCAAGCGATCATTTTATGGTATTTATGCAACCAAAGGTATATCTTAAAAACAAAGAAATCTGCGGTGCTGAAGCTCTGGTTCGTTGGCAACATCCAACGAAGGGCATGATTTCTCCAAGCGAATTCATACCTATTTTTGAAGAAAATCAATTTATTATAAAATTAGACTATTTTGTATTTGAGCAAACCTGTATACACATTCGAAAAATGTTAGATGCAAAGCAAGACGTGTATCCGGTTTCAGTTAATATGTCTAGGCTTCACTTAGGGAACAATGATGTCCTTACTAAACTAAAAGATATTGTGGATAAGTATCAGGTACCAACTCATTACCTTGAAATAGAGCTAACGGAAAGTGCTCTTCAAGAAAACTCTGGTCACATGTTCTCAATATTGTTCCAGCTTCATAAAATGGGCTTTATTATTAGTATGGATGACTTTGGCTCTGGTTTGTCCTCATTAAATCTCCTTCGTACATTACCATTTGATGAACTGAAACTTGATAAGGATTTCTTCCAACAAGGTACCTCTACTGAGCGTGAGCGTATTGTTATCACTAATATTGTTCGTATGGCGCAAGATCTTCATATGACCATTGTTTCAGAGGGTGTAGAAACTGAGGAGCAGGCTGATTTCTTGAGTTCTATCAACTGCGACATTGCGCAAGGATATCTATTTGCAAAGCCTATGCCAATAGAAGAGTATGAGCAAACTTATTACCCAAACGTTAAATAAAAAGTTTAACTTACAAAAGAATCCCTGCAGGAGTGTTCTACTCCTACAGGGATTCTTTTATTTACTGATATGATTCTGAGTCATAAGAAATTATACTTCCAGTTGTAGCATCTATGGTATAATCGTACTCAATATTATTATAGTAGAAATCGATTTCATACTCCAATCTTCCATTATCATTTTCTAACTTAGTCTCATAAAAATTCACATCGGAAATCGATAAATCTGCATCCGACACTGCAATTGATTTTGCTGTTTCTAATGAAATGGTTGCTTTGTTATTCTGCCCTGGGCTTTGGCTTGGTTGATTACTTGACAGCCCTGTTGTAGGACTTATCATAGGGCTTGTTGTAGGGTTATTCCTATCGTTATTATATAATCTGCCACCATGCTCTGTCTCTCTGGCAAGAATGGTTCCCTTATATGCATCAACCCAGTATTCATACTCCTCACCATCTACTTTAAAGTTTACATCATATACATACTGTCCATTCTCCATCTCAAATTCTGTTCGCTCTAATCTAACTTGGGATACATCATACCCAGCATCTTTTAGGGCTACTGTCTCAGCCGCAGCTTTACCTATTGCCTTACTTTCAGCCCTTCCTCTTGCTACAGAAATAAATATTAAAACAATTAAAGCTACGGCAACTACAATAGAGAGCACCGTAATAACTGCCTTTATAGGTGTTGCAAACATATTTCTTATTTTCATTAATTATATAGGCTCCTTTCATGAACTCCGATTTTACATATATAACTTAATCTTAATAAAATCAGACTCTGACATAAGCCCCCCAAAGGATAGATTTATCATCCTACTTATAAATCTTGTCCAATATCTCTACTATATATTATCCTCTCCTTAGCTTTCTTTATTCTTGCTATCTTGCTTAATACGCTCTTTTATCACATTTTTAATATCCTTCTGTAACTGGTCAACAGGAATTGACTCAGATAATTCTTTAAGCAAGCTATCTAAATTTATTTTTTTCTCGATTTGTTCTACTAACTGAGACACAATGTCATCCACAATTTTCTGTTGAATAACACCATCCTCCAACTTACTGAGAATTTGTTGATATAGGTTTCTTGCCTCAATCTCATTCTGTGTTAAGTATGTATGCTGTGGTAGATTATTAGATGTGGATTTGCTCTCGTTTGAGCCAACTGTAGTAGGGCCAAAATCTAATGGATTTCTCCTAACTCCTTTAGCTAACTTCTTCTCTGCTGATAGTTTATTCATAGTATCCCTATCATCTGGTAACTTTACATAATCTTCTGGATCAGAAGCACGCATAATGGTCACTGCAGAATGCTCCACCACAAACTTTAATTGAGTCACTCCATTACTCTTCGTTTCAAAAAATAAATCGTATAACCGCCAGCCTTCCAAAACCTTTATTGGATTGATAAAACCTCCATTTAGCCTATAGCGAAATACTTCCTCAGTCTTTCCATCAAAAATAACATGAAGTTCACAAACTTCACTACCTTCTTCCTTCTCTCCATCCTTTACCCAAAAGCATATGTGATATAACCGATTCTTTTCTAACATCATAGGTTTAGATACTAATTCTGTCCGAGAATTATTCCTAGACCCGATGATAAAAACTTCCTCTAATTGTCCGTAGAGTCCACTAATAAAGCAACGTTCTCCTATGTTATCTACGCTATTCTTATTAAACTCCCAGTTCCTCGCATTAAAATAAATTCTATGGGTGGACATAAGGCTACCTCCATCTCTCAGTCATGGTAAGCTATCATATCTATGTATTTTTATATTACCATAAACAGACAAAATGCGCTATGGATTAGTACTTCACCCAATATTTTTTAAGTAGGAGGTAGAGTGCGGTTACAGAGTATAAAATAAATACTGCAATTACTACATTGACTGGGTTTATCCCTGTTTGAATAACAGTAATCTTGCTTTCTACTATATAGAATTCTCTTCTTCTAAACGCATCCATTAATACTAAAAATGAACATATAAAACCTATATTTCTTGCTCCTACTAATACAGATAACCTTAAATTTAGCTTTTTCTTCATGCATACTACAATAACAGCAACTAAAGGGACAGCTATACACATTATTAATAGGCCTATCTCCATCCAATTTGCTAGATGTACAGAAAAAAATTTAAGTATTAAAGATGTCACTATTAGCATCAAAGAAGTTCCTACAAATTGTGTTATATTAAGATATTTTAGGCTTTTATCATACGTGGTAATATAGCTTTTCCCTAAAAAGAAATATTTACAGAGTCTATATGTAATACCGAATAGGATTAATGTTCCGTACGCAAAAGCAGGAACCAATACCAAGTATCTAATAAAAGATATTACACTATCTACTATATATTTATCTCTTACAATAACAAGCGGCAAACTCCATACTATAGCCATAGCACTAATAAATAAACTATAATATGTTAGTAAAAACTTTGTTTTATAGAACATTTCCATATACGTTTTATCTATACTATCCATCAATTCACTATTCTTTGTCTGTATATTAAGTCGATTAAGGGAGAGTAAGGTTACTATTACACTACAAACAACAAAAATCATAAGAGTTGCAAATCCAACCACAGGTCTATAGAAACCATATGATATAGCAAATAATAAAATCTCACCTACTGCTACTCCCGCCATAGCTATATAGATTGCAGCCTTATAACGAGATAAAGCAGTATTTAATAAGTGCTTTATCTGTTTATCAACTTTTTCCGTACTTTTTATGCTCTGACGAGACTCCGTAAAACGTTCTCCTTTTAATAATTCATCACAGGATATATCAAACATTTCTGCAATCACAGGAATAAGAGCTATATCAGGTGAGCATTCATCTCGTTCCCAACGACTGATGGCTTTATCTGATACACATAATCTATCAGCCATTTCCCTCTGTGTCATTCCATTTGCTTTTCTTAATACAGCAATAAAACTACCTAGTGTTTTCTTCTCCATAGTTACCTCCAAAGTGAACTTTCTAAAAACTCTTTTGTCTTATTCTACTTATATGACACAGAAAACTACAGCCCGTAAACCGAAAATGTCTCTCGTAAACCGAGAATTATAATCATATCCTTAGACACTTTATGTATCACTTATATTTATTTACAATAAAATCCTCTAAACTCTTTAAAAGATTTCAGAATGCCTAAGCGAGGCGACAACACGATTTGAACTATTTGAATAGTACGCAATTATTAAGTTCCAGTATGTTATCACCAACATCTTCAGGGCAATGAGCGTCCGATGCTGTGATGATTTTCACATTATTCTTTCTCATTATTTTTAGCATTTCTTCATCCATACCTAGTGTCTCTTTATTAGGACAACGTCGAAATACTCCACTATTATGTTCTGCGTACATATTATTTTTAGAAAGCTCCTTTGCTAAACTATCATAATATTCCGTTAGAGAATAGGATGGTTTATGTCCAAAAAGTTTAATCGCATCGGGATGAGCTATACCGTCATATATACCACTTTGAGCAAGTGAAATAGATGTTTCAAAATATCTATGATATATTTCATCCACATTAATCCCATCCCAATGCTCTGCCTTATGGTCAAAAGCAAAATCATCAACAAAATGAACGCTACCCAGCAAAAAATCAAAATCTTTACCTTTCGTTAATTCTGCAACTAAGTCTTCAAACTCTTTAAAATAGCATATCTCAAGACCAAACTTAATCTTAATAGGGAATTGATTATTTCTAATTTGCTTGATAAGTGACAAATATTGTTCCAGTTTCAGAACCCCTGCTTCTCTATGAAACCATGTATCTATATAGTTACTATAAGCACAAACAGAATCGTACATAGGAACAAATTCTTCAAATCGATAACAATGCTCAAGAAACCAAATCTCATCTAGTTGCTTTTCAACTGCTTTATTAACGAATTGATTAATCCATTCATATGTATATTCTCCTCGTTCAATATGAATATGACCATCAATCATGCTACCACTTCCTTATTTATAATTTGATAGAGGAAATATCTTCACCACTTCCATCTTATTCATAAATTCCATAATATCATATTTAATATAACTATTAAACTTTATTTTCCAGTAGTTTGTGCACACCAATTATTCTAATAACAAAAAAATCTCTAAATTCTTTAAAAGAATTTAGAGATCCTAAGAGAGGCGACAACCAGATTTGAACTGGTGATGAGGGTGTTGCAGACCCGTGCCTTACCACTTGGCCATGTCGCCGTATTCAATTATATTATATTAAAGTAACTACTATAATATGACAATTAATTGAGTATATGACTCTAAGGGGATTCGAACCCCTGTTACCGCCGTGAAAGGGCGGTGTCTTAACCGCTTGACCATAGAGCCGTATATTATTTCTAATGTTTTAGAAAATTAAACTCCCCGAGTTGGGCTCGAACCAACAACCCCACGGTTAACAGCCGTGTGCTCTACCATTGAGCTATCGAGGAAAATTATAAGACTATTTAAGGTTTATACCTTAAAAACTACACATTGTATTACATCCATTTTCTCATTTATTGATTAAGCCCTCGACCTATTAGTAACAATCAGCTACATGTGTTACCACACTTCCACCTTTGTCCTATCTACCTTGTCGTCTTCAAGGGGTCTTACTAGCTTATGCTATGGGATATCTTATCTTGAGGGGGGCTTCACGCTTAGATGCCTTCAGCGTTTATCCCGTCCCGACTTGGCTACTCGGCCATGCTCTTGGTAGAACAACCGATACACCAGAGGTCAGTCCATCCCGGTCCTCTCGTACTAAGGACAGCTCCTCTCAAATATCCTACGCCTACGCCGGATAGGGACCGAACTGTCTCACGACGTTCTGAACCCAGCTCGCGTACCGCTTTAATGGGCGAACAGC
>JAEZGY010000036.1 GCA_023416695.1 Bacillota bacterium | reverse complement strand
TGATGATGCAGGCATTAAGTGCACAGGTATTAAGATTTAAGAGAATTATGAGTGATAACTGCGTTATTATTTGTGCTTCCACATGTAATGGGTATTTCCATGATGAATTATGGCCAGCTTTAAGAGAACTTTATACCATGTTCCAACATGACCACATGGATACATTACCAGATATGAACCGTTATGGTGAATACTTTGCAACAAACGAAGAGTATATTCGTAAATATCGTTTCTGTAATGCATTTCATCCATTCCATGCTTTCTCTATGATGTCATGTGGACATATTGCAGAAATGAACACCAGTGCAATCTACATAGTTGGTGCAGAAGAACCAGGTTATGCAAGAGGTATGGGATTAAAAACCAGAGCTACCTACGAAGAAGCTTTAGAAGATGCAAAGAAAAAGTTTGTTGGTCAAAACCCTAACATTTTAGCATTGCCAATGACTTTCAAAAAAGCTGCCGTACATCTTTGTATGAAAAATCCAGAACAGGATTGCATGGATGCATATGGCCATCGTCATGAGGGTGGGTGCGGTTGCTGCTAATATAGGCATAAGTATATTTACATAGAGAGAAGGAGCTTTGTTATGTTAGCAGTTATTTTATTTCTTATTTGTATTATTGCATCTAGTGTAGGTGCAATAGTTGGTGCCGGTGGAGGCGTTATTATCAAACCAGCACTAGATATGATTGGAGTTCTTCCTGTTTCTACGGTTAGCTTTTGCTCTGGCTGTACCGTGCTTGGAATGGCTATTTGTTCCTTGATTCGTAATCGGAAAGATGGAGTGAAATTACAGGTTAAAACAAGTACGGCGTTAGCAATAGGTGCAGTGCTAGGTGGAATAGCTGGAAAGTGGTTGTTCGAATTGGTGAGAAATGGTTTTGGAGATGAGCGTACTTTAGGAGCGATTCAGGCAATCCTTTTAACCATTTTTACTTTTGGTGTTTTTCTATATGTATGTAATAAAGATAAGCTTCCTTCCAAACGGGTGACAAACCTATTTGCAGCGGTTGCCATAGGTGTTATTCTTGGAATTATTTCTTCCTTCTTAGGTATTGGCGGAGGAACAAGCAATGTAGCAGTTTTGTTTTTCTTTTTCTCAATGGAAGCAAAAGAAGCAGCAAAAAATTCCCTTTATATCATTATTTTCTCTCAGATTTCAAGCATTGTAACTGCAGTTTCTACAGGCTCTGTACCAGATTTTACATGGATTAATCTGCTTTGTATGATAGCAGGTGGAATTAGTGGTGCATTGGTTGGGTCAGCAATTTCAAAAAGAATTGATAATAAGGGTGTAGAGAAGGTTTTAAAAGTATTACTTTTAATTATTGTGGCTATGGATTTCTATAATGTATTAAAATACACCATTTTATAAGAGAGAGTTACTAATAGACAGTTATATTTAATATAGTTTTGGCTGCTGTAGTAAGGCCATAAAATCCCCCTAAATATACAGAAGTGAACCCCTTTTGTTAGACAAAAAATTAACGTCTAATGAAAGGGGTTTATTTCAAAGCACTAGGCTTTTAGTTTACACGTAAGGTCTTCCCTTTAAAGAAATCAGCCGCAGGCTAGGAAAGGATCCTAGCACCATATCCAGGGAAGTGCGTAAGTATTCCAGTGAAATTGCCACTGGATATCTAGGTCAGGCTCATAATACCTGTAGAAACCGTAGAACTTATAACAGAAGACGTATCTGTGGTGAAAACTATTCCCGCAGGCTTTCAACTTCCGTTAGGGATGAGGGTGGATTTGCCCCAAATCTGAAGGATGACGAGAACGCGCTTCAGGCAATTGTTGAAGCAAATAAGAATGTCAGCTAGTGAGCTTATTGATTTTTGGGACAAACTGATTTCAAAATATCCGATCACTTCTTTGGAAGATGGTCTTGAAGAAGAAAATTGGAACGGCTGGCAGAAAATGACCAAACGGTTGGGCGAAAAGTGCAACTTGTAGGGGATGGCTCTTTTGTATTTCCACACTCTAAAACAAATAATAATCAACTATAGCTTATCTCAGTAGATTTTTACGGAATTTAGTCGAAATACTTGTATTTTAATAATAGTGTACTATAATAAAGGTAAAATTGAATAAATACCATTAATTGGTATTTTAAAACAAAATGAAGTAATTTGGAATGTAGGATGAATGATATTGAATCTGATTCTAATACAGCACGGAGAAAGCAAATGGTATCAAAAAAATCTATTTACTGGTTGGACAGATGTTGATCTGACACAGACCGGAGTGGACGTAGCGAAAAATGCGAGACTTCAAGAAGTCGCAAATCAAGAAAAAACAGTGGCCTTAAAAGCTCATTGAGACATAATGTGCCTCAGCGTTTGTAAATGTTCTTTTGGTACATAAGTGTTTATTGCCGGCATAACTTTCATTTGTCGGTTTAAATAAAAATAATAATGTAAAGGAGTCTTTGATATGTCAACTTTTGATTTCTATCGTTGTGAAAAATGCGGGAATATTGTCGCTCTGGTAAAGGTTGGAGGCGGAACACTTACCTGCTGCGGTCAGTCAATGACAAAGCTTGTTTCAAATTCAACCGATGCCGCCCAAGAGAAGCATGTCCCAGTTGTCACCAGAGAAGGCGGCCAGATCAAAGTAGAAGTTGGCTCCACACTGCATCCCATGTTGCCAGAGCACTACATTGAATGGATTGCGTTTGTCACTGGAGACCATGTTGAGTTTAAATTTTTAAAGCCGGGTAAAGAGCCAAAAGCAGAGTTTGCTGATGCAGAATCAGGTACGATATATGCATACTGCAACCTACATGGCCTTTGGGAATCATATTTGATTTCTGAAGAGGAATTTACCGTTCCGTATGAAGCAGCCTGCTCCGCCGAATTCTCTGAAGGCTGTATTATACAGGATTATAGCGAATAAAACATCAAGTGTAATGTGAAATTAAAAAAAATAATATGTTTTTTATGTCAGGAGGCAAAATAATGTACAATCTGCTCATTGGCGGTGAAGCCGGACAAGGTATTGATACAACAGTGGCCATACTGGAAAAGCTATTAAAACGGTCCGGTTACAACGTTTTTACAACTAGGGATTTCATGTCCCGTGTCCGAGGGGGACATAACTTTTCACTTATTCGGTTCGGTACGAAGGCTGTGTTCTCCCACAGCAATCAACTGGATGGTATTATCGCGCTTAACGATGAAACCGTTGAACTGCATAGAGACAACCTTAACACAAACGGGTTTATTCTTTGTGACAGCACGCTTGCAACAACAGACCCGCGAGCTATTAAAATCAACATGGGTCAAATAGCAAAAGCTCTTGGTAATCCTCGTGTTTCTGGCAGTGTTGCCGTGGGGGTTATTCTCAAGCTGTTTGGAGATAATCTTGATTATGTACGTGAAGTTATGAGTGCGTTTGTCAAGGAACAATATCTCGAAATCAACTTACAAGCCATAGAGAATGGATATCAAATCGTAGAAAAACGGTTTCCTCATATGCAAGGAGAGTTCAGTGATTGGATGATTCTTTCCGGAAGCAAGGCACTCTCTCTCGGAGCAATAGCAGCGGGGCTGAAATTCTACTCAGCATACCCCATGTCACCATCCACAGCTATTATGGAATATTTGGCATCCAAGGGTGACAAAGCTGGTATTGTTGTGGAGCAGGCAGAGGATGAAATTGCTGCTATTAATATGGCAATCGGGGCCTCTTATGTAGGAGCTCGTGCTATGACAGGAACCTCAGGAGGAGGATTTTCGCTGAAGGTGGAAGCCCTTGGTCTCTCCGGTATGGCTGAGATTCCTTTGGTAGTAGTTGATGTGCAGCGACCTGGTCCAGCTACCGGGCTGCCAACCCGTACGGAACAAAGTGATTTAAAATTTGTAATTTCTGCTTCACAAGGTGAGTTTCCACGTATGGTAATTGCTTTGCGAAACCATACAGATGCATTTTATCAGACGATACGCGCGTTTGATCTGGCTGAGAAATACCAAATTCCTGTTATATTGCTCAGTGATCAATATCTGGGTGATACATCGGCTACTGTCAAACCATTTGACTTGAATAACATTAAAGTTGCCACACCGGCCAATGCATATGAGGGTAATGGTGAATACCTGCGCTATCAGTATACGGAAGACGGCGTGTCTCCACGGTTGCTTCCTGGGAAAACAAAGAATTTTGTGGCTAGTGACAGTGATGAGCACGATGAGCGTGGTTGGATTACGGAATCTTCTGAGGTACGTAACAGGATGATGAGAAAGCGCATGAAAAAGCTTGAATTACTCAAACAGGAACTCCAAGAGCCTGACTTTATCGGAGATGATTCTTTTGAAACTCTACTCATAGGTTGGGGTTCTACCTATGGACCTATTTTAGAAGCCATCAATCTACTCAATGAAAAAAGCAGTGGAAAATATGCGGCACTGGTATTTGGTGATGTATTCCCGCTACCTCAAAAACTGCTTAAAGAAAAAGCTGCGTTGGCTAAAAAAATAATTAATGTTGAGCAAAACGCCACAGGGCAGCTTGCCGAGTTGATTCGTGAGCAAACTGGAATTGTCTGCAGTGAGAGTATATTAAAATATGATGGTCGGCAAATTTCTGGTGAAGAAATTGCCAATCAGATTCAAAGGGGTGATTTGAAATGAGCATAAACAATTTCTGTACATATGAAACAGCTTGGTGCCCAGGCTGCGGCAACCTGATTATTTTGGATTGCCTAAAAACAGCACTTGAAGAACTTGGGAAGGACCCCTATGAAGTGCTGATGGTGGCCGGCATCGGCCAGGCGGCAAAGACACCACAGTATATTAGCGCCAATTCCTTCTGCGGTTTACATGGACGTTCACTTCCTGCTGCTGTGGCGGCAAAAATCTCCAATGAAAGCCTAACTGTAATTGTTGATACCGGAGACGGGGATTCCTATGGCGAAGGTGGAAATCATTTTATTCATAATATACGCCGCAATGTAAATATCACACATTTTGTTCATGACAATCAAATTTATGGCCTCACCAAGGGTCAGGCTTCCCCTACTTCCCTAGAAGGGTTTGTCACGGAAGTACAAACTAACGGCAATATCAATATACCTTTTAATCCTGTTCTTATGGCTATTTCGGCTGGTGCTGGATTCGTCGCAAGAGCTTTCACTGGGCACAAAGAGCAGCTTGTTTCCATTATGAAGCAGGCAATTAAATATGACGGTTACGCCCTGGTTGATATTCTTCAGCCATGTGTCAGCTTCAATAAAGTAAATACTTTTTCATGGTATAACAAGCGAGTTTATGAGTTGGATAATGCGTATGATGCATCGGATAAGATGGCCGCTATGCAAAAATCCATGGAGTTTGGTGACCGAATTCCTCTTGGTATTCTTTATCAGGAACAGAAATCTACATTCCATCAAAAAAATGTTGTTCTCAAGAGTGGAATTCCTTTACTTGACCAAAAATGCAACCCAACTGTTGTGGACAGCCTGATCAAAGAATTAATATAATATTAGATTTAGAAGGTTTTAACTGAATAATACAAAAAAACCCGGAGTAACTCTCCGGGTTTTTAATGTAAAATCCAAGAACTATTCTATTTAAGGAACCTCAATTTTGCACTATCCTATACTTAAAGTGCTGTAAAGGAATGTGTGTTTATTTATATGCGAAAAGTGGTAGAAGAATGGAGTTTGATGACAAACCAAGCAGTTTTGAGGACTCATTTGATTTACAGCATGGATTTCAAGTCAGCTTTATGATAATATGCTAATATCATATTTCATAAGCATGATTCTTTTTTGTATTAAAAAAGAGAAAGGAGCATGTAGCATGTTTGAAGTTAGGAAAGATAGTATGAGACATAAGATATGGCAAGGTGAGATACAGAAGAAGGATGAGAAATACGTATCCCCGTATTGGATATGAGGATGTAAGCAAAGCGATGTGATCGTTAAAGGTGTCCAAATATGAAGAAATCGCGAGGTGTAAGGTGCCCCCAGTTTTACACCTTTTGAAGAGAAAACGATGTAAAAATAAGCAAAGTGAAACAAAGAAATAGACAAAGAAAGAGTTCAAAAATGAACACAAACCCAGTAAAATCAAGGTTATACCAACTTATACAAGGAGATACCCACTATGAAAAAAATCTTATTCGTCTGCCTAGGCAACATTTGTCGTTCCCCAATGGCAGAATTTTTACTAAAACACCGCCTTTCTACAGGCAATTACAATAATCAATATGAGGTAGCTTCCGCAGCTACTAGCACCGAACAAATCGGCAGTCCAGTCCATCCAGGTACTAGACGGATTTTAAACTCCCTTGGCATCAATTGCTCTACTAAGAGAGCCAGACAGATGACCAAAGGTGACTATAAATATTATGATTACCTTATTGCCATGGACTCAAATAATGTCCGAAATATGATGCGAATCCTTGGCTCCGATGAGGAACATAAAGTGTTTCGCCTGTTAGATATCACGGATCATCCAAGAGATATAGCAGATCCTTGGTACACAGGCAACTTTACGGATACCTATAATGACATCATGGAAGGCTTAGATGCGTTAATAGAAAAGCTAGAAAACGAAAACTAACCATATTTTAATGCGCGTTTATTGTTTAGTGAAGGAAGCTTACAATAAACGTGCATTTTATGATTTGCTCTCTTTTTTCGTATAAATACAACAATACTGTAGAAAATACATCAGTAGATATAGAAAACAAAGGAGATTTCCCTATGAGTGATTTATATAAACAGATGTATAAGGAACTAATTGAAGCCTATTACAATAAGACCTTTGAAGAGACTTATAAAAGACTTCAAAAGAATTTTAAAGATAAAGAGGAAGCAAAGGAAGTGTTTTCTGCTTTAGCAGGAGTCGACAATGTGGCTGCAAAAAATGACCATGAATTTATTCAGAAGCTTTTAGATGCCATTACAAAGAATCGAGTGCGAGAAAATATTGTATGTAAGGTAACATCCTGTGACAAAGATTGCGAGTCAGAGGATGGAAATAGTAAATGTCAAAATGTATGTCCCTTCAATGCCATTAAGCGAGATGCCGTTACTCAGGATAAGTATATTGATTATGAGCTTTGCATGTCTTGTGGACGCTGTGTGGAGGCCTGTGATCTAGGGCACTACATGGATATTCCGCAGTTTCTACCCCTAGCCAATCTATTAAAAGAAGGAGAGAAAGTCGTTGCTATGATTGCCCCAGCCATTATAGGGCAGTTTGGCGAAGATGTAACTCTAGATCAGTTAAGAGAAGCCTTTATTAAAATAGGCTTTACGGACATGGTGGAAGTCGCCATGGGTGCAGATGTACTGAGCTTAAAGGAGGCTTTGGAGTTTGACCATATGGTGAAAGATAAGGATGATTTTATGATTACCTCCTGCTGTTGTCCAGTATGGGTGGCTGCTTTAAAAAGAGTCTATTACGACTTAATTCCAGAGGTTTCCCCTTCTGTTTCTCCAATGGTAGCTATGGCGCGAATTGTCAAGAAGTTAAATCCAGATGCAAAAACGGTCTTCATTGGTCCATGTATTGCAAAGAAGTCCGAGGCCAAGGAAAGGGATTTGGTAGGAGACGTAGACTATGTCTTAACTTTTCAAGAGGTGCAGGCAATCTTTGAAGCCTTAAAGGTAGAGCCTGCAAAATTAAACGGTGTGCCAACGGTAGATTATGCAGCTACTGGTGGAAGGCTGTATGCAAGAGCTGGTGGTGTATCTGAGGCTGTTTGGGATGTTGTAGATCAGCTATTTCCAAAGAAACGTGAGTTATTTACCTCTGTTAATGTAGATGGAATGGTGGACTGTAAAGCTATGCTAAATGATCTTCTAGAAGGCAAGAAAAAAGCATCCTTCATCGAAGGAATGGCTTGTAAGGGTGGCTGTGTCGGTGGCCCAAAGAGAATTATTCCAGTGGAAGATGGTACGGAGGCGGCCAATAAGGAGGCCTATTCCTCTCCGATCAAGATACCGTTTCATGGTGAGATTACCAATGAATTATTGAGAAAAGTCGGTATATTGGATTTAAATGCATTACGGGATGATCATAGTATGTTTGAGCGTAGTTTTAAAGAATAGAGAATCACTTTCTTGGTATATACTAAGAAAAATGTTGAAGGAGTGATAACAATGGCAAAAGCGGGTATGAGAAGACCGGACCCATCTGATCCACATGGCACCTATAACCATCCAGGGATTCATAAGGAGAAAAATGAACAGGCTCCAGTTCCTGAGATTCAAGGTAAGGCTAAGGCAGGTCATAATAAAGCTGGTGTAGTCAATGCTCCAAATTGGGCAAGAGACGATTATAAGGCAGGACAATAGAGATACATTGTCATACTAATGTGTATATTGGTCGTATTTAAATAACATCAGGAGTAATTCTTTTTAGAGTTGCTCCTTTTTCTATGTCGTTTGTTGTGGTAGAATAGATGAATAAAGTAGGATTTAGTGGAAGGAAGACTAGTTATGCAGAAGAAAGTAGAGAGAACTACTGCTTCAAAGGCAACAATCTATACATTAATTGGTGGAACCTGTTGGGGATTTTCTGGTACTTGTGGGCAATATCTCTTGTCGAATTGTCAAGTAGATGCTAGATGGCTTACAGCGGTAAGGATGCTGTCGGCAGGAGTATTGTTAACCTGTTTTTGCTTGTTTAAGAAGAGAGCTACTATGGTAGCCTTATTAAAGGATAAAACTAGTGTCATACGCCTGTTATTGTTTGCCCTTGCTGGACTCACAGTTTGCCAGTTTACCTATCTCAATGCCATTAAGCATACCAATGCAGGAACCGCTACGGTGCTTCAGTACTTAGGACCTATACTAATTCTCATTTTTGTCTGCAGTACCTCGTTACGGTTACCAAAGCTAAGAGAAGCCATCGCTATTATACTGGCTCTCATGGGGACTTTCTTCATTGCCACTGGTGGAGATCTACATACGTTAGTGATTACAAAAGAGGGATTGTTTTGGGGGATAATGTCTGCTGTAGGAGCATTTTTGTATACTCTTCTTCCAAGAACTATTATGGCCAAATGGGGAAGTACAGTAGTAACTGGGCTGGGTATGTTGGTTGGAGGAATTGTATTATTTGTAGTTGTTAGGGCTTGGAGTATCCCTGTTGCTATGACGCTTCCTGTATTTTTGGGGCTCGTTGCCATTATAGTAGTAGGAACAGTTATTGCGTTTACCCTTTATTTACAAGGAGTAATGATGCTTGGAGCAGTAAAGGCAAGTATGCTTGCTAGCGTAGAACCGGTTGCTGCCACTTGTTTTTCTGCAATCTTTCTAGGTACAACCTTTGGGGGCATGGATTTACTTGGATTTGCTTGTATTTTGACAACGGTATTTTTGATTTCCGACCATTGATGTATTTGACGAGGTTTAAATACTTGTTTATAATAAAGAAGGAGGTGAGCCTATGAAGACAATAATTACGATTAGTCGTGAATTTGGTGCAGCTGGTGGGGAGATTGGTAGACGGCTTGCTGATGAGTTGAATCTACAATACTATGACAAGGAAATCATCCTAATGGCAGCAAGGCAATCGAATCTTGACGTAGATAGCCTTATTGAATGGGACGAGAAGATACCAAAGAATTTTGGGTTTGCCCAAAGTTTATTTGACTTTTATAACCGTCCCTTAAGTGAGAAGATTTTTGCTGCTCAGACTAAGGTGATTCGTGAAATCGGAGAACGTGGAAACTGTGTCATTGTTGGACGTAATGCAGACAGTATTTTACGTGAGTATGATGGATGTCTTACTGTATTCGTTCATGCTGATTTAGAATGGCGAGTGAATCGTATGAGCCTAAAGATGCAAGAAGAAAGACTAGAGAAGATTGAAGAAAAGGCAAGACTGGTTGATCAGGCTAGAAGAAAGTACTACTCTTACCATGTACATAAGGATTTTGGAATGGCTGATAATTATGATTTATCCCTGTGTTCTTCCCGTTTAGGAATCAATACATGTGTGCAGATTATCAAAGATTTGGTTAAGTCCAAATAGTAGTCAATTTCTCTATTATTGTTAAGCGTTTGACAAAAATCGAGTTGACGAAGAAAGCATGAGCACATATAATATTGAAGAAGGGTAGTAGCGATAGAACACTATTACTCTATCTTTTATTTAAGGGTACATATTGATAAAGTAGTTAGAGGTAGTTATTTAAAACAATAAGAAAGAGAGGATTAGATCTATGAAAAAATTAGGAAAAGTAGTTTCACTAGTGTTGTGTTTAGCATTAACAATGACAATGTTTACCGCATGTGGTAATAAGAAGGAAGATAGCAAGAAATATGTAATTGCTACCGATACTGCATTTGCTCCATTTGAATTCACCAATGACAAGAATGAGTTCGTTGGAATCGACGTTGATATTTTAGATGCAATTGCTAAGGATCAAGGTTTTACATATGAATTAACGGCACTTGGATTTGATGCAGCTTTATTAGCAGTTCAAAGTGGTTCCGCTGATGGCGTTATCGCCGGAATGTCCATAACAGAGAAAAGAAAAGAAATATTTGATTTTTCTCAGGCTTACTATGATGCAGATGTAACTATGGCAGTAGCACAGGGCTCTACCATTGCTTCTTATGAAGATTTGAAGGATAAAAAGGTTGCTATTAAGACTGGTACAAACGGTGCAGATTATGCAAAATCCATCGCTGACAAGTATGGCTTTACTGTAGTAGAATTCAAGGATTCACCTACTATGTATCAAGATGTTATTCTTGGTAATACAGTAGCTTGCTTTGAAGATTATCCTGTAATGGCATACAGTATTAAACAAGGTGCTAAGATGCAGATTCCTGATAAAATGACTGCAGCTGGTTCTTCCTATGGTTTTGCAGTGGCAAAAGGAAAGAACGCAGAGTTATTATCAATGTTTGATAAAGGTCTTGAGAATATTAAGAAAAATGGAAAATTCCAAGAAATCGTAGATAAATATACAAAATAGGTTACTAGGAGGTAAATGGGATGCTAAAAATCATAAATAACTACTCCGGTATGCTTATTGAATATTTGGGTACGACGTTAAAGATCACAATAATCGCAATGATATTTGCGTTATTGATAGGGCTTCTATTTGGACTGCTTAATATCAGTAAAAACAGATTATTAAATATAATCGGCACCATTTATGTAGATGGTATCCGCGGGGTTCCTTTGATTGTTCTGGCATATTTCATTTACTTTGGTATACCGATGGCTATTCAGAAAATTCCACTTGAAGTATTTAGGGGATTTAAGTTTGAAGCAGTTACAGCTGGTATTATTGCGTTATCCTTAAATGCAGGTGCCTATATGGCAGAAATTTTCCGTGGTGGTATACAATCTATTGATAAGGGACAGATGGAGGCAGCAAGAGGTTTAGGTCTTGGTTATGGCAAGGCAATGAAAAGAATCGTAATTCCACAGGCTGTTCGTGTAATGATTCCATCCTTTGTAAATCAGTTCATCATCTCCTTAAAGGATACATCCATTCTTTCTGTAATTGGGATAAAAGAAATGGCCAATGCTGGTAACAGCATAGTACAGAACACCTATAATCCTTTAGCTACATGGGCTGTCATTGGTCTGATCTATATGATAGTCATCATTTCACTGTCTCGACTGGCAAAATATCTAGAGAGGAGAATGCTTCGTGGATATCAATAGTAAGATTAAGATAGAGACTACTAATTTAAAGAAGAGTTTTGGTAGACTTGAAGTATTAAAGGATATTAATATTACCATTACGGAAGGAGAAGTTGTTTGTGTCATTGGTCCTTCTGGTTCTGGTAAATCCACCTTTCTCCGTTGCTTAAATCGTCTAGAGGATATAACAAGTGGGATTGTAATGGTAGATGGTGTGAATATCGCTGATAAGAAAATCAATATCAATAAGGTAAGAGAGAATATTGGCATAGTATTTCAACATTTCAATCTCTTCCCACACATGACTGTATTAGAGAATATTACATTAGCACCAGTGGATTTGAAGATTATGTCCAAGGATGAAGCAACGAAGAAGGCACTTGCTCTGTTAGAGCGAGTAGGTCTTTCAGATAAAGCCAATGTCTATCCTCCACAGCTTTCCGGTGGACAGAAGCAGAGAGCTGCAATTGCTCGCTCCCTTGCAATGAATCCGGATATTATGCTGTTTGATGAGCCAACCTCAGCTCTAGACCCAGAAATGGTTGGTGAAGTTCTTGCTGTTATGAAAAAACTAGCCGAAGAAGGCATGACCATGGTCATTGTAACCCATGAAATGGGCTTTGCAAGAGAAGTGGCTAGTCGTGTAGTCTTTATGGATGGAGGTTACATCGTTGAGGAGGGTACTCCTGATGAAGTAATCAATCATCCAAAAGAACCAAGAACCATCGATTTCTTAAACAAGGTATTATAATAAAAAAGGAGTCAAAAAACTTACTACGGCTTTTTGACTCCTTTTTTATTATAACCAGAACGTCTAACTTAGCGATTCTTCAATTTATAGGCGGTGAATAGCAATTTCATGAAAGACTGTTTGAGTACGTTGGTACTTAGGCCTGGTCATGGCGGCCAAAACGTAGATAGGTTTTAAAATTACAGGAGTATAACTTAAACCGTCCTTTCGTAGGACTGCAATGCTTGCATTGCAGATAAGGCGATAAGAGCAAAAAGCTGGCATCCCTATGCCAAGCTTTTTTGCGCTTACTGCCTTATAGCGTAAGCGTGTCCTACGACAGGACACCCCATATATTCTCACACCTGTAATTTTAAAGCCCCATATCCTCCCTACGCCATCAGGCTTTATGTACCATTACGATGCTCAATCCATGCGAGAGCTTGCCTTTCATGGGATTGCCTAGAGCCGCCTCTTAAACCCCCAAAAACCCGATGTGGCGTTTCCTCTTCCAAAAGCATATATTAACCTATATATGTATAAAAGGGAGTCGCCATGAAGAAGATTAATACAGACAAGGTATTTACTGAATTGCGGAATGGAACAACAGATACCTATCCAGTAAGTGGACGTAAATACACCATGACTCATTCAGACAAAAATGGCAATTTGTATGTTACCATAGGAACTGGCTTTGCGGAGGATAAAGTAGGGAAGCTTAGAGATGAAGTCAGGCTACAGTATATCGTTATTGACAGTATGCCTATTTTATATGGAGAAGTTATGGTGGATGGACTAGGTATTCCTGGCAATCCACCTGTCAGAGAGGCGATTTTTAAAAAGGAAATGCCTACTGCGCTTCAGGCAGTTCGCTATGCTGATAATACTTTATTTAGTTATTACCCAGAGCTAGATAATACCCCCGTCTATATTCAGTTTATGTCCGCTAATCCAGATCGTCATAAACTGTATGATTATGGACACATTGGCGAGTACAAACAGTCTCAAGTGCAGGAAGTAGATATTGATTAAGAAATATGCTATACTATGGTGAAATTAAAGAAAAGGTGATACTATGCCAAAAATAACAAATGACTGGTCGATAACTATTAAAGAAGAAATTAAAAAACCATATTATCAGAAATTGGATGATTTCGTTAAGGAGGAATATAATAAGACAGTAGTCTATCCTCCAGAAGATGATATCTTTAATGCCATACATTTTACACCACTTAGTCAAGTGAAAGTGCTGATTTTAGGGCAAGATCCCTACCATGGGGAGAATCAAGCTCATGGATTAAGTTTTTCTGTGCTGCCTAGTCAGAAGCAGCTCCCTCCCTCTCTTAAGAATATATACAAAGAGTTACAGGATGATTTGGGATGCCATATTCCAGAGAGTGGGTACCTTAAGAAATGGGCGGATCAAGGTGTCCTATTACTTAATACAGTATTAACTGTTCGAGCTGGTGAAGCCAATTCCCACCGAGGACATGGGTGGGAGAAGTTCACGGATGCTATTATAAATGAAGTGAATAAACAGGACAGGCCTATTGTTTATATGCTTTGGGGAAATCCAGCGCAAAGTAAAATTCCAATGCTAACAAATCCGTTACACTTAATCTTGAAGGCACCCCATCCAAGCCCACTGTCTGCGTATCGTGGATTCTTTGGATGCAAGCATTTTAGCCAAGCCAATGATTTTCTAAAGAGTCATGGAGTAGCACCAATTGATTGGCAAATAGAGTGATTTATCCGTGTCGAAATGACTACGTTAAGAGCCATAAATGTGGACAAAGGAAGAATGGAATTAATTGACAGAAGCTGTTTTGGGTGAGTATAATAAATACAGTTCCAATAATTGGAAAGGGGGTTATTGTATGGCTGCTAAAAAGCAGGCTTCTTCTAGTACTTCCAATTCTACTAAGAATGGCAAGTCAACTAAGTCAGTTGCAAGTAGTTCCGTTAAGGGAAAGAAAAGTAAATAGAAGCATATAGGGACTTGACAGAGGGTACTGTTGAGTCCTTTTTGTAATGAATTAGGTGTCTTGGTTATTGGAAGTTGCAAATAGTATTAATATAGTTCCAATAATCCAGTAATTAGCAATCTATATAGATTGTTTAAATACCATCAAACATAATGACAAATTGACAATATATAGAAATTATGATATAATTTTAACGTCAATATGTAAATAAATGAATTAATAAGGAAGCCATGGAAGAGAGAGTGGGTTATAGTGATAAAGTGTAAAATGATGGTAAGAGATAAACGTATTATATTGAGTTGTATCTTTGGAATCGCCTTGGCAATCGTATGCTCTATGACAATTGGTAGCAAGGCAGAAGATAGCAAATCCACGGCTATTACCCATGGATTTGCTATAAATAATATAGTCCCTTCAGAAGTAGGAGAAAAAGGTTCTAGCACAAATCCTACTGTCATTTTAGAACTGGTACCAGATATGAAGTTTGCCCAGTTAGGGTATTTATTTGCAGGTTGTGAGCCTGTTGATATTAACAGGATGATAAGGGAAGCAAAAAATGGTAATGCTAATGCTAATACATGGTTGAATTCTATTTGCAGTTCTGGTGCTGCTCAGTATAGCATGACCACTAGTACATATAAGAAGTTTGATCTGGATCCTAAGGTGGACACAGAACCAGGTTGGACCTATGTAAGTACTGCAACAATGACACAAGCTGGATATTATGAGAGAGTAGCAGATGGTACTGGGCTTTTCGCGCAGAATGTGATTGAGAGGAATCCAGATGGAACTATTAAGACAGCTACTTATCAGAAAGTCTCTTCAGGTAATAACTTTATTTGGGTTCCTTACGAGACATTGCCTCTTCCTGTGACTAATCATAATGCAACTTTAATCGGTGATAGAGTATACACAACAAGAACAGATAAATACTATATTAATAATTCATATAGGACAGTAACATACACACACAAGAATACATTTTTAAAAAATGTATTACAGGTGCCCGACTCTAAGGTAGCAGATTATCATGTAGTGGTTAAAACTGTTACACCTAATGAACTTAATGACAATAGTCAGTGGATTGATCGTGCTGATTTAATATTTATCACTAACAAAACTTATAATTCTCCTCAGTGTCAAGCATATAAAGCATATAGTAAGATACCTTATACCAATACCAATAGTAGTGATACTCAAATTTATTACAGTAATAATAATGATTTGAATTGGCAAACTGTAATGAAACTATTTAATAAGGTCGTATTAAATGAGGACAATGCAGGTATCATAATTGATCAAAATGTATTTACTGTTGGTAGTAATAACCTTAAGAATTCAGTTAATGCGAAACAGATTGATTTAAAAGGAAATCTTATTAACGATTCTAATAATACTTGTTCTGGCAGTAATAACAATGTGTTTAAACTATGTTTAATGCTAAATACTATGGATCCTGTAGCATTTTATAATATGTATTTATATAATTATGCAGATCTAAGTAGAACAGCAGCCATTACGGAAATTAATCAAAATGGTCGCACCACAGGTAGTTTTGACAAACAAACAGGAGATGCAAAAACCTACTGGGGTAACTACACCTTTATGCCACCGAAGCTGGATGGAACAAAGTCGCAGTACAGTGATTGGTATTATGATCCCAAAGGGCAGTGTTATACAACCTATGGGACAAAAACTCAATTGATGTATAATGATAGTACAGTAAATAGTAAAGTGTACCTATTTAAGGGCGATATGAGCTTGTCGAACTGGTTGACGAATACAAGTGCAATACCTTCCTATGAGCTTACGAAAGAACTTATGAATTATACCAAGACTACTTCGGCATCACCGGCTATGGCGATTCAGTTTATCATGGGAATTAATAAAGATACCACTAAAGTTAAGGATAGTATAAAAGTTCTTGATCTAGAGCCTTGTACAATATCGCCTACCTTACCTTCAGCTAAGCCATATTTGACAGAAGCTCTTTTGCGTATTCGCCTACTTCCTACCTATACGGGGCAAGTCAATATTGTCCATCAAAGTACGGCTGAGTTTAATGGAAAATTAGAAGACTTAAACAGTACTTATGATATGATTTATATGGGCTTGTATTTTGGAAGGTTTAATACGAATAATAATGGGGATAGGACGGTCTATAACTACTCATATAAAAACTATGGTCAAACCATTAAGCCTCTTGATGGTAAAGTATATCTTCATGTTGGAGATAAGATTACATGTCGTAATGAAAACGAGTTTAATGTAAACTGGCCTACTGATATGAATAATATTACGAGGGGGCCAGGCAATGACATTACAGACTTAAAAAAGAGCGCCCTAGAGAATTATTTAGCAGCTGGTTTACCAATTGTTACAGACACAGATTTGTACAAAGCCAATTCGGTAAATGTAAATGATAATTCAAGTTATATCGATGCGACATCCATAATCTGTGAATTTGTAACCAATAATAAAACAAGATTATTAGATGCTGGTAATAGTTCTACTAGTAGTTCTTTAATGACTTACCTTAAGAAGACTGGTTTAATAATTCATATGGAGGAAGGAGATTATCCAAGAGAGTATGATGGAGAAACTTCTTCTGGTACCATTGGTAATAATGCGTACATATCAAGGCAATTAATATATCGTTTTACCCTTGAGGATAGTGATTATACTCCAGGAACTACCTATACAGCCAAACTGTATATAGATGCAAGTCGAGATGGAACCTATAGTTCAGATGAGGTTGTTGCTATCAAAAGACGATTAGTTGCTGATGGTAGGAAGTACTCATTTACCAAAACATTAGGAAATGATTATGTAGGGGCGATTCCATGGAAGTTGGTTGTTTCCAAGGATAGTAATGTAGCCATTAGAGATTCTAAGGAAGGTTTTTCTGCAATTAAAAGGGCTGCCATAGACAAAAAAGTGATTAATATTCTTCAAATTACAGATCCCAACAAGTCAACACTTAATTTGATGGAAAATGTTAACCATCAAGGATTATTCTATAAATATACTTCTAACTTGAATGACTATATCATTCATTTTACGACCATAACAACGAGTCAATTTGAAGAAAAGTTTAATAGTAATAGTAAAAAATTTATCAAAACCGCTTCGGATGCAGAGAAGGCTAGTAGAGACAAACTTAAGGATTATAATATGTTGATTTTTGGGTTTGCAGATTACTATAGTAATATTTCTAATCAGTATGGTGCTCTAGATAATGTTATGTATTACATAGACTCTGGCAAGAGTGTACTCTTTACTCATGATGTGACGTCCTATTATAATGTTGCGTCATCTTCCCAGAGTAACAATCCAGATATAAAAGGATATAACTTTAATCTATCCTTTAGAGATTATCTAGGCATGGATCGTTTTGGAGTTAGGACTACAGACCCATCCATACGTAGTACCAAAGATAGTGCTACAAGTCCAAGTGGTAGTGTTTATAATGAGATTCAAGGATATACTTACCAGGCGATTAATCGATTGGCTAATTCAGGTGCCAATACTTATAATTTGTATGCGAATACCTCATTTGACACAAATCCATACATGACCACAAAGGCAGCTAAGCTGAATAGTGGACAGATTACGCAATATCCGTATAAGATTGATGATAATCTCACGATAGCCGAAACTCATAGCCAGTATTTTCAGTTGGATTTAAATGCGGACGACATGATTGTCTGGTATACTCTAGCTGAGAGAAATAGTGATAATGACAATGGCCTATTCTCCTGTTCCGCTAATGATGCGGCTAATAATTATTATATCTATAGTAAAGGCAATATCACTTACTCAGGAGTTGGTCATAGTGACATGTCTTGGGGGAATAATGACATGGAAGTTAAGCTCTTTGTCAATACTATGGTTGCAGCGTATGGTAATGGTAGTGAAAACCCTTCTGTTGAAGTGGTTAATACTGGTGTATTTTCTAAAGCACCAAATGAATATTCCTTATATGTATCTGTCGACTATGCAGAGACTACATTGGATGATAAACGTTATGAGGAGGTAGCTTTCATACCAAGGAATAATAGTTTGACTTCAGATATACTTCAGGTAAAAGCCAGTACGAAAGATGGAATAATCCTAAAGATATATGACGACAGTGGAACGCTTGTAACTGTAGATACATCAGGCTATGCAACCTTAAATGATGGGGATGTTTACTATGTAAGATGGCCTCAAAGCTATCTATCAAAGCCAGATAAGGATAAGATTTCTTTTGATTGTAAGTTTACTGACGCGAAAGGAATAACCTATACAGGGTCTGCCACCGCTAGTTTGTTAAGGCGAAATATGTTTGAATTAGATTAGATGATTAATAGATGCAGCCTACCAATTACTTGGTAGGCTGCTTTTGTTATGGGTAAATAAAGGATAGATTACTGATGAGATGAATGGGAATCATAGCACCTAAATTTTTCTATATATATGAAATTTATAGTAAATAGTCGGAATATTAAAAACATATACAATTATAATTCACTAAATAAAACATAAAACAGCAAATTGACAGTATACATTATTTAGCCTATAATAATTATATCTATTTTTATGTTGAAAACTATGTAAATATAGATTATTTTAGGGAAGGTTGTTGGATAAAGTGGAATATTGGAATATTAGTAATCTGAAAAAATATACCATAATAAGCTGTATGTGTTTGATAGCATTGGCGACACTTTGTTTTTTGACTGTGGGAACCAAAGCAGAAGATAGTGGTTCAACTGCAATTACTCATGGTTTTGCTACAAATAATCTTACTCCTTTAGAAGTAGGGGATAAGGGTTCGGCTACCAATCCTACCGTTATTCTTGAATTAGTACCAGATATGAAGTTTTCTCAGATTGGATATATGATAGCAGGTTGTGAGCCTGTCGATATTAGTAAGCTGTTACAAGATATTCGTAATGGTAATAGTCAAGCGGAGCAGTATATGAACGATATCTGTAGCTCTGGGGCTGCAACCTATAAGAATACCACAAGTACATACCAGAAATTTGATCTGGATCCTAATACTGATTTTACGGGCAATTGGACGTATGTTAATTATGCAACAATGACACAAGATGGATATTATGAGAGAGTTGCCAATGGCACCGGTCTTATCGAACAAAATGTGACTGAAACATATGCAGATGGGACAATTAAATCTGCTACCTATACTAGGAAGTCAGGTGGAGACTTTAAATGGGTGCCTTATGTGGTAAGCAATCCACCAGCGACTAATCATAATGCTCCCCAAATTGGAGATCGAGTATATACCAGTAGAACGGACTATTATTATATTAATTATGATTATAAGGAAGTCTTTTATATTCATAAGAATACATTTCTAAAAACGGTATTAGGAGTAACAGACGATGAGATTCCAAATTATCATGTTGTTGTAAAAACCATTACCCCTAGTGAGTTAAACGCCAATAGTCAATGGGTAGATCGTGCGGATTTGGTGATTATAACCAATAAATCTTACCGTAGTACATTATGTACTGCTTATAGAGAATATAGTAAGATTCCTTATACGGATACCGGTAGTAGTGACGGTAAGCTCAATTTCTCCAATAGCAATGACTTAAATTGGAACACAGTAATGAAATTATTTAACAAAATTGTGTTAGATGAAGATCAAGCAGGCACTGTTATTGACCAGACAGTTTTCACTGAGATGATCAACAGTGGCACCATGAAGACAGTGAACGTGAGTCAGATTGGTTTAGATGGTAGCGTTGTGCCTAACTCTACTAGTAGTTGCAATGGAAGTGACAATAATGTGTTTAAGCTTTGTCTCATGTTAAACTCCATGGATCCTCGGGCACTTTACAATATGTTTTTGTACGATTATCCTGACGGAAGTAGAAAGGCAGCTGTGACAGAGGGAACTGTGAATGGTCGTACCACAGGAGTCTTTAATGTACAGTCTGAGGACGCGAAAACCTATTGGGGTGTAAATACCTTTATGCCGCCTAAATTAGATGGGACCGCTTCAAGTTTTAATGATTGGGCTACTGGTGAATCCTATGCTACCTATGAAACAAAGTCTCAGTTACAATATGGCAATGGTACTGTAAATAGTCGAGTATATTTGTTTCAGAGTGATATGAATTTATTGGATAACTTGAATAACCCTAATGCAATAAAATCGGATGGCTTAAATAAGCAATTGTTCAATGATATACTGCAGGAAACAGGAAACACTGCAACGACTGCGCCACCATCCCAAGCAATTCGTTTTGTAATGGGACTGATGAAGGATAGCAAGAAGGAAAAGAGTCGTCTTAATATTCTAGATTTAGAACCTTGTACTGTATCGTCTACACTTTCTTCTTCTAAAGTCTATTTAACAGAAGCTATCTTCCGTACGAGAATAGCCCCACTGTATACAGGAAAGATCAATATAATACATCAGAGTACGGCGGAATTTAATGGGAAATTAGAGGATTTAAATAGTACCTATGATATGATTTATATGGGTTTGTATTATGGTAGGTTGAATACCGTTAGTGGTAGCACTGTTTATAATGATAGTACACTTAATGGTAAGATTTATCTTCATGTGGGAGATATGATTACTTCACGCAATACAAGTCCTTATTCAGTTAATTGGCCGTCCAATATGAATAACATTACAAGAGGTCCTGGAAATGATATTACTAGCGCAAAGAAAAGAGCATTAGAGGATTATTTAAATGCTGGTCTTCCTATTGTGGCAGATGTTGACTTGTATTATTACAATTCTAATTATGTAGATGCTTCCTCTTATCTATATAATTTTGCAAAAAGTAAGCAATCCAAATTGTTAGCTGCGGGAAGTGCTTCTACAGGTAATGTTTTAATGGCTTATTTCAAAAAGACTGGTTTAGTATTACATATGGAAGAAGGGGATTACCCTAAAGAATATGTTGGGGACACAACTACTGGGACTATTCATAATGACGCTTATATCGATGGCAATTTAAACTTTAACTTCTTTCTAGAGGATAGTGAATATACCGTAGGAACCACCTATACAGCCCGACTTTTTATTGATGTAAGTCGTGATGGAATCTATAGCGATGATGAATTAGTTGTAGAGAAAAAGAGTTTAGTGGCAGATGGAACAAGCTACTCTATTACTAAGAATATAGGTAATAATTTTATAGGGGTGATTCCATGGAAGTTTGTTGTAACCAAGGATACGAATTCCGCCGTAAGAGATACTAAGGATGGCTTTTCAGCTATTCAAAATAAAAGCTCAGATAAAAAAGTAATTAGGGTACTGCAGATTACCGATACAACAGCATCTACTATGAACTTACAACAGAATATAATAGATAAAGGTTTATTTTATAAGTATACCTCTAATTTAAATGACTACATCTTAGATTTAGTCACAATAGATAGCGCTACCTTTGAATCCTGGTATGATGCCACTAATAAGTTTGATAAGACTGCTTCAGATGAGATTAAGGTTGAGAGAGACAAGCTAAAAGACTATGATATGCTGATATTAGGGTTTGCTGATTCCTATAATAATATTTCTAATCAGTATGGGGCTTTAGATAATATAATGAATTATATAGATTCAGGTAAAAGTGTGCTCTTTACACATGATGTGACATCTTTTTATAACATAGCTACGGATAGCACAAAAGATTTATCTAGTACAAGAGGATATAACTTTAATTTATTATTTAGAGACTATTTGGGCATGGATCGCTATGGCGTTAGAACCACAGATAATGACCTAAAAGCAACAAAGGATACGGCAACCAAGCCTAGTGGTGGTGTCTATAATGAGATTCAAGGATATACGTATCAAGCCATTAGTAAGCTAGCAGATAGTAGCGACTCATCCAATAAGTATGCCTTGTATACGGGAAGTAAGTTCTCTACAGATACCATATTGACGACAAAGGCAGCTAAGTTAAATGGTGGGCAGATAACAGAATACCCTTATAGGATAGATGATAACCTTGTTATAGCACAAACTCATAGTCAGTATTATCAGCTTGATTTAAATGCAGAGGACCTGATTGTTTGGTATACTCTAGCGCAATCAGATACCAATAGCAATGGCTACTTCTCTTGCTCCGCTAATGATGCATCCAATAATTATTATATTTATAGTAAAGGGAATATTACCTATTCAGGAGTAGGACATTCTAGTATCTTAAACAATGAGATGGAGGTTAAGTTATTAGTCAATACTATAATTGCTGCTTATGGGAATGGAAACGAACCGCCTACCATAGAAGTAGTAACTCCAGGTGTGTATTCTCAAGCAGAACATGACTACTCTATATATATATCCGTAGATTATGCCGAGACAATATTTAGTGAGGACCGGTTTGAGGAGATATCTTTTATACCAAGGAATAATACCTTATTTACTGATAAACTGTATGTGAAAGCAGTCTTGGCTGATGGAACTATTATGAAAATATATGATAGTAGTGGGAAAGAGATAAGTTTAGATTCTTCAGGGTATGCCCAGTTACTGGATGGAAGCCTCTATCATTTAAGGTGGTCGCAAAGCAATCTATCACAGGAAAACAAGAGAGAGATTGCATTCCAATGTTATTATAAGGGTCTAAATGGAAAAACATATCGTGGCTCTGCAATGCTACATATATTAAGACGTAATTTATTTGATTTGGACTAATGAAAGTAAAAAGCTTGCTCAGTGTAAGAGCAAGCTTTTTTGTTGTATGATATATGGCATATAAAATCCATAAATGTTTATACTAAATCAGTGTTAATGAAAATAACGCAATTAGTCAGACAAATCTTTGAATTGTATATTTATTTATTGAAATGTATGAAAAAATATAGTAAAATGGGCAATGTTAATAACACATATAGGAGGAAACTTACAAATGATGTTTTTTGAACAGCTATTAGGCAATCTTAGTAATTTTTTATATGAAAATATATTAATTGTACTATTAGTAGCCGTAGGATTATTCTTTACGATAAGAACTGGATTTGTACAGATTTCCATGATTGTTGATGCGTTACGTACATTGTTAGAGAAGAATGAAGATAAAGAAGGAGTATCCTCCTTCCAAGCATTAATGATATCAACTGCTTCTAGAGTTGGAACTGG
Source organism: Bacillota bacterium (assembly GCA_023416695.1). Lineage (GTDB taxonomy): Bacteria > Bacillota > Clostridia > Lachnospirales > Lachnospiraceae > KM106-2. The sequence goes on along the minus strand of JAEZGY010000036.1, from coordinate 79,240 downwards.
AAATATAGCTGGTGTAGCTACTGCATTAGCAGCAGGTGGTCCAGGAGCAATCTTTTGGATGTGGTTACTTGCTATTATAGGAAGTGCATCTGCCTTTATAGAAAGTACTCTTGCACAAATCTATAAGAAGAAAGATGGAACTGAGTTTCGCGGGGGACCTGCCTATTATATTGAGCAAGGTCTGAAGAAGAGATGGCTTGGTATTGTATTTGCTATCTTATTAATAGCATGTTTTGCATTTGGTTTTAATGCACTACAATCTTATAATGTTAGATCTGCCTTTGAATATTATTTAGTAGGAGAGAATGCGAAGCAAATTATGGCTCTCATAGTAGGAATACTACTTGCTATAGCAACTGCCTATGTAATCTTTGGTGGAATTCATAGAATAGGTATTATAAGCTCTTATTTAGTACCAATTATGGCTGTTTTATATATTTTACTAGGTTTATATATTACAATAACCAATATCAATCTACTACCTGGTATCTTTAAAACAATTTTTAGAGAAGCCTTAGATATCAGGGCTATCTCTGGTGGCTTTGCTGGTTCTTGTGTTATGTATGGAATTAAGAGAGGATTGTTTTCTAATGAAGCAGGTATGGGGTCTGCGCCAAATGCTAGTGCAGCTGCTACCGTAAGCCACCCTGTGAAACAAGGTTTAGTGCAGATGGTATCTGTATATATTGATACCTTAATCATTTGTACTACTACAGCGATGATGCTTCTAGTGTATGGTGTTCATGACAATTTGACTGGCATTCCTTATGTACAAGCTGCTATTCGTTCTAAGGTGGGAGAGGTTGGTATACTATTTATCATCGTATCTATTTTATTTTTTGCCTTTAGCTCTATAGTCGGAAATTATTCTTATGCAGAATCAAACCTTAGATTCATAAGTAACAATAAAAAAGCCCTATTTGCTTTTAGAATTAGCTGTCTTGTTGCAGTGGTTTTAGGGGCTTTGGCCAACCTAAATATTGTTTGGAATTTAGCAGATGTCTTAATGGGCTTTATGGCATTAGTAAATGTCATTGCCATTATACTACTTCATGATAAGGCAATAAAAGCATTAAAGGATTATAAAAAGCAGAAAAAGAAGGGCATAGATCCTGTTTTTGTAGCAAAGAATGTTGGTATTATGGACACAGAATGTTGGGAAGAATCAAATAGTCCTACTACGAAAGAATAAAAATAAACACCCAGATACTACAAAACCTAAAGTGGTTCGTAGAATCTGGGTGTTCTTTTATGCTATGTATGGATTAAGCCTATAGCCTTCCCCCACCACCGCCATGGGAGGAACCACTGCTTGATGTGTGAGATGAACTTCCTCCGCCAGAAGAAGAGGAGGACTGAATCTTAACCTTAGTGACATTGCTATACATATAAACATCACGTTTTTCATTAAGAATCATACTTCCATCTCGAACATATTCCTTGGCAGTAGTACGTTTGATGGCAGTGTTCATCCTGGTTACCATGACAATAACAATTACTAATGCTAGAACAAGAGATACTCCTAGAGCAACACCTTCATAGATAATATAGTCTTTTGTTGTTTTTACCTTATGATTAGTATCATATGGGGTACCAGCTTTTGCTTCTGCTAGAAATTGTTCTGTTAGGTCTAAGTACTTATCAAAAGCTTTATAATACGCTTGATCTCTTAAAAATGGGGTAACCTGATCGTTTATGTAATCGATGCCGTAATCAGTAAATGCAGTTAATCCATAGCCACAGGTAGATAAATAGTAATCTTTATATTCTGTACTAAAGAGATATAAAATACCGCTGCGTTTGCTTCCTATTCCATAGTTATTATAATCGAAAAAATCATCAGCATAATCTCTGGAGTCCATACCTTCTAAGGAAGTGTTGGTTACTACAACTACATCAAAATCATATTCTTCTACAATAGAATCAATTTTATTAGATAGGGCTTTCTCTTCACTATCTGATAATAAATTGGCATCATCTACGACTCTCTTTGTGTTAGTGCCTGCTAGTACAGTGGTAGGTAAAGCTAATGCCAATAAGAGAGTGGTTACCAAACATAATAATTTTTTCATTTAAAGAACCCTCCTAATAGTAAGATTACATTACCAACTGCTGCAAAGCCTGCAAACAGTCCAAAGAGCCATGCACAGAATCTTCCTTTATCTATTGGAAGTTTACCTACAAGTTTTCCAGTCTGTCCATTCATAGCGAACATATACATCTTTCCCTTATATTTCGTGTTTAACATCCAAACAGGAAGCATAGCATACTTGATGCTACCATTTTCAATATGTACATTGGAGTTTTTAATGGTAACAGAATGATATCCTGTAACGGTACTTTTAAATGCATCCTCTGTGCTGTTTTTTACACGAAGATTCGCACGAGGAATACTAGCCTCTGAATCTACATCGTATTTGTCAGCAAGATAGCCAGCTAAATATGCAGACTGGAAATCAACCATATCACTATAGTTAAATGGTTCAATAGCATCCATGTAAGCATCATCCATCTTAGAGGAACCATCTACTGGGATTTTGTCAAATCCTATAGAACCAGCACGAGTGGCATTATAGTGACTAGTTTTGGTGTAGCGATAATCCCCAGAAGACCAAGTGTTGACAGTAGTAGCATCAAAGAGAATTCTAGCATCTGCATCACAGTCAAATAACCAGAAAGGAACGTAAAGACCAGTAATCTTATCGATACGGTTTTCTGATTTGAACATCTTTGGTAAAAGAGGTTTTCCTTTGTAGAAATTACGAAGGGCTGTTTTGGCAGCTTCCTTATCAAGCTTAAATGGTATGACATAATTAGGCTTATTCATTCCAGACATTTGTCCAGCAAGAACCACAGGGTTACCACAATATACACATTCAGTGGCAGCTGTGTTGCCATCTCCAGCAATCTGAGCACCGCAGGACTGACAGATGTAACCAGTAAGCCCATCTAATTCTTCGCCTACGTAACCTTCCCAATTTAAGTCGTCACTTTCTTGCTCGGCTTCGAGAATCTTATCATATTCAGCAAGCTGTTCCATGGTAAAGCTATTGTCACAATATTCGCATTTCATCTGCTGAGTATGACTGTCAAAGATTAGTGGTGCGCCACAATTGGGACATTTGTATTCCATTGTATTATCCAAAGTATTTCCTCCTCCTTATGACTTATTATTTGACATCACTATCGTCAAAAATATCTCCACATTCTGGACAGAACTTAGGTGGATGAGCAGGATCAGCTGGCTCCCAACCACATTTATCACATTTATATAATTTGGCACCTGCTGGCTTTGGTTGACCACATTCCATACAGAACTTACCTTTATTTGTTACGCCACAACTACAAGTCCAACCGTTTTCCTCTGGCTTTGGTTTACCACATTCCATACAGAACTTGCCAGGGTTATTCGTTGCACCACAACCACAATCCCATCCACCTTCTGTACTTACAGGTTTGCCTTGGGTAGGTACTTGTGCAGCTTGTTGCTGTTGCATCTGTTGTTGTTGCATCTGTTGCTGTTGTCCCATTTGGAACAAGCTTTGAGTATTCATACCACCAGCACTCTGTGCCATATTCATACCCATAAAGCCCATCATTGCACCATTATCGTTAGAAGCAGCAGCTCTCATAGCATCTGCCTGAGCACCAGTTAGGGTAGCAGCAGCCATATTAGGATCACGCATAACTGCAGTTCTTTGTAGCTGTTTGATCATATCTTCGTCTTCTTTAGAAGCGGTTACAGAATTCACACCAAAGGAGAATACTGCTAAGCCTCGAAGCTCTACCCATTTCTTAGAAAGTACCTCATTGAGAGCATCTGCAATCTCCATGGTGTGGCCTGGTAAAGCAGAATAACGAATGCCCATATCTGATATCTTTGCAAAGGCAGGTTGAAGAGCAGTTAATAGTTCTGTCTTTAACATGCTATCGATCTTATCTCTAGTATACATGTCTTCTACATTGCCACAGACATTAGTAAAGAATAAAAGAGGATCCACCATTCTGTATGAATACTCACCATTACAGCGAATAGAAATATCTACATCAAGATTAATATTACGATCTACTACTCGGAAAGGAACTGGATTAGGAGTACCATATTTGTTACCTGCAATTTCTTTTGTGTTAAAGAAGTAAACTCGTTGATCTTTACCGGTATCACCACCAAAGGTAAAACGTTTTCCGATGTTTTTAAAGGTTTGCTTAATGCTTTCACCAAGACTACCAGAGAAGATACTTGGTTCTGTTGAACTATCGTAGATAAATTGTCCTGGCTCTGCACAAACCTCTACAATCTTACCTTGCTCGATAATCATCATACATTGTCCTTCATTTACTGCAATTACAGAGCCATTGGTAATGATGTTATCAGATCCTTTTTTGTTAGAAGAACCTTCTGCAATTTTCTTTTGAGCCTTGATTACTAATACATCACTTTCCATAGCATCACAGTAGAAGAACTCTTTCCATTGATCTGCTAAGACACTGCCAACAGAGCCTGTTGCTGCATTAATCGCTCCCCCAAATAGATTTGAGACTACCTTTTTTAAACCCATATCAAAATCTCCTTTACAATAATAATTATTATAGACCTCATCAAGAGATAAATATGTAGATAGAACAGTTATTAAATTTAACGGTCTATAACATAAAGTTTATCATATTTATTAATAAAAGTCGATAAAAGCATGAAGGTGTTGAATTAAATATGGATTAAAATCATAGAAAAAATAGTTTACTATTTACAGTAAAGGATAGATAGGTATAAAATTGAATAAGTTTAAGAACTAACAAACAGTAATTACCTATAATATTTCATAAAGGAGAGTCAGTATGCTAAGAATTGAGCATTTAACAAAGACCTATGGGGAAAAGAAGGCTGTAGATGATTTGAACCTAACTATTAGACAGGGTGAGATTTATGGTTTTATTGGTCACAATGGGGCTGGTAAGACTACTACAATTAAAGCTTGCTGTGGGATTCTGGGGTTTGACCAGGGAGAGATCTTTATCGATGGAATCTCAATAAAGAATGCACCTTTAGAATGTAAGAAGCAGATTGCCTATATCCCGGATAATCCAGACCTATATGAATTTATGTCTGGAATAAAGTATTTGAATTTTGTAGCTGATATCTATGGGGTGTCTAAGACAGAACGTGAAAATAGAATTCGGGAATACTCAGATAAGTTTGACTTAACAAAGGATTTAGCTCAGCCAATTAGTGCCTATTCCCATGGTATGAAGCAAAAGCTTGCCATCATAGCTGCCCTTCTTCATACACCAAAGTTAATAATCATGGATGAACCTTTTGTTGGGTTGGATCCTGTTGCATCTCACTTACTAAAAGAGATTATGCGTAATCATTGTATGAATGGTGGTGCCATCTTTTTCTCTACTCATGTGTTAGAAGTAGCAGAAAAACTCTGTGATAAGGTAGCAATTATTAAGAATGGTAAACTCGTAGTTTCTGGAACCATGGATGAGGTTCGTGGTAATACATCCTTAGAAAATGTATTTTTGGAATTGGAGGAGAAGCATGCTGAAAGTATTGATTAAATCCCGTTTCCAATCTTTATTTTATTCAATGTTTAAAGCAAACAAGAAGAAAAAAGTTAGAAGTACTAGTTTACTAAAGGGAATAGGAATCGGAGTATTAGCAATCTATGTGATTGGCAGTATTATGTTTGCTCTAGGAAGTCTATTTTATACTTTATGTGAGCCAATGATAGAGTATGATTTAACCTGGCTCTATTTTGCGATGGTTGGTATCGTAGCCTTTGGACTATGTTTTATTGGAAGTGTCTTTACCACGCAGACTCAGTTGTATGATGCTAAAGATAATGAACTGTTACTTTCTATGCCAATCCCTTCTAGTTATATATTAGCTAGTCGAATCATTATGTTATTGGGCCTAAACTATATGTATGAAGCATTAGTAATCATTCCTGCCATAGTGGTGTATTGCATGGTTAGTAGTGTTACAGTGCTAGGTATTCTATTCTTTTTTGTTGGCTTCTTGTTACTACCGTTTTTAAGCATGACCCTATCTTGTATTATTGGATGGTTAGTTGCTTTGATTACAGCTAGAATGAGAAATAAAACCATCATTACTATGGTGTTATCCCTTGGATTTTTAGGGGCATATTTTTATCTTTACTCCAAGATGAGTCAGTATATGCAGACTATTGTAGACCGTCTTAAAGATATTGCTGAAGGAGTAAGGAGAGCCTTTTACCCATTTTATCAGTTAGGTGTTGCAGTGGCGGATCACAACTGGCTTAGTCTTTTATTATATGCTATGTGTGCCCTTATACCATTTGCATTATTATATATACTTCTGTCAAAGAGCTTTGTTCGTATAACTACAACGAAACGTGGGGCTTCTAGAGTTGTCTATAAAGAGAAGCAATTACAAGTGAATAGTCCAAAGGGAGCTCTTATCAGAAAGGAATTAAAGCATTTTACAAGTAATGCCATGTATATGATGAATGCAGCATTAGGTGTGGCATTTTTAGTAATAGGGGCTATAGTTTTTCTTTTCAAACAGAATACCTTACTGTTAGAATTAAATAAGGTAAATGATTTTAAGGAGTTTTTTATACCTATCGTGATTGTAGTTATATCAGGTATCACAGCGATGAATTTTATATCGGCACCTTCCATTTCCTTAGAGGGTAAGAATCTATGGATTGCTCAGTCTATTCCAGTAAGGACCATAGATATCCTGATGGCAAAGGTAGATATGCACTTAATTATTTGTATCCCTCCTGTTTTGTTTGCCTCTATAGTTTCTGTAATCGTTATAAGGCCGGATCTATTTTCGGCGATTCTCCTGTTTTTAGTTCCGATTATGTTTACTATATTCTCCGCACTCTTTGGACTTGTACTGAATTTGAAGTTTCCTAAGTTTAACTGGACCAATGAGATCGTAGCGGTTAAGCAAAGTCTCAGTAGTATCCTAACGATGTTTGGCTCTATGGCGATTGTAATTTTACCTATTATTTTATATATTACTCTATTTGTTGATGTCCTAGCAGTGGAAACTTATATGTGGTTGGTATCTGTAGTACTTGCAATAATCTGCTTAGGCCTATATGAATATATCAAGCGCAGAGGTACTAGGATTTTTATGGAACTTACTAATTAACCAAGGATAGCAATCAATTTATCTTCCCTACTCCATATATTGATAGTAAGAATGGAGTAGGGAAGATTTTTATGGTTAACAAACACTTTTATCTTGCGGGAGACGGGACAAAAGAGGAACCATTTGAGATCCATAATGAGGAGGAATTTATTGCTTTTTCTCTACAATGTATGCGGGAGACAGAATATCTTTATTATATACTTAAAAATGACTTAGATCTTTCTAGATATTTATGGAATCCCATTGGAGCATTGGAAAGCCAGTTGACAAACAGAGAGTGGAGAAGAGGTTTTTATGGCAGCTTAGATGGCGGTATGCACTATATTAAGGGGGTTAAGCTAGATGTACCAAAGGAAGCTGGGGAACTTCATTGTCTTGGGTTATTTGCTATGCTTGGAGTATATAAAAGTGAGAACCATATACAGACAGAGGTAAAAAACTTAAGGGTACAATATGATAGTCAATCCTGTGTTTTAACAGCAGAGGATACCTATTTTGGTGGTATTGCTGGGCTTATCTATAATAGCAATGTGAAGCGTTGTTTGGTGTCTGGAAATATGATTTTTTTAGGGGATAACAAAGGGATATATGCAGGAGGAATTGGAGGAATTCTTAGGGATTCTTCAAAGTGGGAGGAGAAAGAAAATTCGATTATCTCAGATTCTAGTTTTCATGGTTCCATCCTTGCAACTATAGTGAATAGGGAAGTACCAAAGGTATATATAGGTGGAATTGTAGGAAGTATACAAAGTAAAAATAGTGAGGTTTGTCATTGTATTAGTCGGTCCTTCCTTCATGGAGGGTTTACGGGGAATATAGCAGGAAGTGTAATGGAAGGCAGTATTAAGGATTGATAGTTGCCTAGTTCTTTCAAGTGATTTATAATAAGTGGTACAATCAAAAGAAAAAGAAGGTCAGTAGCATGTTGTTTTCGAATAAACAATTAAGGAAACTGATGATACCTTTAATTATAGAACAAGTTTTGGCAGTATCCGTCGGTATGGTTGATATTGTCATGGTATCTTCAGTGGGAGAAGCTGCAATTTCAGGAGTATCCCTGGTTGATATGATAAATGGTTTATTGTTAGCAGTTTTTGCTGCATTGGCCACAGGTGGGGCAGTAGTTACTGCCCAATACATAGGGGGCAAGAAGATTGATCAGGCTTGCGAATCGACAAAACAGCTTCTTATTATTACTTTTGTTATTTCCATTGGAATTATGGTTGTTTGTTTGGTTGTTAATCGAGGTTTACTAAGGCTTTTATTTGGCGATATCGATCAAAATGTAATGAGGAATGCTTCTATCTACTTTCGTATCTCTGCTCTGTCCTTTCCTTTTATGGCTTTATATAATGCAGGAGCAGCGCTGTTTCGTGTAATGGGAAACACTAAGATTTCCATGAAGGTATCCTTGTTAATGAATATAATAAATGTCATAGGGAATGCTATTTGTATCTATGGCCTTGACATGGGGGTTGCAGGGGCAGCCATTCCTACTTTACTATCTAGGGCAGTTGCAGCTTTGGTAATACTAAAGCTTGCTTTTGATAAACGTAATCAGGTACATATTCGAGATTTTCGCATGGTTCCTAACTTTAAGATGATAAAAAGAGTTCTTCACATAGGTGTGCCAAGTGGGATAGAAAATGGTCTCTTTCAATTTGGAAGGGTAATTGTGGTTAGCATTATTGCTCGGTTTGATAACATTCAGATTGCAGCCAATGCGGTTGCTAATAGCATAGATGGAATGGGATGCATTGCGGGACAAGCGATGAGTCTTGCCATGATTACAGTAATTGGTCAGTGCGTAGGAGCACAGGATGAAGCCCAGGTCCGTCACTACACCAAGAAATTACTGAAATTAACCTATTTGATTACTTTTGTGGTGAATTCGAGTATTTTATTGTCATTACCTTGGTTACTTCAACTTTTTAGTTTAAAGACGGAGACCAGGGAGTTAGCATTTATTCTAATTATGATTCATAATGGGTGTGCAATGCTTTTCTGGCCATCCTCTTTTACGTTGCCTAATGCTTTGCGGGCTTGCAATGATGTGAAATTTGTAATGTTTATTTCTATCTTTTCAATGTTTATGTTTCGTATTGTTTTTAGCTATATCATAGGGCTTTGGTTAGGACTGGGAGCAATTGGTGTATGGATTGCTATGCTTATGGACTGGATCTTTAGAGTAGTCATGTTTATTTGGAGATTTTCTAGTGGAAGATGGCGTAAGTATGCGGGTTTTTCTAATAGATAGAATAATAGGAAGGAAAGGGTGAAGATCAGATGAATGAACAAATGTACAATCAAAACCAAGTACCTTATCAGGGATATCCACCATATCAGGGACAACCAATGTATCAGGGACAACCAATGTATCAGGGACAACCAATGAATCAAGGGCAACCAATGTATCAAGGACAGCCGGTGTATCAAGGACAGAATGTAAATTACTATGGAAACGATCCTGTGCAAGAGGAGAGAATGAAAGAACAGCTTCGATTACAGCACGAGAATAATATGAGGTGGATGGAGCTAAAACAGAAGAAGAAAGAGGTAGGAAGACTATCTAGGGTATTACTATATTATTCTATGGCTATGTTTGTTCCGGCCTTCATTTATGGTTTTATTAATGTCATTCTTTTGACCATAAAGTATATTGATAATCAGGCTTTGCTTGAACGTGAAATCAACCTGGTTACATCGGAAATGATTAGAAATGGTTGGCTCTATCTCATCAGTCTTGCTTTTGGGTTGATGGTATTATTAATCTATCGAAGAGGTAAGTTATTTAAGGAGGATATCCGTGGTGTAAGGAAACCAATGAAGGTTTCTACTTTCTTCCTTTTGTCATTACTTTTGTTCGTACCTCAAGCATTTGTTACTTTGTTTGCTTACGGTTCAGAGGTGTTTCTTAATCTCTTTGGTTTGACTGCAGATGGAGGCATTTTAGATATATTTTCATCTAAAGATATGTCAATTAGTATGTTGTTATATATTGTACTTTTTGGCCCAATTATGGAAGAAATCCTCTTTAGAGGGGTCATACTTCATAAGCTAGAGAAATATGGTAGAGTATTTGCTATATCTATTTCTGCCATATGCTTTGGTATCTTTCATGGGAATCTTACTCAAGGTTTATTTGCAATTGCAGTTGGGTTTTTACTTGCCTATGTTGCTCTTGAATATTCCGTCAAATGGTGTATCGTTCTTCATATCATAAACAATGGGGTATCTATGGGAATTGATATGCTTATGAATCATTATACCGAAGTACCAGTTGAGCTGATTAGTTTTATAGGGTTTGCAGTGATATCTGTTTTTGGTATTGTTGTACTTCTCATTAAAAAGAGTAAATTAATTGCGTATGTAGAGGAACACAAAACGGTACCAGGCAGTAAAGCCTTAGTTTTTGGTAATCCATGGTTTATCGTATTTCTTAGTCTTTACTTTGTCATGATTGTCTTTGCTCTGGTAGGGTCAATATCAGTTTTGTAAATAGCAAGGGAGCATAACATTTATTTGGATGTTATGCTCTTTCTTTTTTGCCAAGGGGTAGAGAGGGTTTCTAATAAAATTGCATAAAATACAAAAATAATGAATAAAAATAGCTTTTTTCTTTTTCAATAATATGTTAACATAATTAAGAACAAGTTATAAATACATAATAATATTAAGTCAAAACTGATAATGGAGAGAAAAGATGGGAAAGAGAAATGATATTCATAAGGTATTGATTATTGGTTCAGGTCCTATAATCATTGGTCAAGCGTGTGAATTTGACTATTCTGGAACACAGGCATGTAAGGCGTTAAGAAATCTTGGGTATGAGATTGTACTGGTTAACTCTAATCCAGCCACTATTATGACAGACCCAGAGATTGCAGATGTAACGTACATAGAACCATTAAATGTAACCAGAATTGAACAAATCATCGAAAAGGAAAGACCAGATGCCATTCTTCCTAACTTAGGTGGACAATCTGGCTTAAACCTTTGTTCAGAGCTTTCCAATAAAGGGATTTTAGAGAAATATGGGGTTAAGGTCATTGGGGTTCAAGTAGATGCCATCGAGCGTGGCGAGGATCGTATCGAATTTAAGAAGACTATGAATAGCCTTGGTATCGAAATGGCAAGAAGTGAGGTGGCTTACTCTGTAGAGGAAGCGCTTTTAATTGCTGATGAGTTAGGTTATCCAGTAGTGCTTCGCCCAGCGTATACCATGGGAGGTGCCGGTGGTGGTCTTGTATATAATGTAGAGGAATTAAAGACAGTTTGTGCGAGAGGATTACAGGCTAGTTTAGTAGGACAAGTTTTAGTAGAGGAGTCTGTTCTTGGCTGGGAAGAGCTAGAATTAGAGGTTGTTCGTGATGCCAAAAACAATATGATTACCATTTGCTTTATTGAAAATATAGATCCATTAGGTGTACATACAGGAGATTCCTTCTGCTCGGCTCCAATGCTTACTATCTCTAAGGAGGTTCAGGAGAGACTTAAGGAACAGGCATATAAAATTGTGGAGGCAATTGAGGTGATTGGTGGTACTAACGTGCAGTTTGCCCATGATCCTGAAACCGATCGTATTATTGTTATCGAAATTAATCCAAGAACTTCTCGTTCCTCTGCCCTTGCTTCCAAAGCAACAGGTTTCCCAATCGCCTTGGTTTCCGCTATGTTAGCAGCAGGGCTTACCCTTGATGAAATTCCTTGCGGTAAATACGGGACTTTAGATCAATATGTGCCAGATGGTGATTATGTGGTAATTAAATTTGCCAGATGGGCATTTGAAAAATTCAAGGGAGTAGAAGACAAATTAGGAACTCAGATGCGTGCTGTTGGCGAAGTAATGAGTATTGGTAAGACCTATAAGGAAGCCTTTTTGAAAGCAATCAGAAGTCTTGAAAATGGTCGATACGGCTTAGGATTTGCCAAGGACTTTAATACTCTATCCAAGGAGGAGTTATTAATGCGTCTTGTAACTCCTACAAGTGAAAGACAGTTTTTAATGTATGAGGCACTTCGTAAGGGTGCTTCAGTAGAGGAACTCTTTGAACTTACGAAGATTAAGCACTACTTCATTGAACAAATGAAAGAGTTGGTAGAGTTGGAAGAGCAACTTCTTAAGTATGAAGGTGGACTGCCAACGGATGAGTTGTTGATTCAGGCAAAGAAGGATGGTTTCTCAGATAAATATTTAAGTAAACTACTTAAGGTTAAGGAGGAGCAAATAAGAAAACAAAGAATGACTCTTGGGGTAACAGAGGCTTGGGAAGGTGTTCATGTTAGCGGGACCGAGAACAGTGCTTACTATTATTCCACCTACAATGCCCCAGATAACAGTCCTGTTCGTACCGATAAACCTAAGATCATGATTTTAGGTGGAGGACCTAACCGAATTGGCCAGGGAATAGAATTTGACTATTGTAGTGTGCATGCAGCTCTTTCACTTAAAAAGCTTGGCTTTGAAACGATTATTGTAAACTGTAACCCAGAGACAGTATCTACGGATTATGATACCTCGGATAAGTTATATTTTGAACCACTTACCCTAGAGGATGTACTAAGTATCTATGAAAAAGAAAAGCCTCTCGGTATCATTGCTCAATTTGGAGGACAGACTCCTTTAAACTTAGCTGTTGAGCTAGAGAAAAATGGAGTTAAGATTCTTGGTACTCCTCCTTCTGTCATTGACATGGCAGAGGATAGAGATTTATTTAGAGGAATGATGGAGAAGCTTAACATACCAATGCCAGAATCGGGAATGGCAGTTAATGTAGAAGAAGCTGTTCAAATTGCCAACAAAATAGGTTATCCAGTTATGGTGCGACCTTCCTATGTGCTTGGTGGACGAGGAATGGAGGTTGTGTTTGATGATGAGAACATGGTTTCTTACATGGAGGCCGCTGTTGGAGTTACTCCAGACCGCCCTATCTTAATTGATCGTTTTCTAAGACATGCCATGGAGGTAGAGGCAGATGCCATTAGTGATGGAGTGAATGCCTTTGTTCCTGCAGTTATGGAGCATATCGAACTTGCTGGTGTACACTCTGGTGACTCCGCTTGTATAATTCCATCCATTAATATCAGTGAAAAAAATTTAGAGACCATTAAGGATTATACTACAAGAATTGCTAAGGAAATGCATGTGTCTGGTTTGATGAATATGCAGTATGCAATAGAAGATGACAAGGTGTATGTATTGGAGGCTAATCCAAGGGCATCCCGTACAGTACCATTGGTATCAAAGGTATGTAATATTGCCATGGTACCATTAGCAACCGAAATCATTACGGCTGAACTTACAGGTAGACCTTCTCCGGTTTTAGACTTGAAGGAAAAACAGATTCCTCACTATGGAGTAAAGGAAGCAGTGTTCCCATTTAATATGTTCCCTGAAGTGGACCCTGTACTAGGCCCTGAAATGCGCTCTACAGGAGAGGTACTTGGGCTTGCTGATACCTTTGGAGAAGCATATTTCTTAGCACAAGAAGCTACTCAGACTCCACTTCCACTAAAAGGCTGTGTACTCATTAGTGTGAATGATGCAGACAAAGCAGAAGTGGCAGAGGTGGCAAAGGATTTAGTTGAGGCCGGATATTCCCTTATGGCCACAGGTCATACCTACGAGACCATTCTTCAAGCTGGCTATGAAGTGGAGAAGATCAATAAAGTTTATGAGGGAAGACCAAACATGAATGACGTGATTATAAATCGTCAGGTTCAATTAGTGATTAATACTCCAATTGGTGCTAGTAGTGAACATGATGACAGTTATGTTCGTAAAGCAGCCATTAAGGCAAAAATTCCTTATATTACAACAATGGCAGCAGCAAAAGCAGCAGCAAGAGGCTTAAAGTCAGTAAATAACCAGAACGGGATAGCCGTTTGTTCCCTGCAAGAACTTCATAAAAAGATAAAATAATTAGTAGATAGGTAAGAGATTGTTAGTAAGATTGAGGATACTAACAGTCTCTTATTTCGTAATAGACAAAGTTCTTTTAACAATGATAAAATAGATGTATGAGTTGATAGATAGGAGATACTAGTATGGGAATGAAAATACTTATCATAGAAGATGAGAAACCCATTGTTGATATTCTAACTTATGGATTATCTAAGGATGGTTTTCAAGTGATTAGTGGCTATACTGGAGCCGAGGGAATGAAACTTGCAAAGGAGGTTTCTCCAGATCTTATTTTACTAGACTGGATGTTGCCTGATAGTAATGGTGCAGATATATGTAGAATGCTTAGTGAAGTATCTAGTATTCCAATTATAATGTTAACTGCTAAGTCTAATATAGAAGACAAGTTATATGGACTTCAAGTGGGCGCAGATGATTATATTACAAAACCCTTTGATCTACGAGAGGTTATTGCCAGAATTAAAACCGTACTTAGGCGAAGAAGTGATAGGCTGGTAGAAATGCAAAAAGAGGTTTTTGAATTTGATGGTGAGATATCAAGAGTAGAGCGTACTGTGAAGAAGGATGGTCATTTGATTGAGCTTACGCCTAAGGAATTTGATTTATTACTATATTTTGTAGAACATCCAAGACAGGTACTTACAAGAGAAGTTTTAGTAGAGCAGTTATGGGAATACAATTATTTGGGAGATTCTAGAACAGTTGATATACATATACAAAGAGTTCGGAGAAAACTTGGCTTAGAGAGACAATTAGTCACAGTGTTTGGAGTTGGTTATAAATATGTTCCAGCAAAAGAATAAAAGATGGTGGGGAATCCGCACAAAAACGTTTGTAGCTTTGTTTTTAGCATTTGTCTCTGGATGTCTAGCTCTTACCTATTTTGTGAATAAACAAATGGATAACCGTAATGAGACGCAGATTAGAAAAGATAGTAGAATTTTGCGAGATACTACTATGGTATATGTTAGGCAGACCCTTGTTTTAAACTCTGCCAATAACAATGAGGATAGCTTTGAAGATCAAGCGATAAATATTATATCAGATTTATATGGTGTAGGAAATCGGCATGTTGCGTTATACAATAGAGATGGTACCCTATTAATATCATCTCGTGATACTTTGTTTAATACTTCGTTAATAGATGATCTAACAAAAGCAGTGTCGGGGGAAGCTTCGTACACAATACTGAAGGATACGGATAACACAATGGTTGTGTATTTTTCCATGCCTGTGTATGTTGCGGGGCGTAATGTTGGTATTGTACGGTATTACATGGATTATACGGATATGTTGATTGATGGTAAGGAACATGCATCCACTATACTAAAGATTTCCATTATTATTTTTTTATTAACCTTTGTCATTGTAACCTTTGTAATTCAAATATTAGTAAACCCAATTAGGCAGCTGGCTAGTATCTCAAACCAGGTCTCCGATGATATAAATACAGAAAGATTTGACGAAAAGAGATATCTCTCTCTAAAAGAATCGAGTCGTAAGGATGAGCTAGGTGATTTGACAAACAACTATAGAATTATGCTACAGACCGTGCAGAGTCAATTGGAGAAGCTACAAAGTGACAAGAATCAGATTTATGAGCTAATGGAAAATAGAAAAGAGTTCTATGATAATGTAACACATGAGTTAAAGACTCCCCTCACCACTATTAATGGGTACGCCCAACTTTTAAAGGATAATGGGGTGGAGGATGAGGTATTATTTCATAAGGGAATTCAAAATATCATAGACGAAAGTGTAAGACTTCATAAGATGGTAATCCAGCTTTTAGAGATGTCAAATGGCGAGGGTCAAAAGGTATGGGAAGCAGTAGAATTAAATACTCTTTTAAGAGATGTTTCAGAGGCTATGGAACTTAAGGCTAAGAGATATGGCAGTCATATACTGTTTGAAGAGCAAAGACCAATTTACATTAGAGCACTAAGGGACCGTGTGAGAGAGGTTTTTGTTAATGTGATTGATAATGCGATTAAATATGGAATGAATCCTCAAACCATACAAATAAACCTAGACAAAAAAAGTAAGTGGATAG
This sequence comes from Bacillota bacterium, assembly GCA_023416695.1. Classification (GTDB taxonomy): domain Bacteria; phylum Bacillota; class Clostridia; order Lachnospirales; family Lachnospiraceae; genus KM106-2. The sequence goes on along the minus strand of JAEZGY010000036.1, from coordinate 63,109 downwards.
AAGTTGCGATTATCAATGAAGGAAAAGAAATAACGAAGGAAGAAGCTACTCATATATTTGAACCATTTTACCGTGTGGACAAGCAGTTAGCTAGGGAAAAAGGAAGTTCTGGGTTAGGGCTTTCTATCTGTTTGCAAATCATGGGAGAGCATCAAGGAGATATTCAAGTAGTAAGTAAGCAGGGGAAGACATGCTTTTTGATTCGTTTTTCTGTAGGGTTTAAAGGCTAAGAATTCTGTTAATAGATAAAGTATGGTTGGGTGATAATTATGAAACGACAAAGGTTATTGTCAGTAAGTATCATAGTGATACTTTTACTGACAGGATGCAGCAGATATGAGAAAAAAACATATATTCTAGATAGTATAGCTGAGGATGAAAATGATCAATCGTTTATAAACATTGATAGAATATATGACTATTGCTATAATATCAGTACTTATGGACATGAGGAATTAGCCAAGAGTAGGACAGCCTGGTGGAGTGCTACAGAAGCAAACCGAATCATTTTAAATCAGTATAATAATACGGATAATACCAATTCTATAAATAAAGTAGATTTTATGTATGGGTTTTCGGACACAACAAAGGGAAAAGAGTGGCCTCCCTATGATATTCCTCTTGGTGTTTCTGAAAATGGGGCATACATGTTCTTTGAAAGAAGAGTATCAGATGCACGCTATCTCATGCTCTATGACTACTTAAATAATAAGTACACTTTGATTAACCAATATGATCCAGAAGTAATACCACCATCTCTTTTTAAGCTTGTTTTTTGTTGGTCAAAGGTTGGAAATCAACTGGTATATGGTTGGAAATATATTGGGAAACCGAAACATGTTGTTGCACTTGACGAAGATTACTATTATAATAATTGGAGATATGGCAAGGAAAGAGTATATAGTATTAAGTGTTATGATGTCGTAAACAAAGAGTCTAAGGAGCTTTTTGAGTTAAGTGATTGGAAGTTTAATAATAAGGTGTACAATTATAGCCTTCAGATGAATGATAATGGAGATATTTTGTTATATTCTAGCAATGACAAATGGGTATACCTATATAATTTAATTAATCCATCAGTACAGTATACGATTAATAAAGTTGACTCCATTTATGATAACTATTGGCTTGGTAATGAAGGAATCTATGTCCAAGGAAAAAATCAGGATATAAAAATGTATAATTTTGATACTTTTTCTTGGATTACCATTTGTAACGACATAAAAGGAGAAATTGGTAATTTTGCGGTGTCAAAGGACGGCAGTACATTATATTTTTCTACTCGTCAAGTGTCTGATACCTATACTGAGCCCTCTAATACTAAGGTTTGGGATATCGTGCGGTATAGTGTTGAAAAGAAAGAATTAAAGTATATGTATCAGGGTGCTGAAGATGTAGTAGGTATGGAGCTTAGTAGTAATGGGGAGAATCTAATGGTAGAAATGAGGGACTATTCCTTCTTTTCCAATTATAAGGACACCTTTGTAACTAGGCTTTATATCTTTAAATCACACACCCAAGATGCAGAAGAGTAAGAATAGAAAGTGGATGGTAATAGAACATGTGTGGAATTTGTGGAATAATCGGTACTACGAAAGGATATAACAGAGAACAAGTGTTATCCAATATGATGAAGAAGATTTATCATCGTGGTCCAGATGATGCAAAACATTATATAGATGATAAGGCTGCTTTAGGCTTTCAACGTCTTAGTATTATTGATCTAGATCATGGTGCACAGCCTATGCAAAATGAGAATAAGGATGTAACAATTGTATTTAATGGCGAGATATATAACTTTCCAAAACTAAGAGAAGAGCTTACTGAGCTTGGTCATACCTTTGCAAATCTTGCAGATACGGAAGTTTTGGTTCACGGCTATGAAGAATACGGGGTAAAGCTACTTAGTAAGCTTCGTGGTATGTTTGCTTTCGGTATTTGGGATGAAAAACAGGAAACGTTTTTTGCTGCTAGGGATTTCTTTGGTATTAAACCATTTTACTATGCTGTAGTTGAGGATACCTTAGTATTTGCCTCTGAAATAAAAAGTATCTTGGAATATCCACTTTATCAAAGAACTGTCAATGAGGAGGCCCTAGAGCAGTATTTAAGCTTCCAGTACTCTGTTCTTCCAGAGACCTTCTTTAAAGGAATCTATAAATTAGAGCCAGGCCACTATCTTTTATGGAAAGATAAGAAATTAACTGTAAAGCAATACTATAATCCTATGTTTACTCCAGATGAGAATGTATCTGAGGAAGCCCTTGAATCTGAGATCAAAGCAGCCTTAAAGGATTCTATGGAGGTTCATAAGATTAGTGATGTGGAGGTTGGTTCCTTCTTATCCAGTGGAGTGGATTCCAGTTATGTAGCGAAAGGACTTGGAGAGTGCAAGACCTTTACGGTTGGCTTTTTAGATGAAAAGAGCAAATTTAATGAGATTAGCTATGCACGTAATTTGTCTAAATTAATTGGTGTAGAGAATTATAGCAAGGTAATTTCTACAGAAGAGTATTGGGATATCGTGCCTTCTGTTATGTATTATATGGACGAGCCTTTAGGAGATGCTGCCAGTGTAGCACTTTATTTTGTAAATCAGGAAGCTAGAAAGAGACTAAAGGTTGCTTGGTCAGGCGAAGGTGCGGATGAATTCTTTGGTGGCTATAACATTTACCATGAGACCTGGGATTTAAAAGGTTGGAAGAAGGTTCCTAAGTTTATTAAGAAGCCTTTAGGTGCATTAGCAACTCATTTACCAAATGTAAAGGGTAAGAGTTTTATTATTCGTGGCTGTAAACCGATTGAAGAGACCTTTATTGGAAATGCCAATGTGTATTCTAAGAAGGACAGAGAGGCTATCTTAAAGTGTCCAGTAGGAGCACCATCCCCATATGATTATGTGAAGAAGTACTATAAAGAAGCAGAAGCGTTAGATGATCTTGGTAAGATGCAGTACATTGATATGAAATGCTGGCTTCCAGGAGATATTCTTCTTAAAGCAGATAAGATGAGTATGGCAAACTCTGTGGAAGTTCGCGTGCCATTCCTTGATCGCAAGGTATTTAGTGTAGCGAAGAAGGTTCCACCAAAATATAAGGTAACCAAGAATGCAACCAAGTATATCTTCCGTAAGGTAGCATATAAGGAGTTGCCAAAACAAACGGCAGAGAAAAAGAAACTGGGCTTCCCAATTCCTATGGCTCTTTGGTTAAAAGAAGACAAATACTATAATGAGGTAAAGAAAGCTTTCTCTAGTGAAGTTGCTGGTAAGTACTTCCATAGAACGAAGTTATTACAGATGCTAGAAGAGCATAAGTCAGGTAAGAAGGATAATTATCGTCGTATTTGGCTTATTTATGTATTCCTTGTATGGTACAATGTCTACTTTGAAGAGGGTGGAATTGACTCTAAGCATTCAGGATTAAAAGAACTTAAGGCTGAACAATAGGCTGTTGAGATAAAGTTGGAGGAGATATCATGTTAGATATAAAATTTGTCAGGGAAAATCCCGAGATTGTTAAGCAAAACATTCGTAATAAATTTCAGGACAACAAACTTCCGCTTGTAGATGAAGTGATTGCCTTAGATTTGGAAAGCAGAAATGCAAAGCAAGAGGCAGATTCATTACGTGCAGATAGAAATGCAATCAGTAAGCAGATTGGTGGTCTTTTTGCTCAGGGTAAGAAGGAAGAAGCAGAGGAACTGAAAAAGAAGGTTACGGAAGAGTCTGACCGTCTTGCCGAGCTAGAGAAGAAGGAAGCAGAGCTGGCAGAGAAGATTAAGACCATTATGATGACACTTCCAAATATTATTGATCCGAGTGTTCCAATTGGTAAGGATGATAGTGAGAACGTGGAAGTAAAACGCTATGGTGAACCAGTCGTTCCAGATTTCGAAATACCATATCATACAGAGATTATGGAAAAACTACGTGGAATTGACCTAGATGCTGCTAGAAAGGTTGCAGGTAATGGTTTCTATTACCTTATGGGTGACATTGCAAGACTTCACTCTGCTGTGATTTCTTATGCTAGAGATTTTATGATTGATCGTGGTTTTACCTACTGTGTACCACCATTTATGATTCGTAGTGACGTAGTGACTGGTGTTATGAGCTTTGCAGAAATGGATGCCATGATGTATAAAATCGAAGGGGAAGACTTATATCTAATTGGTACCTCCGAGCATTCTATGATTGGTAAATACATTGATACTATAGTACAAGAGGATACTCTTCCTCATACCTTAACTAGTTATTCCCCTTGCTTTAGAAAAGAAAAGGGTGCTCATGGTATAGAGGAAAGAGGAGTTTACCGTATTCACCAGTTTGAAAAGCAGGAAATGATCGTTGTATGTAAGCCAGAAGAAAGTCCAATTTGGTTTGATAGACTTTGGCAGAACACCGTAGATTTATTTAGAAGTCTTGATGTTCCTGTAAGAACATTAGAATGCTGCTCTGGTGACCTAGCAGATCTTAAAGTGAAATCTATCGATGTGGAGGCATGGTCTCCAAGACAGAATAAATACTTCGAAGTGGGTAGCTGCTCTAACTTAGGAGATGCTCAGGCTAGAAGATTAAAGATAAGAGTTGTAGGAGAGGGCGGTAAGTACTTTGCCCATACCTTAAATAATACAGTAGTTGCTCCTCCAAGAATGTTAATTGCATTCCTCGAGAATAACTTAAATGAAGATGGAAGTATCCGTATTCCTGAAGCCCTTCGTCCATACATGGGCGGTAAGGCTGTAATTGAACCATAATAAAAACAAACTAGAAAGGCTGTGGTAGTATTTTACCACAGCCTTTTTTATACCTTATACATATTAATAATTCTTAAAACCGCTTCATTTAGATAAGGCTTTAGTTCTGTTATAGAAACTGGCTCATTGTAGAGAATCGTACTATAGCAGGTGGAGCTTACTAATTCAACAATCATAAAAATCATTAATTCTGGTTCTCTGAACTTGTATGGTGAGCTTTTTAATAATTGAATGTATACATTGTAAAAATCAACAGAATCCTCACTAGGAGTAATCAAAGCATTTTTGAAGATCCCCCAGCTTAAGTTTTTACTAATAAAGTTTAATAAAGAGTGGTTTTTATCTAAATCGTCAATAATGTGGTCAATTAAAAAGATAAAAGATTCATCAAAATCGGTAATACCGCTCTTAGCTAGAGCTGCGCTTGCAGATTCAAAAAGCTGACTAGATTTATGGCTAATTAACTTATTTCTTAAATCATATTTATCTTTGAAATATAAATAAAAGGTTCCTTTGGCCACTCCCGCCTTATTCACAATATCTGCAATGGAGGTTTTACTGATTCCCTTTGAGGTAAATAACTCAAATGCAGTATTAAGCAAATTATCAGACTTTAATTTCTTTTTGGCATTTAATTTATCCATGTTTCCCTCCTAATAGCAATCGTTAAATAACTACGACGTTACCTCTATCACTAACACTAATTATATTGTTTCCTGTAACTATGTGTCAACATGCATAGTTAATGTTTTAGTGGGATTGTAATATTGGAGAAATAAAACGAAATTTAGCTTAAATTAATAATTGACCATTGGTCATTTATGTGCTATAACAAGTTTAACATAAATAATGACCAACGGTCAATTGTAATATCATTACAGTAACAAAATTACATATTAGAGAGGAGCTTATATGAAGAAATTTAGTAAGGCAGTGGTCAGACATAGGGTGCTTATCCTTATCATAGGTATAGTGCTTCTTATTCCATCTTTTATTGGTATGGTTTCAACACGGATCAATTACGACTTACTTTCTTATTTGCCCAGTGATATTGAAACCATGAAAGGTCAAGATATACTGGTGAAAGAGTTCGGAACGGGAGCATTTTCCATGTTTGTAGTGGATGGTATGGAGAATAAGGATGTGGCTATTTTAAAGATAAAGATTCAAGAAGTGGACCATGTGGCAAAGGTTATTTGGTACGATTCTCTTGCTGATTTATCAATTCCCATGAGTGTATTACCAGATAATATTTACAAGGCCTTTAATAAGGATAGCTCCACTTTGATGGCAATCATATTTGACACTACTACATCAGCAGATGAGACGATGGATGCTGTCAGTCAGATTCGTCACATAGCAGATGAGAGGTGTTTTTTAAGTGGTATGTCTGCAGTGGTTACTGATACAAAAAATTTGGTAGAGACGGAGGTGCCAATCTATGTAGGCATTGCAATACTTATGTCAATCATTGTATTAAGTTTGACAATGGATTCTTTTTTGATCCCAATTTTATTTCTATCAAGTATTGGAATGGCTATTATCTATAATCTAGGAACCAATATATTTAAAGGAGAAATATCTTATGTTACCCAAGCGTTAACTGCAGTGCTTCAATTAGGTGTTACCATGGATTACTCTATTTTCCTATGGCATAGTTATGAAGAACAGAAACTTAGGTTTCATGAGGATAAAGAGAGAGCCATGTCTCATGCCATTACCAATACGTTTACAGCGATCTTTGGTAGCTCACTAACAACAGCAGCTGGCTTTCTAGCACTTTGCTTTATGAGTTTTACCTTAGGTTTAGATCTTGGCATTGTTATGGCTAAAGGGGTTTTTTTTGGTGTGATAAGTTGCCTTACTATTTTACCTTCCATGATTCTAGTCTTTGATAAAGGACTTGAGAAAAAAAGGCACAGATCAATCCTTCCACAATGGAAGGGATTAACCAAATTTACAACTAAGCACTACCTATTGGTTGCGATTGCATTTTTAGTTTTATTATTTCCGGCAATTTATAGTAATAACCATACCAGAGTTTATTATGATCTAGATTCCACCTTACCAAAAGATCTACCGAGTATCATGGCAAATGATAAGTTAAGAGAGGACTTCAATATGAATGCTACTCATATGGTGTTGGTAAGTTCAAATTTGGGTGCAAATAAGGTTTCTAATTTGCTTAATGAACTTGACCAGGTAGATGGAGTAAAGTGGGCCTTAGGGCTAGAATCTGTCATAGGACCTAGCATACCGGAGAGTATGTGGCCATCTTCTATTACTAGTATGTTGAAGAATGATCAATGGGAGTTGTTCCTTGTTAACTCAGAGTTTAAGGTGGCTACGGATGAAATGACAAAACAGTGCGATACCATCAATAAAATAATTAAATCTTATGATACTAAGGCTATGTTAGTTGGAGAGGCACCTTGTACGGTAGATTTGATAAAAATCACCGATAACGACTTCAAACTGGTTAGTATCATTAGTATTGTCATTATTTTCTTAATCATCTTAGTGCTGTTTAAATCCATTTCCATTCCAATTATTCTTGTCTGCGTCATTGAATTTGCCATCTTTGTAAATATGGGCATTCCTTATTGGACGGGTACGGAGATTCCTTTCATTGCTTCCGTGGTAATTGGAACAATACAACTAGGATCAACAGTAAATTATGCAATACTGATGACTACCAGATATCAAAAGGAACGTGGTAAAGGTGCTAGTAAGTTGGATTCTATTACCATAGCTCATGGAACTTCCTTTAAATCCATTGTGGTCAGTGCTCTAAGCTTCTTTGCTACCACCATAGGTGTAGGTATCTATTCAGACATAGATATGATCGGTTCTCTCTGTACATTAATGGCAAGAGGTGCATTAATCAGTATGGTTGTAGTACTTCTAGTATTACCGTCTATGTTTATGATTTTTGATAAAATAATCTGTCAGACGTCCATGGGTTTTGGTTATAAAGAAGTGGGATCAAAAAAATAGTAAGGAGGGGTTAATTTGAATCATAATAGGAAATATAATAAAATAGTGGCTGTAGCAATTTCTGCATTACTAGTGATTTCAAGTATGGTGGGATGTCAATCTAATAGTGATAATAGAGTGGGTGCATCTTGTAAGAATATTAATAATAAGAAGATTTCTTCATCAGGGATATCCTATACAAGTTCTTTGGCTAAACGGAAAACAGTTGTATCAAAGGAGGAAACTGTATATGTAAATGCGGATGCTAGTGGAACAACGAGAAGTATTATTGTAAGCAATTGGCTTAAGAACGGTAATGGCTCTTTAGTAATAACCGATACCAGTAGCTTAAGGGATATTGTCAATGTAAAAGGGGAAGAAACTTATACAGCTCAAGGGAATACACTTAATTGGGCGGCCAATGGCGCAGATATATACTATCAGGGCACCTCTAAAGAGGAACTTCCTGTTAAGTTAAAGATTACATATACCTTAGATGGAAAAGAAATGAGTCCTAGAGAGCTTGCTGGAAAAACTGGTCATATGAAAATTCGTATGGATTATACCAATATGAAGAAGCAAGTGGTTACAGTAGATGGTAAGAAGGTAGAGACTGTAGTTCCATTTGCTGTGCTAGGTGGGACTCTACTGGATAGTAAAAAATTTACCAATGTAACAGTAACCAACGGAAAGGTAATTAGTGATGGTAAGCATACGATTGTAGCTGGGATTGCCCTACCAGGTGTGAAAGAATGTCTTTTAAGTGGTATGGATGATGTCTTAGGTGGGATAGATATTCCAAGTACTGTTGAAATAGAAGCAGATGTGACAGATTTTGAATTAAGCATGACGCTGTCTGTAGTACTGAATAATCTTTTAGGTGATATTGATGTCACTCAAATCAATGGTATAGAGAAGCTGAAGGGAAAATTAGAAGAAATGACCTCTAGTTACGACAAAATCGTAAATGGAACAGAAGAATTATATAAATATATGGGAGATCTAGTTACAGGAGTAAAGGAGCTTAATACAGGTGCAACTAAGCTAGCCGTGAACTCTCCAAAGATAGAGGATGCAGCAAATACTATTGCATATGGTATTGCATCGGCAAAGGCAGGCAGCAGTAAATTGACTCAAGGTGCCAAGTTACTTCATAGTGCTACCTCTAAGTTAAGCACAGGCACGACTAAGGTGGCAAATGGAATTACCAAAACAAAAGATGCCATTGATGAGTTAGTGGCTGCCTATGAGGGGAATAGTAAAGCAAAAGGATTAAAGCAGGGAATGACAGAATTATCTGCTGGCGCTACAGCTATCAATAGTGGGGTAACCACACTGAATACTGGTTTAGATAGTATGTATACAATGATAACTGAGTCTATTAAAACAAACACAGCCCAGATTACTATACTAACTACTATTGCAGGTAAGTTAAAGACTGGTGAGAGCTTAACTTCTATAGAGCAACAGATACTAGCCAATGCTACCTTAGGTGGCAAAACTTTAGAGACTAGTATTGCAGCATTAAATGGTGCAAACCAAGCATTGCAGCAGATGAAAGATGGTATTGATAATAAAGATATGATGAAACAGGTAGATACCTTAAATGAAGGAACGAGTAGTTTAGCAAGTGCAGCATCAGTTGCAGCTCAGGGTGTTTTTACTATGTACGATGCCAATCGTAAACTACAAAGTGGGCTAGTTGTCTTAAATAATGGAGCTGGTGATATTGATAGTGGTGCCCAAACAATAGCAAAGAATATGAAAGCTCTCTCCTTTGGAGCCAGCACATTAGATGGAGGTCTTTTAAATCTTGCTAGTGGCTATAGTAAGTTTAAAACAGCTATATTAACTTATAGTCAAGGTGTTAATGCACTTTCCGATGGTATTGGCTCTTTAGAGGAAAGCTCTTTAAAATTACAAGAAGGAGCTAGGACACTTTATGATGGAACCAAACAGTTTAAGGAGAAAGCGATAGATAAGATTACAGAGGCAGTAAATACGAACTTTGAACAAATCAAAGATAAACTAGTAGCAATTGTTAAAGCGGATCAGTCTTATCATACATACTCAGGCGCCAATGAAGATATGGAATGCAGTGTTAAGTTTATTATTGAAACGGAGGGAATTTCTACAAACAATTAGTAAACTTGTAAGAAAAATAAAAGGGGCATATCACATAAGGTGATAGCCCCTTAAACTTTTTTAGCTTGCAATAATATCATCAATAAATTCAACAGAAGAGATTTTATCCATGCTAATAATTTTATGGATATCATCCTCTGCGTTAATTGGATAGGTCACATGTACCCATTCCTTATCTACGTTATGTATATTACATTCTAACATGTTTCCGAATTCTCTAAAATAATCTGCTTGACAGAAGATAAGTCGACAATTCTTGTGTTCTGCACTTTCTAGTACATGGTATACTGGATTGGTTTTATCTACATCTAGAGATTTGTGAGCCATGTGTAGTCTCTCTATATGTACAATGAATAGGGTAAGTAGTATTAATCCAATTAGCACGATAAAAAATACAGGATTATGAAGTAAACCAGTTAACATAATTAACCACCTGCGTTTCTAAAGAGTGTTAAACTGACGAAATTATACATTCCTTTTAGAGTTTTTACAACGTAAAATACATACAAAAAAAAGACATTGTTTTTGTTAAATATGCACAACAACATGGATATATATGGATATATTTGATAGGTAGAGATGTAACAAGAGAAGGATTTAATGCTAAATCATCATTATCATTAAGTCCTTCTCTTTTGTATATAAAATTAACGTTCGGCAGGTTGTAGCGGAAGTAAGCAACTGGTGTTAAAAACGAATTTATCATCAAAGCTACGGTTTTCCCCATACAGTGTGAGAAGATTCTTTGTTAGCTCCATGGCACCTTTTTCGTAACGTTCGTTATAAAACTCAGGGTTATCTTCAAAAGCTCTTGCAATATATAGCGTATAATTCTCTCCCTTTTTAGCTTGGGCAGCCCATCCTTTAATGGAAAGGAAGGAGGCTTTGCCTTCCTTAATGAGTAAACGACCTTGTCCGTTTTCTTCTAATGCATTCCCAAATAGCATCCCAAAGGTAGGTAGCTTGTCTTTTTTTGCATCCTTTGTGTATTGAATATTGGCTATCCACCTATCCCATGTTTTTTCAAATAGTTCTTTGTCAGCATCTACTGGTACGATGGTTCTGTGTGCGTAGATGTCACCTGCTAGGTGGCAGGCGAAACCAAGCACTTTAGCAGCTTTGGCCGAGTTACTTTTTTCTTCCTCCCCAGGTAATAATTTTTTGGATAACAGAAGGTTTATCTTTTCATATAATTTCTTATAAATAGGGTCATTATAGTTTGTATCTAAGGCTGAAGTGATGGGGTCCTTTACATTGTTTTTTAAATTGTAAGCACAAGTATATAAAAACTCCAGGTTTTTTACATAGTTACTGGTACCATGGAGACCTCCACCTCGAAAAGCTTTATCATCTGCTAAGACTGCACAATAACTGGTTAGTTTAATTTGAGAAGGTGTAAGATTTCCATAACTACTGTTATTTTCCACCAACTCTTGATGCTTGCTACTTCCCCATGCGCACACAGGGATGGTTTTCATTTCAAGAAAAATCATTAGGATACCAGTAAGAATAAAAATTTTTTTCATCATAGGGCTCCTTATCTTAGAAATATTTAATGATTCTAATATTAGTATTTGTTTTCTTAAATTAATCATTAAGGGAATTAAAGGTGAGAAATATGGAGAATCTATTAAAGAAAAGAAATAGATAGAAAGGATGTTAGTATGTCAGAACAAAATACAATTGATTTATTAAAAGAATGTAATGCAGGAGTAAAAATGGCCGTTACTTCCTTTGATGAGGTGATGGATAAAATTAAATGTGAAAAATTAAAAAATTTAATTGTAGAGAGTAAAACGACTCATGAGAAATTAGGAGACCAGACTCATGTGTTACTAAATAAGCATCATGACTCTGAGAAAGACCCAAATCCTATTGCCAAGGCTATGTCGTATATGAAAACAAACTGGAAGATGATGCAGCATCCTGGAGATCAAGAGATTGCGGACTTGATGATAGACGGTTGTAATATGGGTATTAAATCTCTTTGTAAATATCTTAATGAATATGCCGAGGCAGATGAAGAAGCAAAGGAATTAACTAGAGAGATTATTAAAGTAGAAGAAAAACTAATGATAGACTTAAGAGAGTTTTTATAAATTATAAGTTCGTAAAGAGAGACTGGTTTCTATATGGAGGAGTCTCTCTTTTATACTTTCATAGGAGTATTAGAAAATAATAAAATTGGAAAACATATATGGTATAAGTGGGAATTATGATATATGATAAGTTTATAAAGTTGAAAGGGGGTTGTGTTTTCCTTGCGAAAACATTAGAACATATGAATGCTATTGAAACTAAGAATCTAACGAAATATTATGGGAAAGCAAGAGGAATTCTTAATAGTAATTTGATTGTTGAAGAGGGCGATATCTTTGGGTTTATCGGTCCTAATGGGGCGGGTAAAAGTACGACTATTAGGTTGCTTTTAGGAATGATTAAGCCAACTGAAGGAAAAGGCTACATATATGGGAAGGATTGTACTACGGACGGTAAAAGCATCTTAAAGGAGATTGGATACATGCCTTCGGAAGCACAGTTCTATGGGCAATTAAAAGTGGAGAGTATTATCAAAATAGCTGCAGATTTACATAGGAAGGATTGCTCTGAAACAGCGTTAAGACTTTGTGAGCGTTTTCAGATTGATACAAAGAAGAAAATTGAAGATTTAAGTCTTGGTAATAGAAGAAAGGTTAGTATCGTATGTGCTATGCAGCATAATCCTAGACTTCTAATCTTAGATGAGCCTACCTCTGGTTTGGATCCATTGATGCAAAAAGAGTTTTTTGCTGAACTTAAAGAGAGAAATGAAAAAGGAGCAACCATTTTTCTTTCTTCCCACGTTTTAGCAGAGGTACAGGAACATTGTAAGAAAGCTGCCATTATAAAAGAAGGGAAGTTAGTTGTAAGTGGTTTTGTAGAGGAACTAGCAAAAACCAACATGAAACGAGTAAGTATCAAGGGTATTAGCAAATTACCGAACCTTGGTCTTATTGTAGATGTTAAGCAGCAAAATGATGAATTTAATTTCTTATATAAAGGTCATCCTAAAGATTTAGTCAGTGCTCTTAATGGTGTTCCTTTCCAGGACCTTAGCATCACAGATCCTAGCTTAGAGGAAATATTTATGCATTTCTATGAAAAGGAGGAGATATAAATGACATTTTTTAAGCATGAATTTAAAATGAATATTAAGTCTCTTCTGATTTGGAGTACCTCTGTAGGTGGAATGGCTTTCGTTATGCTACTTATTTTCCCCACAATGAAAGGTGAGTTGGATAATATGACAGATATGTATGCCAACCTTGGAGCCTTAAGTTCGATGTTTAATATGGAGACTCTTCAGATGGGGAATGTAATGGGGTTTTATGGGATAGAAGCTGGTGCGATGCTATCTCTTGGTGGCTCTATGTTTGCAGCAGTCTTAGGAGCAGGCATGCTTGCTAAGGAAGAGGCATATCATACCACAGAATATATCTATGTTACACCAAATAGTAGAAAATACTTTATTACACAAAAACTATTTGCAGCTGGTTCTCTTATTGTTACTTTCAATATTCTTTGCTTACTTTGGAGCTTAATAGGCATAGCAATCATAGGAGAAAATGTTGAGTGGAATAAATTATTACTATTTCACTTAGCTCAGCTTATTATGCATCTTCAAATTGGTGCTATTTGCTTTGCTATCTCCTCCTATATGAGAAAATTAAATATTGGTATAGGAATAGGTATCTCTCTTATTTTGTATTTTCTTCACCTATTTGGTAATGCCTCTAAATCAGTAGAACATATACATTTCATTACACCATTTTACTATAGTGATGCAGCCACTGTGTTTAAAGATACCTCTATACCAATTGAGTATTTAATGATTGGACTAGTGATTACTATTGCTAGTATAGTACTTGCCTATGTAAAATACTCAAAAAAAGATTTAAGTGTATAGTTTGGGAAAGGGGGAAATAATGTGAAGATACAAGGTATTTACAAACATCCAGATGAATTGACACTAAATGATTGGCTGGCTGTGGATCGTACAAGGTTAGCTAACGAACGGACACATTTATCCTATATGAGAACAGTTGTTAGTATGATTGTTGCAGCTATTACTTTATATAATATATTAAAAGCTCCTGAAGGGATTGTGTGTGCAGGTATCTTAATCGTTTCCGCTATTTACTTTTTTATACGAGGTCATAGAATTTGTCGTAGTTTGGAAAAAAACTAAATTCGTTATACGATGAAGATGAGTAGAATAGAAGTATTTTGTGTTTTCCTGCAATCTGTGTATAATATACAATAGCGTATGAAATAGCGAGGAGTACAAAAATGAGTAAAAAGACAGTAGTAATTGCAGAAAAACCATCGGTAGGGCGAGATATTGCCCGTGTGTTAAAGTGCAATAAGAAGATAAATGGAGCATTAGAAGGGGATACCTACATTGTCACCTGGGCGCTAGGGCACCTAGTTACTTTGTCAGATCCAGAAAGGTATGATGCTAAGTATAAGGAGTGGAGATTATCTGATCTTCCGATGCTTCCAGATAACTTGCAGTTAGAGGTAATAAGGCAAACCTCCAAACAGTATCAAGCAGTAAAAGCACAACTAAAGAGAGAAGACGTTGGGCAGATTATTATTGCAACAGATGCTGGTAGAGAGGGAGAACTAGTAGCCCGTTTAATCTTAACTAAGTCAGGAGTAAGAAAGCCTCTCAAACGTCTCTGGATTTCCTCTGTAACAGATAAGGCAATCAAAGAGGGCTTTGCCAATTTACGTGAGGGCAGAGAGTATGATAACTTATATTATGCAGCTCTTTCTAGGGCTGAGGCAGACTGGCTAGTTGGAATTAATGCTACCAGGGCTCTTACCTGTAAATACAATGCAAGTCTATCCTGTGGTCGAGTGCAGACACCTACTCTTACTATGATTGCAAAAAGAGAAGAAGAGATTCGGGATTTTGTTCCAAGAGCTTATTATGGCTTAAAGGCTAGAGTTAGTTTGTCAAATAGTAACTCAAAGAATACTCTTACCTGTCTTTATGTAGATAAGAAGTCTAATAGTACCAGAAGTTTTGATAAGCAAAGAGTAGAGCAGTTATTAGAGAGTCTTAAGTCCAGGGAGGTTGTAATCAAAGAGATTACGATGCGGGATAAGAAAAAACCCTCACCACTGTTTTATGATTTAACAGAGCTTCAGAGAGATGCTAACAATCGGTATGGCTTTTCTGCTAAGGAAACATTAAATATTATGCAGCGGTTATATGAGAATCATAAGGTTCTTACCTATCCGAGAACGGATTCTCGTTACCTTAGCAGTGATATTGTAGATAGTTTAAAGGAGAGACTAAAAGCTTGTAGTGTAGGCCCTTATCGCCAAATCGGAAATGGCCTTATAACAAAGAGTTTTAGTGCTAAGGCAGTCTATGTAAATAATCAGAAGGTCAGTGATCATCACGCTATTATTCCTACGGAGCAATATGTACAGCTTTCTAACATGACCAATGAAGAGCGAAAGATCTATGACCTAGTAGTTAGGAGGTTTTTTTCCACCTTATCTCCTGATTATGAATATAGCCAAGTTAGCATGGACCTTGATATTGGTGGAGAGACCTTTGTGACTAAGGTAAATGTGTTAAAGAAACAAGGGTGGAAAGCAGTTTATGAACAGGAAGACTCTAAAGGAGAAGAAGAGGAAGATGCAATAAGTGGTAAGGATGATGTCGCACTTATTTCTGAGATGAAAAAGGGCGATCACTTATGCCTAGAGGAACTTGTGATGACGGAAGGGAAGACGAATCCTCCAGCACCTTTTAATGAGGCCACCTTGCTTACTGCTATGGAACATCCTCATAATTTCCTAAAGAATCAGGATAAGGAAACCATTAAGACACTTAATGAGACAGGTGGATTAGGAACCGTTGCCACTAGAGCAGATATTATAGAAAAGTTATTTTCTAGTTTCCTTGTTGAAAAGAGAGGCAAGGATATTTATATTACGAGTAAAGGAAAGCAGCTATTAGAATTAGTGCCAGAGGATTTAAAGAAGCCAGAGCTTACCGCCACTTGGGAGAATAAACTAAGTTTAATTGCCAAAGGAAGCCTTAAGCGAGAACATTTTAAGCTAGAGATTAGGGATTATGCCAATGCCTTAATAGATGAGATCAAGGCAGGGGATAAGAATTTTCGTCATGATAACCTAACCAATCATAAGTGTCCGGAATGTGGAAATCGTCTATTGTTAGTAAAGGGTAAAAACGCGACTCTTCATGTATGTCAGGATAGAGAATGCGGATATCGAGAAACTGTTTCTAGAAGTAGTAACGCAAGATGTCCAAAGTGCCATAAGCGAATGGAACTGTATGGCAAGGAAAATAAGGTGTTCCAATGTAGCTGTGGATATCGAGAAAAACTAGATAGCTTTACAGAGCGTAGGAAAAAGGAAGGCGCCGGTGTTAGCAAGAGGGATGTACAAAAATATTTAAAGCAACAGAAAAAGGAGGATGCTCCTCTGAATAATCCATTTGCCGATGCTTTAGCCAAATTAAACTTAAAATAAATTTTATTATGTAAGCCATCATAGTGGTTTGGAGTCATCCAACTATTATGGTGGTTTATTTTAGTATTCTCTTACTTTACTTCTGTTCTAAATAGAGGTTGCCACTAATAAAAATATAGGGAAATAGTATTTTTAAGCCAGAATAGGAATGTCAGACAACCTGTTTATGAGTAGTCTTAAGAGAGGAAGGGAAGTATGGAACAAGGAACCATGAATGATTTTACTTCGCCAGAGAATAAAGAGGAAAAGGATGAGGTTGAAAAGAAACTGGAGCGTATATCTGAAACTTTAGAACAGTTGACAAAGGAGTTTGAAGAACGATTTCTCTATGACGAAAAGCAAGAGAAGATTATAGACCAGATGCACGGGGAACTGCAAAATTATCGTAATGATTTATATGCATCCTTAGTGAAACCGGTTTTAATAGATATTATTGAGGTAGTAGATAACATAAGAAAGGCAGGGGTTACGTACCAAGCCAAGGGAGTGAACGAAGCCGAAGCAGTTGGAATAATTATGGATTTCATTGAGGATCTACACTATATTTTGAGTAACTATGGAGTGGATATTTATAAGGCAACAGCTGGGGATCCTTTCATTCCGGTAAGACAGCGTATTCTATCTACTGTTGCTACCAACAGCCTGGAGCTTAACGGAAAAATATCTGAAAGTATGGGGTTTGGTTACTTCTACAAAGGAAAGGTTCTTTGGCCAGAGAAAGTTACTGTTTACAAATATCAATCCAATGCGTAATGGAAGGAGAGTTATACTATGTCAAAATATGTGTATGGAATTGATTTGGGAACCACCTATTCCTGCATTGCCTATCAGGATGAAACTGGACGACCGGTTATCGTTCAAAATAGGGAAGGGACCAATACTACCCCTTCCGTAGTACAGTTTCTAGAGGACAGTAGTGAGGTCATTGTTGGACAGATTGCCAAGGATACTTCTGTTCTTTATGCTAAGAACACCATATCTCTCATTAAGACTAAGATGGGAAGAGAAACAAATGTCTATTACGGGGCAAATGGGGATAAAGAAATAACTCCTGTAGAGGTATCGGCCTGTATTCTTCGTAAGATTTGTAGAGATGCTGGAGAGCTTCTTGATGATCAGGTTAAGGATGTGGTAATTACTTGTCCTGCCTACTTTGGAGAAGCAGAACGTATGGCCACTAAACAAGCAGGTATTGTTGCAGGACTTAACGTGATTTCAATATTAGATGAACCTACGGCTGCAGCTATTTACTATGGTGTCAGTAAGGAATCCGCGAAGAAGACAGTCCTAGTGTATGATTTAGGTGGGGGAACCTTTGATGTTACAGTAATGAATATTGATGGTGGAGATATCAATGTGATCTGTACGGATGGAAACCATGATTTGGGAGGTAAGGACTGGGATGCTGTGATTATGAGATATGTTGCAGAACAGTTTGAACAACAATCTGGTTATCATGGAGATTATGATGATGAGGCAAAGCAAGACCTTGCCATTAAGGTAGAACGGGCTAAAATACAGCTAAGTTCTAGAGAAAAAACCACAATCATGTTACATATCCAAGGATATAAAGCAGCAGTAGAGCTAACGAGGGATAAGTTTGATGAGCTCACCAGATCGCTATTAGATACCTCTATGGATTTGACGAATCAGGTTCTAAATACAGCTAGAGAGTATGGAATCTCTCATATCGATGAATTTTTGTTGGTTGGAGGTTCTACTAAAATGCCTCAAGTTGCTAGAACCATTGAAGAAAGACTTCACATGCAACCTAAGATAATGGAACCTGACGAAGCTGTAGCAAAGGGAGCAGCCATTTATGCCATCGTAAAATGCATGGCAGATGCTAGGAATACCTATGAGGTAACGACAGTAGATCCATCCACTGAAGTAGAGGTAATTGATTATATTCCAAGTGTTTCTATCGAACCAAAACGCTCCCAACGAGTGGTAATTCATACGAAAACCAGTAAGAGTTTTGGAATTAAGGCTATGAGGGAAGGAAGGTTAATCATCTCCAATCTTATCTTAAAGAATACCTCTACTCCATGTACCGTTAAGAAAATCTTTGGCATAGCAGAAGAGGACCAGGAATATGCCAATATTGAAGTCTATGAAAGTTCTATTTTAAAAGGCTCCTATCCAGTGGAGGAATCCTTTAAGGTAGGTAATGCTATTCTTGAACTACCACGGAATCTAAAGGTGGGCTCAGGAGTAGAGGTTACTATGGAGTTGACCAATGAAGGGACACTAAGACTTACTGCAAAAGAGTTGACGACTTACCGAGAGGTGAAAGCCAGCTTTGAATCAGAGTGTATACTAACCGAAGAGAAGGTAATGGAGTTGAAACGTAAAATGATGTATCTAACCATTGATTAAAGGAAATGGGAAAGAAGGTTGGCAAATGGGAATTCAGGTGGGGATCGACCTGGGAACATGCTACTCCTCCCTTGCATATGTAAACCCAGAAACTAAAGAGCTTGTCTTAGTCCCCAATATGGAGGGTGAGAGAAAAACGCCATCTATTACGGTGCGTTTAGAAGATGGAACCCTTTTGTTTGGTCAAGAAGCTTTGGATAAGAGAACTGCAGGGGAAGGTGAAATCGTAAGTCTATCTGAGCACTACTTACGCTATTTTTTGGAGGTAGCTAAACAAAGCATTAAACAGACAATTACTGAAGCTGTTATTACAGTGCCGTCCTTTTTTACAGATGGAGAGAGGCGACATATAAAAGAGTTGGTATCCCAGACAGGTGTACAGGTAGTAGGTATTATTAATGAATCCACTGCCGCTGCTCTCGCCTATAGTTATCGAAATACGGAAACAAAGGCTAGAGTTCTTATCTATAAACTAGGTGGAGGGAGTTTTGAAGCTGCAGTAGCAGATATTGAAGAAACAAGAGTAAGGATACTTGGAACTACTGGAAGTAGAGACCTTGGGGGAAAAGAGTGGGAGGATGTGATTGCTTCCTACATACAGGATCAGTTCTATCGGGAGTTTAAAGTGGATTTTACGGAAGATAAAGTAGAGAGCATTAGAGTACGAACCTTGTCAGAACAAATCAAAGTTCGACTAAGTCAAGTTTCTGGTGCTGAGGCTGTTGTTCATTACAAAGATTATACAGGAAAGTATTATATTACGCGAGATTTACTTTTTCAGATGACCAAAACAATGTTAAACCTTACGATTGATATGGTAAGAAAACTGCTTTTTAGTCTGTCTATCAAGGAGTCTGAACTTCAAGGTATTCTTTATTCTGGTGGAGCAACTAAGATGCCTATGGTAAAAGAACAATTGGAGAGAGAGTTAAAATGTGGAAGCATCATGGGAGTGAATATAGATTATGATGCGGTATATGGAGCAGCCATAAAGGCATGGTTATGGAGTAAGGATAAGGCTTCTCTGGATAAAATCCATGAGGTGGTATCTAGTTCCATGGGAATGATATCCGTAAGTCTAGACGGAGCTTGGTATGTGAACTCTATTCTACTAAAGAAAAATGAAAGACTCCCCTGTAGTAATACAAGAACCTTTCGGCTTAATGTACCAAAAGAGGGAGGTCATATGTCTATCTACTTATTACAAGGGGAGGAGCCGAGTCCTAAGGATTGTATGCTAGTTGGAAAATACAAGATAGATCACATTTCCTACGTTGAGGGAGGAGTGACACTAATTGACGTTACCTATACCTATGATGCGGATGCAATCATACATATTAAGGCACATCAACGAGAGACTGGGGAGGAACTCGCCATATTGAAAGACTTGATTCCTCTTGATATGGAATGGGTTAAGGGAAGTCCAAAAGTAGTCAAAGAGGAGATTGCCAATGAGGAAGGCATTGTATACCTTTGTGTAGATTTATCTGGAAGTATGGCTGGAACTCCTTTTATTGAGGCAAAGAGAGCACTTATACGCTTAGTATCAGACCTTGATCTTACCAGTAAAAAGGTTGGAATTATTGGCTTTTCTGAGCAAAGTCAGATGATATTACTTCCTACAGATCATTGCAATAATATTACTAGAACTTTACAAAGGCTTCATA
Source organism: Bacillota bacterium (assembly GCA_023416695.1). Lineage (GTDB taxonomy): Bacteria > Bacillota > Clostridia > Lachnospirales > Lachnospiraceae > KM106-2. The sequence continues at coordinate 42,629 of JAEZGY010000036.1, read as the reverse complement.
TCAGTGGAAGAATGTTTAGTTATGGCAATGGAACCTCACCGTTTGCCTTAATTTATGATAGGCACTGCCAGAATGATAATAGCCTTAACCCAGGTATCTCCATGGTGATCGTTACGGATGGCCAATGGCCAGATAAAGAGCGTGCAATGCAGGTAGCAAACCTTTGTAAAGAAAAGGGCATTGCTGTTTATACGATGGCTTTTGGGAATGCAGATTATGAGTACTTAGCGAAACTCTCCTCCTTTAAGGAACTCAGTGATTTTACGAAAAAGTCAAATAACAAGGGAGAATGGCTTTCGATTGCTCAGATTGTTAGCGAAGATAACATAGAATAGGGGGAGTTTCATGGGTCGTAGCAATTTCTATCTTATGCTTGGGCTTCCATTTGACCCACCAGAGGAAGACATAGAGGAAATTAAGAGGGGGATTGAAAAGAAACAACATGAATGGTCAAGAGGGACCATGGATTTTAAAAAAGGGCCTGTATTCCGGGAATATATGGCCCTTTTACCTGAAATTAAAAGAGTTATGCTTAATCCTGATCTTAGAAAAAAGGAAGCGGCGGATGCGTTAAGCTATATAAGTCAATCTATTCGTAACTATATGGCAATTGCTGAGAAGAAAGGATATCTTTATGAAAATGAGGTCAGGTTTATTGCAGATAAGTGCCAGGTATCTTACACAGTAGTAGAGAAAGTTTGCAAGGTTCCTATAAGGAAGGAAAATAAGGTGTCCTCCTTACCTACTCATTCAGATAAATTTGACCATTATCAAGTTTTCTTAGTATATCTAGAGGCACTTCAAAAAAGAGATTATTATGATTACCTCAGAGAAAATAAGCCTTATGATAAGGTGAGGCAAATGTCTGCTAAAGAGTTACTTGGGTTAGCCAATAAAATGGATAGGGAAAAAGGCAAGTATACCTCTACTGAGTCAGCTACTGAGAAACTCTCAGCGGAGTGTAAACTTACCTTTTCTTCTGAGGAGGGAAAACAGGCTTATGATGAGTATCTTCAGTGGAAAAATATTCAGGCAGTGTATGAACAGATTGAGGTGGCAACCAGGTACTCTAAGGTACTTGAGAAGAACCAGAGGGAGGAAGCAATAAGACTACTTACAGAGGCAACGAATCAGAGGGAGAAAGCAGAAGATCTCTTAAGAATTTATATGGAGCAGGAGCATATTAGTATTGAGAGAGAGGATAAAACTGTACCGATTATCGAAAGTAAAAGGATGCCAAAAAAAGAAGTGAATCATAAAGGAGTGTCAGCAAAAGAGACCGTATCTAGGGCTAATTACCTCTATCCAAGAGTTGTTCAGATTCGTGAGGAGATGTCTAAGCTTAATTATGAGGAAGCCTCTCGTTTACTTAAAGAGACTATAGAGCAGTGGGGGAATCTACCAGAGCTTATGAGAATAGAGGACCAGTTGTCGGCTCATAAAACAAAGCTATATGCTATGCTAAATAAAGTAAACCAGGAGATAGCATTAAAAAAATATTATACAGCAAATCAAGAGTTGATTAACTTAAAAAAGGATTTCCCTCTGTATCAAAATCAGCTGATTGAAACAAAAATAAACAATGGACTCGTAAGTGGGAAAAACCTATTAACACAGGCAAGAACAGCAAAACAAGAGGAAATCATTGTAGATGCCTTGATGGATGCCCTTGAGGTTTGTGCTGATTATCCTGGGGTAATGGAGTTATTGGAAAAATATCCACCAAAGCTATATGGAACCATTACTGTGTCTGTGGATAGTAAGCAGCACTGTAATTATATTCACTGGAATGACATCCGTAAGGATGCCTATATTCGTTACTGTGTTATGAGAAAGATAGATGCCAAACCCTATCATAAAAAGGATGGTCAGATGTTGGGAACAGTGGATGGTAATAGCTTCGTGGATCATAGTATTATTCCAGGAGAAAAGTATTTTTACGCTGTATATGCAGTTCGTTGTGGTATCTATTCTAATGCTCTAGTTGCAAGAATGGGTGCGGTCAATTACTGTGAAGTAATGAATCCTTCCATTGTCTCAAATGGTACTAATGTGCAGATAAGTTGGGAAAAGATGCCTTTAAAAGCTACAGTAGAGGTGTATCGGGGAAATGGTTATGTGCCAGCCCATATAGCGGAGGGAATGAAGATTACTACTGTTAGTACAAATGGATGTGTGGACAGGGATATTGAACCAGGAAATCTTTATGGATATCGTGTATATACTGTGTACATGATAAATGGAGAAAAACATTACTCCACGGGGATAGCTTTAAGAGTTAATGCCGGAATGAAAGGATATGAAAGTGTAAGTAATCTGTTTACTAAGGATGAAAGAGTTCGAATTAATTATTATTTTGAGGTAAAGAAACTTTTTTCGTACCCCTACCAGGTGATTTTACATGTTGAACCAGAAAGCTATATTCGGTCTCTTCCACCTTTAGTAATAGTTGGAAGTGTAAACTATGCCCCTCTCTATAAGGCTAGTGGTAAAGTAATAGCCATGCTTCCTTCAAAAGAGATAGAAAAGGATTGGACATATACCATAAAAGTAAAGGATTTAGGTGATATGAAATATCTTAATCTCTTTTTACAAAGAGAGGAGGATGTAAAGAAGGTAATGTTGTTGTTAAAGGAAGGAGAGACTTTAAACATCTAAAAATAATTTTTTATAAATACTGTTTTTGCATATTTTTTACTGCTCAAGTTGGTTGAAAAGATTACGCTAGGAAGGTTAAGATAAATAATGTTAAGGTGAAAGGATATTGACATAGGAGGGAGAATAAACGATAATAATAATTGCCTTAACTAGTATAATTACGTACATAGTAATAAGGAAAGGCCTCTCATTTTGAGTAGGTCTTTTTTAGGTAATGTCGCTAATGCGGCTTGCCACAGGTGGAGAGTTTTATTCGTAAAACTCTTTGTTCATTATATAAAAGGAAAGAGGGATGGAATATGAAAACTAAAAAATGGATTGCAATCTGTTGTGCTTTCACAATGATGATTGTAAGTGCTACTGCATGTGGTTCTACTAATACGAACACAGATAATGTTGGTAATAGTGATGATAGTAGCAATAAATTAGAGTCAGTTACAGTTGGTATCGGACAATTTGCTGAACATGCATCCTTGGATAATTGTCGTAAGGGATTTATGGATGGGATGAAGGAAGAAGGATATATAGAAGGTCAAAATGTTACATATGAGTTTGATAATGCAGCTGCAGATACCGGTAATGCAGGCTTAATAGCTAATAATTTTGTTTCACAGAAGGTTAACTTAATCTGTGCTATTGCTACACCAATGGCTCAAAGTGCTTTTACAGCAGCAGCGGATACCAAAATTCCTGTAATCTATACTGCAATCACGGATCCTATTGCAGCTGGTCTTGCCAAAGAGGACAAGACACCAACAGGTGAGATTACTGGAACTAGTGATAAATTATCTGTTGATAAACAGTTAGACATGATCCGCAAGATTCTTCCGAATGCAAAGAAAATAGGGATTATGTACTCTACTTCTGAGGTGAACTCAGAATCTGCTATCGCTGAATATAAGGAGTTAGCAGGAAAATATGGATTTGAGATTGTAGATTCAGGAATCACTACCGTTGCAGATATTCCATTAGCAACAGATAACTTATTGACTCAGGTAGATTGCATCAACAATCTTACAGACAATACAGTGGTAAGTGCGCTACCTACCATACTTGCTAAGGCTAATGAGAAGAAGATACCAGTGTTTGGTTCTGAGATTGAACAAGTAAAAAAAGGTTGTTTAGCAACAGTAGGCCTAGATTACTATCAGTTAGGAATACAGACTGGTAAGATGGCAGCAAAGGTATTAAAGGGTGAGAGCAAGGCTTCTGAGATGAAATTTGAAGTTATTCAGGATGGTGAGCTTTATATCAATTCAAAAGCAGCAGAGAACTTAGGTTTAACATTAGCTTCAGATATTATTAACAGTGCTGCTGAGGTTATTGCAGAGATTACAGAATAAAATTATGTATTCTGATATAGGAGGATTTCTATGGCAGCCTTTTTTACACCAGACAATTTTGTGACAATACTGGAACAAGGGTTTATCTATGCTATTATGGCGTTGGGTGTTTATATCACTTATAAGATACTAGACTTTCCAGATTTGTCTGTAGATGGAACTTTTCCACTAGGGGGAGCCGTTACCGCTATTTTGATAACAAAAGGAGTTAATGCATGGGTGACTCTTCCTATTGCTTTCGTGGTAGGTGCTATCGCTGGTTTTATTACTGGAATTATACATGTAAAACTTAAAGTGAGAGATCTGTTGTCTGGTATCATTATGATGACAGCCTTATACTCTATTAACTTGCATATCGCTGGCAAGGCTAACTTGCCTATATACGGGAAAAGCAATATTTTCTCTGGAGATTTTATAGATAATGTTGTTCCAAATTGGTTGAAACCGTACTCCACACTTATTATCTTAATTGTTATTATGATTGCCATTAAGCTTTTAATGGATGCTTATTTAAAGACCAAGGCAGGCTATCTTCTTAGAGCAGTGGGAGATAATCCTGTATTAGTCACCTCTTTGGCCAAAGATAAGGGTATGGTGAAGATTGTAGGATTATCCTTAGCAAATGGGTTAGTGGCTCTAGCTGGTTCTATTGTTTGTCAAGAGCAGCAGTTCTTTGAAGTAAGCAGTGGAACAGGTACCGTTGTAATTGGTTTAGCAAGTGTAATTATTGGTATTAATTTATTTAAACGAGCAAAATGGGTCAAAGCTACTACGGCCGTTATTGTGGGTGCAGTAATATATAAAGCTTGCTATGTATTTGCTATATGTATGAAACTTAGTGCCAATGACCTTAAACTTATTACAGCTATATTATTCTTGGTTATTTTGGTACTAAGCCAGGAACGAAAGAGGAGGGTAAGTAAGGATGCTGGAATTAAAGAATCTTTGTAAGTACTATAATCCAGGTACAGTAAATGAAATGTGCCTCTTTCAGAATTTTGGACTGACCATTCTTAACAATGAGTTTGTTTCCGTGGTGGGCAGCAATGGCTCTGGTAAGACTTCTATGCTTAATCTCATTTGTGGTAGTATTCCTCTAGATTCAGGAAAGATTGTGATGAATGGAGAAGATATTACTAAATTACAGGAATATAAAAGACAGAGAAGAATTGGAAGAGTATTTCAAAACCCAGCTATGGGTACCTGTCCTTCTATGACAATTCTAGAAAATATGTCTATGGCAGATAATAAGGGGAAGTCATTTAATCTGACTATGGGGACAAACAAAAGACGTACAGAGTATTATAGGAACGAACTTAGCAAGCTTAAGCTCGGCCTTGAAGATAAGATTCATATTAAGGTCGGCTCTCTATCTGGAGGACAGCGACAAGCATTGTCATTACTGATGTCGACTATGTCGCCAATAGAGTTTCTAATACTAGATGAGCATACAGCTGCCCTAGACCCTAAAACAGCTGAACTCATAATGCAGCTTACTGACCAAATAGTAAGGGAAAAGAATTTGACCACTATTATGGTAACTCATAATCTACGATATGCTGTAGAATACGGTAATCGCCTTATTATGATGCACCAGGGTCAAGTAGTTATTGACAAATCTGGCGAAGAAAAGGCTCAACTAAGAATTGATGATATACTAGATAAATTTAATCAAATCAGTATAGAATGTGGTAATTAATTTAGAAGTAAACATATTAGAATCTTCAAAGATGTCTGGTTGTCCCAGGCATCTTTTTTATGTGCATTCGTTTCCTATGAGAAAGGTTATGTTGACTTTTTAACTGTAGACTTGTAAAATAAGTATCGAATTTCTTTTGTATCATTTTATACAAGAGAGATATATTGACTTTGTGCTTGAAAGGTAACGATAACATGTTAACGCATTTTAGAGATAGTAAAAGGGACTTCTTATTTTTACTTGGTATTTCAACTATTCTAATGACCTTTGCTTCTATGACGTCAATACTATTTCCTATTCATGTAGGGGTTGATCAAAACTGCTTCTTTACAATTGGAAAGAGTGTATTAGACGGTAAAGTGTTATACCGTGATATATATGATCAGAAAGGGCCGTTGCTGTTTTTCATACATACAGTTGCAGCTATGATTAGTGATAAAACTTTTTATGGGGTTTATCTACTTCAAATAATTAATTTTGCTGTTATACTTGGGTATGTAGGAAAAATAAGCGACTTATTTTTAGATAGAAAATACAACAGGTTGGTAACATCAGTTACTGGTCTAGTTATTGTCACTGCATTTTGTTATAGTCGTGGGGATAATGCAGAAGAATTCAGTATGCCAATCCTTCTAATAGCCTTATATCATATGCTTAAGTTTCTCAATAGTAGTGAAGAGAGAGTATCGAAGAGGATTATGATACTACACGGTCTTTTAGCTTCTTGTATCCTTTGGATTAAGTTTACCTTACTAGGTTTTTATATAGGGTGGACTCTAGTGATTGGGATTGCTATATGGAAGAGAAAGAGTTTTAGTGAGTGTTTTAAAGCTGCTATTTACTTTTTGACGGGTATGGTGGCAGGTTCCATTCCTTACTTTCTATACTTCATGTATCATGGAGCAGTAGGTGACTTCCTCTATGATTATTTTTATACTAATATCTTTATGTATTCTAGCCAGATTACAGGGATAGAAAAGGTTATTTATTTCTTTACGAACGACATTATGTGGAATCCTGTATTCACTCCATTAATTTTATGGGGAATACTATATTTTCTACGCTCAAAAATGCTAGGAATGAGTAGAGATGCTAAAATTGGTATTCTCGTTACCTGTGTGTTGACCTACTTTTTTGTATTTATAGGAGGAACCAGGTATCGCTATTATTTATTGATTTTAGGTGCCTATGTTGTCTTTGGAGTAATTGCTACTATAAAGTGTATGGAAAGATATCTTCCAATGATTTTTACACAGAAAAGGATTACCTATCCAATATATATTGCTTTGTACGGAGTGATTCTCCTTACAGCTAGTAATTGTCTTGCTTTTCTTTATAAATCACCGGATGATTATGTACAGGTGCAATTTGCTAAGATAATCAATCAAGTGGAGAATCCAACCTTACTAAATTATAACTTTTTAGATGGTGGATTTTACTTGATGGCGGACACCCCTTTGCCAGAAACTAAATTTTTCTGTAGACAGAATATTCCTAGAGAGTGCTTTCCAGAGATGTATGACGAGCAGGAAGAGATAATTAGAAATGCTGAAGTGGATTTCGTTATTATACGATATGGTCGAAAGCGCCCTATGGAGGACTTTGCAGAGTGCCCAGAATTATTCACCAATTATCGCAAAGTAAGTGTAGTTCATGAAGGAATTGATGACTACTACTATGCTTTGTTTGAGAAAGTTTCTTAGTTGTAAATAATGTTAAATTAACATACCGTTTCACGAATAATGTTGAGTTATTACTAGATTTATTATATAATAAATGGAGAAATATGTCGGAATTATATAGTAGGGGGTTAGGCCAATTGAATTGTAATGATACCTCAGGTATTTTTAAAGATATATCAAATTCCTATCAAAGTGCACTTGCAGGTGCATTTATTGAAGTAGCCTTCTGTCATGGAAAAGTTGAAATTCTTAATATAATAGACAATCATTTAAACAAGGATATAAACTACTTTGTAGAGGATGAATCCATTTATGAGGAAGTTAAGATATTAAGTCAAGGGATACAAAGAGGAGAAAAAAATTTCTCCTTTGAGTATACCAGTGACAAGGACAACCGCTCTGTTTTTGTTCGTGCTGTTTATACAGAAAAGTTGTACGACTCTCAGTTTCCGGTGTTTCGTTTGTATATTTATGATGTGACAGAGTTGAAAAACAGCCTTGAGAGGGAGCAAAAAAACAGTTTTGAGATTCAACAATTTACGGATAGTCTTTCGGTAGCCATTTTAAAATTGGAGTTAAAGGAAGGATTTCCAATAGCGTGGTGTAATGGCAATCTTTTAAGGGATACAGGTTATAATTCTTGGGAAATGAGTCAAATGTACAAGAATCATTTCTTGGAAGTGATTGAGGAAAAAGATAGAGCATCTTTTTGTACGATCGTCAATAAAAGTGTCAGTGAAGATAGAACGATTACTGGAAATATTTCAGTTAAAGTTAAGGATGAACTTTCTTTATTTTACAAGGTTCAAATTATGCCAATGAAAAAAACACTGAATAATTCGGAAGCTGTCTATTGTATCCTGTCAGCTATGACAGAAAATATGAGAAGAGAACAGGAACTAAAAAGCTTTGAGGATCGTTATAAGATGATTCTTTCCTTTGCTAGTGAGGTAATGTTTGAATATGATCGTGAGACAGATGAAATGCGTTACTTTGGTGGTGACCAAAGTACAGTCAAACGCCCTCCTTATATATCAAACTTTTACAAGAAAGCAATGTCCAATTCATTACCTGGAGGTCGTCTTACAGAAGAAAGTCGGCAAGAAATAAAACGAATTTTTACTCAATTTATAGAGGATAAGTTAGAGTCTATAGATGGCTATCTCTGTTACGAGGTGGGGAACAAGAAAACAAATTGGATTTATTTAGTGGCACAATGTATCTTCTCTGAAGATAATGAGGCCATGGTTTTAGTTGGTAAAATAAGTGATGTCACGGTACATAAAGAGATTGAACACAAATTAATGATTAAGGCTAATACAGACTATCTTACTCGGGTTAGTAACCGAGAGTATTCACAAGATGTAATAGAAAAATATCTTGCGAAATATGAGAAAGATAAATTATTAGCTTTATTTATCATCGATATCGATAACTTTAAATACATCAATGACTTTTATGGGCATTTAGAGGGTGACAATGTCTTAATTAAATTATGTGATATCTTACGGGACTTATCGGACGAAACAGATTTAATTGGTCGACTTGGAGGAGATGAGTTTATTGTCTTTATCAAAGATGTTCCTACTGTATACTCTATTTATGAGAAAGCAGAAACTATTTGTAAGCAGGTACGAGAAAGAATTGATCATGTTACAGTAAGTGTTGGTGTAAGTGCCTTTAAAAACAATAAGACGTTCCAAGACTTATATAAAACTGCAGATATTGCCCTTTATCAGGCTAAGCTAAGAGGCAAGAATACCTTTGTCTGCTATAATGATTTAAATGATAATATGAAAATGTTAGCGGATAGAACCAGTGAGGAAATCGATGTAACGGATTTAATGGAACTAACTAGCAAGGAAGATTTTAATAGTATTGTGAGTGATAGCTTTAGTAAAACAATACTAGCAAGTTACGACTATATCTATATAGTGAACCTAACAAAAGATAAGGTAAGGCGGTTTAATGAAGAAGAGTACGTAGGAAGTGACCATAATTTTAGAACGTATACAGAGATGTTTGACCATCTTTATAAGGAAATATTTGACACAGAGGAACAGATGGATTTTGTTCATTATTTTGGTCGTGTGAATTTGATAGAAACATTCACTAATGAGGAACGCTCAGTGCATCGATACATTCGTATTTTTAACCGAAATCAGGAATTTCACTGGTACTTTATTGAAGCTGTTTTAAATGAAATAAGTCCTCAAGGCAATATGATCTGTGTTATTATGTTTAAAGACGTACAGAAAAGTCGAAGTGACGAAATGCGTAAATATGAGAATAAAACTAAGACTCATATGATTCAAAGACTTGAAGATGAAAAGAGTTTTGATTCTCTAACAGGGTTATATCAGGCTAATAAATTTTATGATGTTGCAAGAGAGAAAATATGGTCTGACACCAGTAAAAAATATGCTATTATATCCTTTGATATTGACAACTTCCGAGTAATTAACGATGTATACAGTGAAGAAATAGGAGATAAAATTATCTGTTATATTGCAGATGTTTTGCGTAGCCTGACTTTGGAGGACAAGGTGTACTGCAGGTATTATGCGGACTGCTTTACGATTCTTGTTTATTATGATACTAGAAAAGATATTGTTGATGTAATCGATTTTATTCGGGAGGAATGCTTAAAGACCTCATATACCAATGCTAGCTTTAAACTCTCCTTTGGCGTTTATCTTGTAACAGATTTAAGTATTCCTATTCGGTTAATGTGTGATTGGGCTAGACTTGCTAGTCGTCCTATTAAAGGGCTCACCAATCAATATTATGCCTTCTACAATGAAGAATACCGTAAGGAACTGGTGGAGACCCAGAGAATTGAAGCGGAGATGTATAATGCCCTATTAAATGAGGAATTTAAGATGTACCTTCAGCCGAAGTATAATTTGCGTTCGAATCAGGTGGTAGGTGCAGAGGCATTAGTTAGATGGCATCATCCTAAACAAGGAATATTGTATCCAAACCGTTTTATTAAGTTATTTGAGAAAAACGGTTTCATCCTACAACTGGATGAGTATATGTGGGAGCAAGCGTGTAAAGAACTGAAGAAATGGTTGGATAAGGGGGTTGCGTATCCAATCTCAGTAAACATATCAAGACTACATATTTATGACCCATCATTGGTGCAGAAACTTTTGAATCTAGTAAACAAATATCAAATTCCAGTCAATCTGTTAGAACTGGAGTTTACGGAAAGTCTCTTTATGGAAAATGTACATATGCTCTATGGTTTAATGTACGATCTGAAGAAAAATGGATTTGTATTACATATGGATGACTTTGGAAGCGGATTTTCTTCTCTTAATATGTTAAAGTCAGTTCCTATTGATGTAATCAAGCTAGATAAGGCATTCTTCGAAGATATAAGTGAAAACTCTAGAGGAAGAATTATTATTGAGGATTCTATCAAGATGATTCACAACCTTCAGCTAGAAGTAATGGCAGAGGGAATAGAAACGAGAGAGCATGTAGACTTTCTGAACAAATGTAATTGTGTCATTGGACAGGGTTACTATTATGCTAAACCAATGCCTTTAGAGGATTTTGAGGATATAATAATACAACCTAGTGAGATAAAAGTGAGGTTTGATAATGAAGATTAGTGACATTGTTGGACAAGGTAAGGCAACCCTATCCTTTGAGGTTTTTCCACCTAAGAAAGACAGTGACTATGAGAAGGTTAGAGTAGCTACGGAGGAAATAGCAAAGCTTAAGCCATCCTTTATGAGCGTCACTTATGGTGCAGGCGGTGGTACTAGTGCCCATACTGTAGCAATTGCTACTAATCTTAAGAATGTATCTGGAGTTACGCCACTAGCGCATTTAACTTGTGTTTCCTCTAGTAAGGAAGAAATTGAAGGTCAACTAGAATTACTAAAGGTACATGGGATAGAAAACATATTGGCTCTACGTGGAGATAAACCAAAGGATAATAATCGTATCACAGATGGCTACCAGTATGCTAATGAATTAGTGGCAGCCATAAAGGAGAAATCTGATTTTTGTATAGGTGCCGCTTGCTATCCAGAGGGACATGTAGAGGCTAAGACATTAGAGGAAGATATCAGTTATCTTAAGAAAAAGGTAGAAGCTGGATGTGACTTTTTAACGACGCAAATGTTTTTTGATAATAATATATTATATAAGTATTTATACAAAATTCGTGAAAGAGGAATCAAGATCCCTGTGATTGCAGGCATTATGCCTGTAACAAATGGGAATCAGATTAGCAGAATATGTGAGCTTTCTGGTACCTATTTACCAAGTCGATTTAAGGCTATTGTGCAGAAATTTGGAGACAATCCTTCTGCTATGAAGCAGGCTGGTATCGCCTATGCTACAGAGCAGATTATAGATTTGCTTGCCAATGGAGTGAATGCCATCCATGTGTATTCTATGAACAAGCCCGAGGTTGCTAAAGCAATTCAAGATAATTTAAATGAAATTATATAACGAGAGAACCCATGTAAATAGTATCAGATACTCTGTACATGGGTTCCTTTTTATTGTGAAGTCTGAGATTTTTATTTTTTAAGTGTAAGCTTTTCTTTGTTATGATACACAATATAAAAGATAAGCATCATTGCTAATAAAGTGATAAAACCACTGATGAAACCAATGGTTCCACTACTAAATACACCTGCAAATACAAAGCCAATTAAACAGCAACTAGCCACGCTAAGAGCGTATGGAAGTTGTGTAGAAACATGTTCGATGTGATTACACTGAGCTCCTGCAGATGCTAGAATAGTGGTATCAGAGATTGGCGATATATGATCTCCACATACTGCTCCTGCTAGAATAGCAGCCACACCTACTACTAACATATTATATTCTATCACTGGATCGTATACAGTTACTGCAATTGGAATTAAAATTGCAAAGGTACCCCAAGAGGTTCCAGTAGAAAAAGATAGTCCTAAGGATACTAAGAAGAACACTGCAGGAACAAGGATTTTTATACGGTCAATATACATAATATTATTTTGTACAAATCCTTTCAAATCTAAGTGTTCTGCATCACAAATGGCGGATAAGGTCCAAGCTAAACAGAGAATTAAGATTGCTGGAGCCATAGCTTTAAAACCTTCTGTAAAACTCTCACAAAATTGCTTAAAGTTTATTGTTCTTCGTAATAAGTACATAACAAAGATAAAGAATATAGTAAATAAAGAGCCAAGTACCAAGCTTCTTGCAGAAGAGCAGTTTGCAAAAGCATCGATTAGGTTGGCACCTTCAAAAAATCCACCAGAGTGTAACATAAAGAATATACAGGAAGCAATTAGTACAAGAATTGGAATAACAAGGTCAATCACCGTACCTTTTCCCACAATTTTTATTTCATCATGGTCCATAAGAAGTTCCTTGTTGGTTCCTTCTTTCTCTACTTTTTTCATGGAGAAGAAATCCATGTTGGTTATCACTAAAAATAACATAAAGGCAATAGTAAATAGAGCGTACAGATTAAATGGAATTGAGTCTAAAAATAACTGGAACCCATTTATATTGATTTCCTTTGGCAAGGAAGAGCTAACAGCGGCGGCCCAGCTAGATATTGGGGCAATGATACATACAGGTGCAGCTGTAGCATCTATAATGTATGCCAATTTTGCTCTGGTTATTTTATATTTATCTGTTAACGGACGCATAACTGTACCAACAGTCAGACAGTTAAAATAGTCATCTACAAAAATTAAAGCACCTAAAGCGGAGGTGGATAATAGTGCTCCACGTTTGGATTTGATAACTCCTGAAGCCCAGTTGCCGTATGCACGAGAAGCCCCAGACTTACTGATTAAGGCAACGATGATTCCTAATAAAACAAGGAATACAAGAATATCTATATTGCCTGCTATTTTAGCGTTCATTGCATCTAAAGTTATATTTAATGCAGAAATAGGGTTTGTCAATCCAGTCAAGAGAAAGGCACCAGCTAAAATACCAACCATTAAGGAAAGGTATACTTCTTTGGTCAGTAAAGCCAGTACAATAGCAATGACTGGTGGGAGTATAGCCCAAATAGTTGCTTGCATAAATTTTTATCCTTTCTAGTATATGATATAAAAATAAAATCATAGACAATAAGTGCTTTCTATGATTCCAAAATCCTTTGTATAAGCATTTTACATGAAAATAAGTAAATTATCAATTTTATTTTATAAATATACAGAATATAACAAATATTATATAAATTATGTACAAAATCAATAAAACTAAACAAGGCTTGGATATATTTTAATAATCTTTTAAGATTTGTTTCATTGACAACTTCCCCGTATAACACTAATATACTAAGTAACACTTAGAAACCAATAAGAAAGAGGTATTACTATGAGATTAATGGATCGTTTTCGTCAGTGGATGATTGGTAGATATGGTTCGGACCAATTAAATATAGCCCTATTAGTTTTATACTTGATTCTAAGTATTGTATTGTCCTTTACCGGCTCTGTTATTGTACTGTTTTTTAGCTATGTATTATTTTTCTTGATATTCTTCCGTATGTTCTCCAGAAATATTGCAAGACGTACTGCTGAAAATCAAAAGTTTATGAGGATATATGGACCAATTCGCAATAAATTGCCTCATGGGAAGAATAAAAGAGGCTCATCGTATTATGGCTACAAGACAACTTCAAAAACAAAAGCAAATAAGAAACATAAGATTTTTCAATGTGGAAAATGTGGACAGATGATTCGTGTTCCTAAGGGAAAAGGGAAGATTGCTATTACTTGCCCTAGATGTAAACAGGAGTTTATTAAAAGAACATAAAAAAGAGGTGTTCTCTCAAACTGATTAATGGTATAATGATTATGCTTAGAGGTAGACTTAAAATTATAAGTTATCACTGATAAGCAAAGTAGGGAAATTGATTTATGGAGGCCTTATGTTTGGCTATGTAATGATAAATAAACCAGAACTAAAGATTAGAGAGTATGAAAGATATCATTCCTATTATTGTGGTTTATGTCGAATTCTTAAAAAAGAATATGGAGTAGTAGGTCAATTCACTTTGACCTATGACATGACTTTTTTAATTGTATTATTGACTGCATTGTACGAGGAGAAACCTGTTCAAGAGGCTCACCATTGTATTGTTCATCCAGTGAAGAAGCATGCTATGTTAAGAAATGACATTACTTCTTATGCTGCAGCTATGAATATTGCATTGTCCTATCACCATTTTAGAGATGATTGGGAGGATGAGAAAAGCATAAAAGGGGTATCTTTAGCCAAGCTTATGAAACGTAAGTATAAACGGATAGAGAAGAAGTATCCGCGTCAAGTAGAGGTGATTAAGCGCACTCTAAAGGAGCTAAGTGAGCTAGAGAAAGCTGGAGAGACCAGACTGGACTATGTTGCAAGGCCTTTTGGTGAACTGATGGCTGAATTCTTTGTTTATAAAGAAGACCAATGGCAAGAAGAACTCAGAAATCTTGGGTTCTACTTAGGAAAGTTTATCTATATCCTGGATGCATACGAAGATCTAGAGGAAGATCTAAAGAAGGGTTGTTATAATCCATTTCGTGAGGTTCCTAAGGAGGAGCTTTCAGAAGAAATTGATCATGTATTAACCTTAATGATGGCAGAGGCCACTAAGGCATTTGAAAAACTACCTATTCTGGTAAAACCAGAAATAGATATTTTAAGAAATATATTATATGCTGGCGTTTGGTGTAAGTATGATAAATTGCGCCAGAAATGTGTAAAAGAAAGGAACGAAACTGATGATAACAGATCCATATAAAGTATTAGAGATTAGTCCAAACGCGACAGATGATGAGGTGAAGAAAGCTTATCGTGATTTAAGCAGAAAATATCACCCGGATTCTTATGTCAATAATCCTTTATCAGACCTTGCAGAAGATAAATTTAAAGAGGTTCAGGAAGCGTATAACCAGATTATGAAGGATAGAGAGAATGGTTATAGTTCTAGCTCCTCCTATGGAACAGGTGGATTTGGTACCGGAGGTTTTGGTGCTGGAGGTTTTGGTACTGGAGGATTCGGAACAGGTGGATTCGGAGGTGCATCTAGAGGTTTTGGAAGTAATTATGCTAATTCTACCTACGATACACCGGAATTGTCCGAGGTAGCTCAGTTCTTAAATCAAAGACGTTATCAAGATGCCATCAATCGATTAAATCAAATTACGGATCACAACGCAAGATGGTACTATTATGGAGCAATTGCCAGTAGTGGTATTGGTAATAATGTGCAAGCATACAGTTTCGCACAACAAGCGTATCAGCTAGATCCTTCTAATCAGGAGTATGCAAGCTTATTAGATCAGTTACAGTATGGAAACCGTCGTTATCAATCTACTGGTGCAGGATATGGACGTGGTATGGGAGATGATCCTTGTGATTGCTGCTGTAAACTATGGGCCCTTGATACCTGTTGTGAATGTATGGGAGGGGATTTGTGCTCATGCATGTAAGCGCAAGAAAGATGTCCTTTTTAGGGCTGATGATGGCTTTTTCTGTGGTTTTAGTAATACTTGGTAGTGTAATAGAGATGAGTACCTTGTTTTTCTTGGCTTTAGCATCTTTCTGTACAGGAATTGTAGTAAAGGAACATGGTACTTATCTAGGGGCTGCCTTTTATACGGGCAGCGTACTACTTTGTTTCTTTCTAACTCCAGGTAATAAGCTTTATGTACTAACTTATGGGGGGATGGCTTTTTATCTATTGGTTACAGATTTTGTATGGACGAAGTTATTAAAGGCAAAATCCACTAAACGCAATAGTATTATTATCAATGTTTTTAAACTCTTTATATTCAATGCTATGTATATTCCAGTGTTGATTTATGCACCAAGCCTAGTTCTAACACAAGAGATCAATCAATATGTACTTATTGGTCTTATTGTAGCTGGTCAGGTGGTTTTAGTCATTTATGACAGAGCATTTCAATATTTTATTGGACGACATTGGTTGGATATGAAGAGAAAAATGAAAATATAAATAGTATAAGGAGGTTTGGTTATGGACATTTTTAACAAGATAGGCGAAACAATAACTAGTACTGGAAAAGATATAGCAAAAAAAGCAAAAGATATTGTAGATGTAAATACAGTGAAAATGAATATCAGTGAACAGAAGAGATTGATTCGTAAGGCTTATGAGAGAATTGGTGAGGCATATTATAAGGAACATGTGGATCAAGGTGAGCACAGCTACGAGATTGAATTCGAAGTAATTGGAGAAGGTAATGCCAAACTAAAAGAACTCTATGAGCAGTTAAATACATTACGAAAAGTGTGTGTATGTCCAGACTGTGGAGCCACTCTTCCTGATGATAGCGAATTCTGTAACAAGTGTGGTATCAAGCTTCATAAGAAGGTAGTCGATGTTGAAATCAAAGAAGAAGATGCTGATATTGATAACGAATAATTAGGGGGATTTTGCTTGAAATTATATATTAAGCAAAGGGTCTTTAGTAGAGACGATAGTTACGATGTGTATGATGAATTTGGTAATGTATATTTTAAAGCAGGAAGTGGAGTATCTACTATGGGAGATAAGCTTCATCTTTATAATCTTCAAGGACAGGAATTGTTATTCATAAGGGGAAGAAGATTAGTCCATAATTGTGCAAGATATGAAATCTACAAGGGACAGCAACTTTGCGCCTACATCCAACAGCCGTCTGCGTTACTTTTTTCTAAATTAAATATACATAGTACTTATGGGAACTACACCATTGAAGGTAATCTATGGTCAAGGGATTATAAGATCTATCGTGATGGATTTATGGTAGGTGGAGTGTCTAAGAAGTTCTTATCCTGGTCTGATACCTATGAAATGAATACAAAAGACAGTGAAGACAGTGCGTTTTTCTCTGCTTTGGTTATCGCTATTGACAATTGCTTACAATATTATGTGCGTTGTAGAAACTAAGAGTAATTATGCCACCTTTTTTCTTAAGGAGAAGGGTGGCATTTTAATATATAACAATGACTGCATATGCCGAGGTAACAAAAAAGCTTTCGAGAGTCAAAAAAGCGCATAATAAAACTGCGGTGGGGGCACATAAAGTGACCTACCGCAGTTAAAGAGTTCTAATGATAAAACTCCTTTTTGTAACGTTGATAATAATTAATCCTTGCTATATCAATTTATATAAAAGATTAAGCAACAGTAACATTAATAGCCTGTAAGCCACGTTCTGTTTCAGTAGTATCAAATGTTACGTTTTGACCTTCTTCTAAAGTCTTAAAGCCTTCAGCAATGATGCCTGAAAAGTGTACGAATACATCTTTTCCAGTTGCTTCATCAGTAATAAAACCGAATCCTTTTTCTCCATTAAACCATTTAACTGTACCTTTGTTCATGTAAGATACCTCCTTGAAAAATAAAAATAATATGTTAGATGGATAGTCCCCTTATGTTTGTTAACAATAGGGTTTTATCGTGGCTAGTATGTATGTATCATACAATGCAGGATAAAAAATCACATACCCTGTAAATTAAATAGAAAAGCAATTTACAAAGGTATGTGAACATCTAATCTATACTTAAATTACACAAATATAGTAGCATGTTAGCCCTTACAAGTCAAGAGTGCAATGCAAATTCTTATCTCGTAAGGCATGAAAAAAATGGTATTATAATTGTGGCAAACCTAGATAATTCAATAGCCCAACATAGATTCCATAAGCAAACTGATACTGGTCATTTTTAAGCTTCTCCACATCATCTTCATTGCTAATATAGGCTAGTTCTACTAGTACTGCAGGCATATTAGTTTTACGAAGTACATATAGTGCCGGGTTAGTACGGACACCATTATTTTTTGTACCTACTCGACGTACAATTTCATTGAGTATTGCAGTAGCCAGTTGTTCTGCTTTGGTACCAGTTCTGTAGATATATACCTCACTTCCATTTATATTAGGGTTGTTATTAGAATTGACATGAATACTAATAAAATAATCTGCAGGCCAGCTGTTAGCGGCATCTACTCTGGCTCTTAAGCTTGTGGAGTTATTTGTACCAAGCACAGTGGTAGGGGTTGGTCTTGAGGTTCTTACCTCGAAACGGTCATCAGAATCTAGAATATCTGCCAAATAGGCTCCTACCTGGTATGTTATGTCTTCTTCATGAAGTCCAAAGCCTGTCGCTCCTGCATTGTGGTATCCCGTTGGATTGTGGCCTTGATCCACAAAAATTTTATATGCCAATAGATCACTTCCTTTCTGCTCATACTATATAATATGATAATAAAAGAGGATGTGTACTTTACTAGAATACAAAAACATAATTTACAAGATTATATCAAATGTGATAAAATAAATAAGTTATTTAGAATGAACAAACTAAAGGAGACGCTTATGAACGGACTATTTATTCCAGAGGATTATAAAGCCACTCTTAATATAAGAGAGACGGAAGTAGCCATAAAAGAAGTTAAAGATTTTTTTGAACGAGAACTCGCAAAACAGTTGAATCTGACTCGTGTGTCAGCACCACTGTTTGTAAGACCTGAATCAGGACTTAATGACAATTTGAACGGTGTAGAGCGCCCTGTTGCTTTTGGCATTAAAGAACAGAACGACGCCTTAGTAGAGATTGTACATTCGTTAGCAAAATGGAAACGTCAAGCATTAAAAAGATATGGATTTCATAATGGAGAAGGCCTTTACACAGATATGAATGCGATTCGACGTGATGAAGATACAGATAACATTCATTCCATTTTTGTGGATCAGTGGGACTGGGAAAAGGTGATTGATAAAGAAGAACGTAACTTGGAGACGCTACAGAACATAGTAAGAAAAGTATACATGGCATTAAAGAACACAGAGAAATATGTCTCTGATAAATATGATTACATAACTCCAATATTACCAGAGGAGATTTCCTTTGTTACTACTCAAGAATTAGAAGATACTTATCCAAATTTATCTCCAAAAGAGAGAGAATGTAAGGTAGCAAAGCTTAAGGGTGCAGTCTTTATTATGCAGATTGGTGGAGCTATGGCATCTGGTGAGAAGCACGATGGTAGAGCTCCAGATTATGATGATTGGTCATTAAATGGGGATATAATTGTGTATTATCCAGTATTAGATATAGGCTTAGAATTATCCTCTATGGGAATTCGTGTAGATGAAGATTCTTTATTAACACAGCTTGAGATTGCAGGCTGCATGGATCGTCTTTCTATGCCATTCCAAAAGGCAATTGTGGATAAGGAATTACCTTACACCATTGGTGGGGGAATTGGACAGTCTAGAATCTGTATGTTTTTCTTGAGAAAAGCTCATATTGGAGAGGTTCAAGCATCTATATGGCCAGAGGCTATTGTGGAAGAGACGGAGAAGAAAAACATACCTTTATTATAATTAGTGAATTAATAGGTGTATTAGGATGAGAATATATTTAATTAGACACGGGAGACAAAATACTACCTTATGTAATGCAGATGTTGGCCTTTCAAAAGAGGGCAGAGAACAGGCAGTAATGGTGGCAGAGCGTATTGGAACGTATGGGATAGATGCTATTTATGCTAGTACGTTTATTAGGGCCGAAGAGACTGCAAAGCTAATAAAACAAGAGCTTGTAAAGAGGAATCAGTTTCCTAAGGAGCAGCCAATTGAGATTAGAAGGGATCTTCGTGAAATCAGTTTTGGTGCTTTAGAGGGAAAAGAGAACAGAGATATTCCTGTATTGTTTCAAGATTTCCTGGAGAAACGAGATGAACTAACGAAAGACTTATGTTTTCCGGAAGGAGAATGCGGGCAGCAGGTCCTTGAACGTTCTATAAGAATTATGCAGGAGATAGTAAATAGTGGTCACGAAAAAGTGGCAGTAGTGACTCATGGTGGGGTGATTCGTTCTTTGCTAACAGGTATTCTTGGTATGGATCAAGCCAAAAAGCTATTATTCTGTAAGAATCTCGAGAACTGTAGTATTACTGAACTATATTATAGAGAAGAGAAAAAGCGTTTTTATGTGGAGAGAGTAAACGATTATGCTCATATGGAGAACTGTCCACATTTATTAAAAAAAGGCGGGCAGTAGGAAGGATTTTATATGTATCAGGTTATATTAGCTTCTAATTCACCAAGACGGAGAGGAATACTAGAACAGGTGGGTGTTACCTTTACAGTTATAAAAAGTGCTGTGGAGGAAGTAATCACTAAGACAAAACCTTATGAGGTAGTCGAAGAATTATCCATGCAAAAGGCAGAGGATGTCGCTAAACGCTTAAATCCTTCCAATATAGAAGGTACTACAATCATTATTGGAGCAGACACTGTGGTTGCTATTCATGATTCCATCCTTGGAAAACCAAAGGATATTAACAATGCTAGGCAAATGCTTTCTTTGTTACAGGGAAGCGTGCATAGTGTGTATACGGGAGTGACCATAGTGATACTTAAGGGTGATGAAAAGCAGACACTTTCATTTGTTGAAGAGACAAAGGTAGAAGTATTTCCAATGTCAGAGTCAGAGATAGAGCACTACCTGTCTTGTGAAGAATATGAGGATAAGGCAGGAGCCTATGGCATCCAAGGAAGGTTTGGGGCCTATATTAAAGGAATCCAAGGGGACTACTACAATGTGGTAGGTTTTCCTGTTTCAAGATTTCTTAAGATTCTAAAGGAACAAGATATAAATCTGTTAACGCAGAGTATGTAAAACAAGCGTCACCATATGGTGACGCTTGTTTTTATATCTATTATTCAACTGTTACACTTTTAGCAAGGTTACGTGGTTGATCTACATTTAAGCCACGATGTAAAGCACAATAATATGCAATAAATTGAATGATTACAGCAGTTGCAAATGGTGTAAAACAATCATCCATCTTAGGAATGGAAATGTGGAAGCTACATACAGATTCATCTAATTCCATTTCTCCATTGGTTACTAGAATCACCTTAGCACCTCTTGCTCGAACCTCTCTAATGTTACTAATCATCTTTGAGAAGACGCCATTTTGTGTAGCTAGAGCAATTACAGGTACATTTTCAGTAATCAAAGAGATAGTACCATGCTTTAATTCACCTGCAGCGTATGCCTCAGAATGGATATAGCTGATTTCCTTTAATTTTAAAGAGCCTTCACAGGACAGAGCATAGTCTAAACCTCGACCGATATAGAATAAGTCCTCTGCAGTATCTAAGGAGGCACTCACCATTTCTAAATCACTTTCATACTCCATTACCTCGTTAATAGAAGCAATGGCTTTTTGTAATCCAGAGATATAATTCTTAGTGTCTTCTTCGCTTAATTTCCCAATAGTATAGGCAAAACGGAAAGCAATGAGATAGAAGATGGAAAGCTGTACACTATATGCTTTTGTACTAGCTACTGCAATTTCTGGACCAGCGTGAGTATAAAGTACGTAATCACTTTCTCTTGCAATGGTGGAGCCTTTTACATTGACAATGGATAAGGTCTTGGCATTATGCTCTTTGGCAAGACGAATAGCAGCTAGGGTATCTGCGGTTTCTCCAGATTGAGAAATAGTAATTACTAGTGTGTGTTCATCCATAATTGGGTTACTATAACGGAACTCGGATGCAATCTCAACGGTAACTGGAACTCTAGTAAAACGCTCAATGAGAGTGCGTCCAATCATACCAGCATGCATTGCCGTTCCACAAGCGGTAATGATAATTCGGTTACAATTTGTAAAAATGTCATCTGGAACATCATCTGCTTCAAAGGTTGGAAGACCATTTTTGATTCTCGGAGCAATGGTGTTAAGGAGAGCCTGTGGCTGATCATGAATTTCTTTTAACATGAAATAATCATAACCACCTTTCATGGCAGCTGTTACATCCCAATCAACATGAAGCATTTTAGGTTCAACATTGGTTCCCTTTAAATCTTGTACTGTGATATTGTCTGTTGTAAGTATGGCAATATGTTTTTCAGGAAGAACAAAGTAATCCTTAGAATACTGTAATAGAGCTACCATATCAGAAGCAATAATAGAGCCTTTATCAGTATGGGTAGCAACAAGAGGGCTACCATTACGAATAGAATAAATCTTACCTGGGTGATCTTTAAATAGGATACAGAAACCATATTGACCATCTAGTTTTGCAACCGCCTTACGAATAGCCTTAATTGGATCATAATCATAGCAGTCATTAATTACCATAGCAGCAATCTCAGTATCAGTCTGGGAAATTGGTTGTTTCCCTTTAGCAGCCAACTCCTGCTGTAACTCTTTATAGTTTTCAATAATACCATTATGAATTAGAGTGACTTTACCTGAGGTGTGAGGGTGGCTGTTAGTATCAGAAACACCACCATGAGTTGCCCATCTTGTATGGCCGATCCCACAATAAGCATCTTTTATATCAGATTCCTTTACTTTATCGGCAAGGCAAGCTACTTTTCCTGCTGTTTTGATGGTACGAATGCCATCATTTTCAAAAAATGCAATACCTGCACTATCATAACCACGATACTCTAACTGAGAGAGTCCCTCTACAAGCACCTTTTCAGCCTCTAAAACACCAGTAAAACCTATAATTCCACACATAGTTCGTCTCCTTATTATTTAATGAAATGAGTTAGGCAATAAAAAAGTAAACTAATAAAAGTTAGTAATAGACACTAACAAAATAGAATCTTTATTAGGATTGCCCAAGATTAATATTATTTGCAACAAAATAGAAGCAACGTGGATGCTTTGCCTATTTTTAGGTAAACAGAAATAGCACACAAACAACCGATTGCTTTTCTTGATTATAGGGACTTGTGAGACAGTTACCTGACGCTTTCGTCCATATATACGTACTCAAGAGGATACGAGAGAGCATCCGCCGAATTTTCGATTACTCTCTACCTCGTCAACCTCCAAACTTCGTCCCAATGGAGGTACTGGCGCTAATTTTATCATCTGAGGACATGGCAGAATATTACTTGCTATGTGGGTCAAATGAAGACATTTCTGTCAAAGGTTACACCTTATCTTTGATAATCTGATGGGAACAGATTATCCTAATTCACTCCTTTTTCTTATTATATGAATTATTGTCTATTAAGTGACAAAGACATTCTAGCAAAGTAATGCTAGAATGTCAATGATCGCCTCATGAAGTTATCTTTATGGGAGTTTATTTTGAGATTTTAGATCTGATAAAAGCTCCTCTAAATCAAACTTAGGAATAGGTTTACCCCAGAGAAAACCTTGGACATATTGACAGCCCTTTTCTTTTAAATACGTTAATTGAGTTTCTGTTTCAATCCCTTCTGCCACAGTAATTAGAGATTGTTTTTTTGCTATATTGATAATGGATTCCACCAAGTTAGATGAGTCTCCTTCTACTATGGTGTTGATAAAGGAACGGTCTATTTTAAGAATGTCTAGTGGAAGAAGTTGTAGATAACTTAAGGAAGCATACTCTGTTCCAAAATCGTCTAGTGCAATGTGAATTCCCATTGTTTTTAAGGTTTTTAAAATTCGTATAACAGTCTCTTTTGAAGTTATTAGCACAGTTTCTGTTATTTCAAATTCTAGGAGCTCAGGTGGGAAATCAGTAGTTTCCAAAACATCTATGACAGTATCTACAAAAGATTTTTCTAGTAGTTGGATGGCACTTATATTGATGGAGAGAATAAGGCGTGTATCATATTTTTGTAGTATTTCTTTAAAAGAGGCACAGGCCTGCTCTAATACCCATTTGCCTATTGATAGGATTGTACCTGTTTCCTCTGCAATTGGGATAAAGACGGATGGTGGAATTAAACCAGTGGTAGGGCTGTTCCATCTAAGAAGAACCTCAAAGCCTCGAAGCAGTTTTTTGTTGCAGCTATATTGAGGTTGGTAAACCAAATAAAACTCACTGGTATAGATTGCTTCTCGTAGTGAATTCTCGATTTGAGTCTTTTGAACTAGTTTTTGATAGAGATTATGATTAAAGAAACAGATATGTTGGTCTGAATCGTTTTTCGCGGAGTAACAGGCTGCATCAGCATATTGAATCAAGAGTTCTGTTTCGGTGCCATGCTCAGGATATAAGCTAATACCGTAATGATTATTTAAATAAAAGGAATCTTGGTTACAAGTAATTTTGTGACATAATTCCTGTTGTAAAAGATGAACATAATCCTGAAGATCGTCCTTCGTTAGGGAGCGTTGAACAAGAACAATGAATTCATCACTATTCATACGACCAGGCATGTCTAATGGATGAATCGCAGATTTTAGACGATCAGCAAAAAACTTTAATTCTTCTTCTCCTTTTACATGGCCTAGATAATCCCGAAGAACACGATAATTCTCTATATCAATACGAATTAAAGCAAAAGTGTCGATGTCAGGATTTGAGGATCTAATCATTGCGTTAATTTCTGAAAGAATTCTTAGGCGATTTGGAAGATTCGTTAGAGTATCGTAATAGGCAATTTGATTTAATATGGATTTTTGTTGTTCTAGTAGGCTTGATTTTTTTTGTAAGTTTTTATGATTATAATGAATGATAGAACAACTAATGTACCCCATGGTAATCATAAGTAGACCTGTCAGTGGGCTGTTATCATTGGTTTTTCCATTTGTTACGATTGTGTAGAGTATATAAAGGACATACAAGATTGTCGAAGTATAGTAACCTTTATAGGAGTAAAAAAAGGTCAGCATTACCATTATTGTAATGAGTACAGTTGTTAAGATACCAGAAAAGGCGGTTCGTTGAAAATCTAAGAAAATTAGTCGAATGGAGTCTAGTTGACGGGCATTAATTACAGTAATCATAACCATAATGAAGATAAAACTTATGACTAAAACAAAGAATAGCGTGTTTTTTAAGTAGTTATTTAGTTTTAAGTCTTTTACTCTTTTAAAATCGTTCATCTTACCCTCCTATATGTCATAATTATCCTTATTATCTTTATATATCGTCTTATATTGAAAAAAATAAAGCAGTAGTTTATATAAAACTACTGCTTAAATGAAATCATTATTTATTCTTTTCTGCTTCTGCCATCTTCATGGCACGAACCTTTAAACTTAAGCCAAATAGGTTAATAAAACCTTCAGCATCGTGATGGTCATACAAATCTCCGGTGGTAAAGCTTGCTAAGGATTCAGAATATAAGGAGTATGGAGAGTTAGTACCAGCCTTGATAATATTTCCTTTGTAAAGCTTAAATTTCACTTCGCCGGTTACATATTTTTGAGTGGTCTCTATAAATGCCTGAATAGCTTCGCGTTTTGGAGTGAACCATTTGCCTTCATATACTAAATCAGCAAATTTGTTACCCATTTCTTTCTTTAAAGTATAAGTATCACGGTCTAAAATCAGTTCTTCTAACTGTTGGTGCGCTTCCATAAGAATGGTTCCGCCAGGAGTCTCATAAACACCACGGGATTTCATGCCCACTACACGATTCTCTACGATATCAATAATACCGATTCCGTGTTTGCCACCAAGTTCATTTAATTTCTTTATGATATCAGAGACCTTCATGGTAACTCCATTGATTGCTTTTGGAACACCCTGCTCGAAAGTCATTGTCACATATTCTGGTTCATTTGGTGCCTTTTCTGGTGTCGTACCCAACACTAGAAGATGGTCATAGTTTGGCTCATTGGCTGGATTTTCAAGCTCAAGACCTTCATGGCTAATGTGCCATAGATTACGGTCGCGGCTGTAGCTGTTATCAGTGGAGAAAGGAAGATTAATCCCATGTTCTCTACAGTATTCTATTTCTTCTTCACGAGAGTTCATACCCCAAGTATCTAATCTCCATGGAGCAAAAATCTTTAAATCTGGAGCAAGTGCTTTAATTCCAAGTTCAAAACGAATTTGGTCATTACCTTTACCAGTAGCACCGTGACATATTGCAGTAGCTCCTTCTTTTCTTGCAATTTCAACAAGACGTTTTGCAATTACAGGTCTTGCCATGGAAGTACCTAATAGGTACTTATTCTCGTAGATGGCATTGGCTTGAACGCAAGGGATCACGTAATCATCACAAAATTCATCTACAACATCTTCTATGTACAGTTTAGTTGCACCAGATAGTTTAGCTCTTTCCTCAAGTCCATCTAGTTCATTGCCTTGACCAACATCGATACAACAGCAGATTACGTCATAATCATAGTTTTCCTTTAGCCAAGGGATAATTGCAGTAGTATCAAGACCACCAGAGTAGGCTAAAATAACTTTTTCTTTCATAATAGAAAGCCTCCATTCCTTATTAAAATTGTAACAAACCCCAAGGGATTTGGTATGATTTTCATGATAATAATAAATATACAACAGACAGTGTAATTATGCAAGAATTATTTTTAGGATAGACAAAAAACAAAAAATATAAAATAGGTTTAACTTAAAGAAGGAAAACCCTTGATTTTAAAGGGAATATTTTGATTTAATAGATTTATATATTAAAATAAGGATTGAAAATGATTTCCTATTCAAAATTATAGTATTGCATAAAATACATTATTGATGTATAATTATTTAATCTTAAACGTAATATATGTAAAATTATACATATTAAGTGATATATATTATCAAAGGAAAGGGATGGTTGTTATGATAAAATGTGGGATTATTGGTTCCACAGGTTATGCTGGAGGAGAGTTAGTTAGACTTCTATTACAGCATAAGCAGGCAGAGGTAGTATGGTATGGATCCCATAGTTATATAGATAAAAAATATGCTTCTGTCTTTGGGAATATGGTCAAACTTGTGGAGAATATTTGTCAGGAAGATAATATGGAGGAATTAGCAAAACAGGTGGACGTGATTTTTACAGCAACCCCTCAGGGGCTATGTGCATCCCTCATGAAAGAAGAAATCCTTTCTCAAACCAAGGTGATTGACCTTAGTGCGGACTTTCGTATCAAGGACGTAACTACCTATGAAGAATGGTATGGCATTGTACATAAAAGTAAGGAATATATTAAAGAAGCAGTCTATGGTTTGTGTGAAATAAATCGAGATGACGTAAAGAATGCAAGATTAATTGCCAATCCAGGATGCTATCCAACCTGTTCCTTTTTAAGTATCTATCCAGCATTAAAAGCAGGGTTACTAGAAGAAAGCTCTATTATAATAGATGCTAAATCAGGTACTAGCGGTGCTGGAAGAGGCGCCAAGTTAAATAATCTCTTTTGTGAGGTCAATGAAAATATCAAAGCCTATGGAGTGACCACCCATCGTCATATTCCAGAGATTGAGGAACAGCTTAGTTACGTAGCAAAACAACCTATTGTAATCGATTTTGTGCCCCATCTAGTTCCGATGAATCGTGGAATTCTAGTTACCGCTTATTCAAACTTAAAAAAGAAGATTTCCTATGAAGAAATGAAAGAGATTTATAATGACTGCTACAAGAATGAATATTTCGTACGTGTGTTAGAGAAAGATGTACCACCAGAAACCAAATGGGTAGAAGGTAGTAATTTTGTAGATGTTAACTTTAACATAGATGAGAGAACGAATCGTATCATTATGATGGGAGCCTTAGACAACGTGGTAAAAGGTGCTGCTGGTCAGGCGGTACAGAACATGAATATCATGTTTGGTCTTCCAGAAAATGAAGGTTTACAGATTGTTCCGATGTTCCCATAAAGGAGGAGAATTAATATGAAAAAAGTAGATGGTGGAGTTACTGCTGTTCAAGGTTTTGAGGCCGCTAGCGTGGCAGCAGGGATTAAATATAAGGATAGAATGGATATGGCATTGATCTATAGTAAGGTACCAGCATCTGTTGCCGGTGTTTTTACCACAAATGTGGTGAAAGCTTCTCCTGTAAAATGGGATATGGCCATTATAAAGGAATGCGAGACAGCACAGGCCATGGTATTTAATAGTGGGATTGCCAATGCATGTACGGGTAAGGAAGGGGATACTGTCAATGAAGCTATGGCAAAGGCTGTTGCAGATGCCCTAAATCTGAAAACAAAGGCAGTTTTGACAGCATCTACTGGTGTCATTGGTATGCCGATACCAGTAGATAAAGTTACGGTAGGTGGAAAGCTTCTAGTAGATAACTTAAAATCAGACCTAGAGGCTGGACATAATGCAGCGAAAGCAATTATGACTACGGATACCATTCCAAAGGAAGTGGCAGTAGAATTTACCGTGACAGGAAAAACAGTACGCCTCGCTGGTATGAGTAAGGGTTCTGGCATGATTCATCCAAATATGGCAACTATGCTTGCTGTGGTTACAACAGATGTGGCTATAAAAAAAGAATTATTACAAAAAGCACTAAGTAAAGATGTAAAAGATACTTTTAATATGATAAGTGTAGATCGTGATACCTCTACCAATGATACACTTATTGTACTAGCCAATGGACTGGCAGGTAATGCTGTGATAGATAGTGAAAATGAAGATTATCAAGCATTCTGTGAAGCCTTACATTTTGTAAATGAGACACTAGCGAAGCTAATAGCACAAGATGGGGAAGGTGCTAGTAAACTCTTGGAGGCGAAGGTAATTGGTGCAAAAACAAAAGAAGAAGCTGTACTACTTAGTAAAGCAGTAATCACTTCTAATCTAGTAAAGACTGCTATCTTTGGTAGAGATGCTAATTGGGGTCGCATTCTTTGTGCTTTAGGATATGCAGGAGTAGAATTTGATCCTGAAAAGGTGGATTTGTACATAGAAAGTGAATCGGGAAAACTAAAGCTTGTGGAGAATGGTCTGACAGCAGATTTTAGCGAAGAGTTTGCTACTATGATCCTTTCTGATAAAGAAGTAACCGCAATTTGTGAGATGCACCAAGGAGAAGCAAGTGCCACTGCTTGGGGTTGTGATTTGACATATGATTATGTAAAGATTAATGGAGACTATAGAAGCTAGAGAGAAGAGGATGGATAGAATGGAAGAAAAAATGGATACTTATATGGAGCAAATTACAATTAAGGCGAATACCTTAATTGAGGCGTTTCCTTATATTAGACATTATAATAATAAGAAGGTAGTAGTAAAATATGGCGGAAGTGCTATGTTAGATGAGGATCTGCAAAGCAGTGTCATCAAAGATATTGCATTACTAAAACTCATTGGCATGAAACCGATTATTGTACATGGTGGAGGAAAAGACATTAGCAGATGGCTATCAAAGATTGGCAAAGAGTCGAAGTTTGTAGAAGGCCTTAGAGTTACTGATGAGGATACTATGGAAGTGGCAGAGATGGTGCTTAATCGTGTCAATAAGCATCTAGTACAAATGGTAGAGCAGTTAGGTGTTAAGGCTGTTGGCATTAGCGGAAAAGATGGAACAACTCTTAAGGTAGAGAAAAAACTTGCTAACGGTCAAGACATTGGCTTTGTAGGAAACATCAAAGAGGTAAATACCACTCTCATCGATTCCCTTATTGATAATGACTTCATTCCGATTATCGCTCCTATCGGTGTAGATGATGAATATCAAACCTACAATATTAATGCAGATGATGCCGCTTGTGCAGTAGCAATGGCCATTGGTGCTGAAAAGCTCGCTTTTTTAACAGATATTGATGGAGTATGTACTGATCCTCAGGATAAAAACACCTTGATTTCTGTATTGACCTTAGATCATGCCCATGAATTAATTGAACAAGGATTTATCGGTGGTGGAATGCTTCCTAAATTAAACAACTGTATAGAAGCCATAGAAAAGGGTGTAAATCGTGTATATATTTTGAATGGAAAAAGAGATCACTGTCTTTTATTAGAGTTCTTTACTAAGAGAGGTATCGGAACAGCAATAATTAATAATGAAGGGTGGCTGGAGAATGAGTATAGTAATTGATGATGCAAAAGAAGTGTTTATCCCTGTCTATAACCGTTATCCCATCGTGTTAGAACGAGGAGAAGGGGTATACCTTTATGACGAGGATGGGAAAAAGTATCTAGATTTTGCAGCAGGGATTGCAGTATTTGCCCTAGGTTACAGTAATGAAGTTTATAAAAATGCAGTGAAAGCCCAGGTGGATACCTTAATACATACGTCCAATTTCTTTTATAATAAACCTTCTGTAGAGGCAGCTAAGAAATTAGTGAAAGCCTCTGGCATGGAGAAAGTATTTTTTACGAATTCTGGGACAGAGGCTATAGAAGGGGCAGTAAAGCTAGCAAGAAAGTATTATTATAATAAAACTGGCCAACCAGATGGTGAAATCATTGCCATGAATCATTCTTTCCATGGAAGAAGTATGGGAGCCCTTGCCGTAACTGGGCAACCAAAGTATCAGAAGGCTTTTGGACCAATGTTAGCAAATATTAAGTTTGCTGATTTTAATGACTTAGATAGTGTAAAAGCTCAGATTACAGATAAGACATGTTGTATTTTAATAGAAACGATTCAAGGAGAAGGAGGATTTTATCCAGGTACAGATGAATTTATAAAGGGTGTCCGTGCCTTATGTGATGAGTATGATCTTCTTATGATATGCGATGAGATACAATGTGGCATGGGACGTACAGGGGATATGTTTGCTTATGAGGGGTATGGTGTTTGTCCAGATGTCATGACATCCGCTAAAGCCTTGGGTTGTGGAATTCCTGTAGGAGCCTTTGCAGCAAGAGGTAAGGCAGCCTTAACTTTGGAGCCAGGCGATCATGGAACAACCTATGGTTATAACCCATTAGCAACAGCAGCAGTAGATGCGGTATTCGACTTATACGATAAGCTTGACATTACGACACATGTAAAAGAGGTTGGTTCCTACTTAGAGGCTCAGTTAAATCAGTTAGTAGAAGATAATGAGTGCATGGTAGAACGCCGTGGTAAAGGTCTCATGCAAGGAGTGGAATTTAAAGAGTCAGTAGGTGACATTATAGTAAAAGCTCAGAAAAAGGGCTTGCTTCTTGTTCCTGCAGGTGCCAAAATTCTTCGTTTTGTTCCACCACTCATTATAGAAAAAGAGCATGTTGATGAAATGATTAAGATTCTTAAGGAGTGTTTGGTTTAAGTTAACTGCATAGGTTCATGAAAAAGGGTAAGAATATAAGAGACTGTATACTGATGAAAGACAGATACAGTCTCTTTTTTTTAAAAAAATGATAGGAAGAAAGGAGAACCATATGTGGGGACTTTTGATCGCTCTGTTATCCGGGGCACTAATGAGTATTCAAGGGGTATTTAATAGTGGGGTGACAAAGCAGACAAGCCTTTGGGTGTCTGCTAGCTTCGTTCAGTTTACTGCACTTATCGTTTGCTTAGGTGCCTGGTTTGTCACTGGAAGATCCTCCAGTTTTACTGACTTATTTAAAATTGATGGCAAGTATATGCTCTTAGGAGGAGTGTTAGGTGCTTTTATTACGATTACTGTCATTCAGTCTGTCAATAGTTTAGGACCGGCAAAAGCTGCTTTACTTATTGTTATAGCACAGTTATTAGTAGCTTATTTGATTGAACTTTTTGGAATGTTTGGGATGCATAAGGTGGATTTTGAGTGGAGAAAGTTAATTGGTATGGCAGTAGCTATACTGGGTTTTATCATATTTAAATGGGAAAAGTAGCTTTTATAACAATTGTTATTATAAAAATATGCAAGAACATGAAAATTCTATTGTAAAACAAAAGTTGATTAGGTAGAATAAAGATGTAGCGTTTTAGTTACAAAATATAGTAAAGGAAGTAGAATATGAACAAAAAAAGCGTTGTAAAAGTATTCTTTACAGCTGCTTTTTTAGGGGCAACGGGATTATTCTATAGTTGCAATGGGGATACGGATGCCGAGGTTATGATTGCAAGTACGCAGTCACCACAACCTTCTAGCAATAGTAAGGAAGTCGTCCTTCCATCAGTCACCATTGTTTCTAGTAGTAAGGTATATGTATATATTTGCGGACAGGTAAAGAAGCCGGAAGTATATGAACTTGATGTGGGTGCCAGAGTAAAAGATATAGTTGAGCTGGCAGGTGGTTTTACAAAACAAGCTGCACCCGAATGTGTGAATCTGGCTAGGGTAGTAGTGGACGGAGAACAGATTTATATCCCTTCTCTAGAGGAGAAGAAAAAAGGAAACTATACGAATACAGAAGAAATCCATGATGTAGAGAATAAGAGTGGAAACCAAGCAAAAGAAAGTCTGTCAGTAAATATTAATTATGCTGACTCGAAGGAGTTGATGACACTTCCAGGTATTGGAGAAGCAAAGGCGGCAGCCATACTAGCTTACCGGGAAGAGCATGGCTTATTTAGAAGCAAAGAGGAGCTAATGAATATTGTAGGAATCAAGACGGGCTTATTTTCAAAGATAAAAGATTATATTAAAGTCAATTGAGGTGGATAAGATGGGTAAGAAAGTTCTAGTAGTGGATGATGAAAAATTAATTGTTAAGGGCATTCGCTTTAGCCTTGAGCAGGATGGCATGGAGGTGGATTGCGCCTATGATGGAGAAGAAGCGCTCCAAGCAGCAAAGTCCAAGGAATATGATATTATTTTATTAGATGTAATGCTTCCAAAGTTGAATGGTTTTGATGTCTGTGTACAAATCCGTGAATTTAGTAGTGTTCCAATCATCATGTTAACAGCAAAAGGTGATGACATGGACAAGATTTTAGGACTTGAGTATGGAGCAGATGATTATATCATTAAGCCGTTTAATATTCTAGAAGTAAAAGCTAGAATTAAAGCGATTATGCGTAGAAGTACCAAAAAGGAAAAGGTGGAGGAGGTTACTAAGATATATACCTTTGGTAATATCAAAGTAGATTGTGAATCCAGAAGAGTTTATATCGATGGTACAGAGGTTAATCTCACAGCGAAAGAATTCGACTTACTTGAGCTACTAATGCTGAATCCGAATAAGGTTTATAGTAGAGAAAATCTTCTTAATATCGTTTGGGGATATGACTACCCAGGTGATGTAAGAACAGTAGATGTTCATATAAGACGACTTCGTGAGAAAATTGAAGGAAATCCAAGTGAACCACAGTATATACATACTAAGTGGGGTGTAGGATATTTCTTTCAAGGATAATTCAATCTAATTTGATTATATTCACCACAAATCGACGTATGCATATACTAATAATGTAAATGAAATGAATTTTTGGTGATACTATGCAAAATGAAAATTTTGAAAATAAATCGTCTAACAAAGTAAGCGCTACCAATTGGGGAGGCTGTGGTTTTACTCCTTGGGGTTGGAGTTGTGGTTCGCCACCACCACCTCCACCACCTAATTGGGGATGGGGACCAGGATGGGGTCCGGGTTGTTGTCCAGGAAGAGGACCAGGATGGGGTCCAGGAAGAGGACCAGGATGGGGTCCAGGAAGAGGTCCAGGTCGTTAACAAGATGGAATGATTTTTTGCTAAACTATGGTAGAGACCCGATGGGTCTCTACCTATATGTTATTATACGTTAAGGTTTTTCATAACAAAGAGTGATTTTGAACATACTGCACCAGAGATAGAAAGAGGTGTTTCTTATATTTGCCAGATTTAAAAAGATAAAAAGATATATGAATAGCATGAGATTCAAGTTATTTATGGTATTACTATTAATAGGTTGTGTTCCTATGTCTATTTTTATTGGGCTTGTTACCTCTCGATATGAGTCTAAGGCGACTGAGTATAGAGTAGAAGATATTGCAAGAAGATTAGATTTACTAGGGGAGAAGATTGCCCAAAATAGAATACTATATGGAGAAGAAAATCCTGAGGTCACTACAGAGATTCGCATTATTGCAGAGCAATATAGTGGACGTGTCATTTTACTAAATAGTAAATGTAGGATGCTACAGGATACCTATACCTATGGTACTCAAGTTACCTCCACTGTTACCTCGACTACAACACAGTACTATATCTCAGAACCTGTGTTAAGGGCCATGAAGGGGGAAAGTAGTCACAAGATTGGTGTGGATTATATTGAAATTGCAGTGCCAATCACTACAAAAGTATCTAAAGATAGTGCAAATAATTCCACGGTTAATCTAAATAATGGTAGTAAGACAACTGGTACAGATACTACAATTGGTGGGGCAATGTTAGTTAGAGTATCTACAGCAGATATCTATAAAACTATGGAATCCGTACATCAAAAAACGTATTTACTAATTGTTCTATTTGTACTTATTATGTTAATTTTTGCTGCTTGGTTCTCTTATTTAGTAACAAAACCTTTTAAAAAGATGATTACAAGTATTGACCATGTGTCGGAAGGATCCTTTGATGAGCAGGTATCCATCTCAGGGTACACTGAGGTAGAAAGCATGGTGGAATCCTTTAATAAAATGATTGAAAGAATTAGGCACTTAGAAAGTTCAAGACAGGAGTTTGTGAGCAATGTATCTCATGAATTAAAGACGCCAATTACCTCCATTAAGGTGTTAGCTGATTCCTTATTGATGCAAGAGGAAGTTTCTCCTGAACTATATCGTGAGTTTTTGATGGATATTACGGATGAAATTCAAAGAGAAAATGAGATAATTAGCGATTTATTATCCTTAGTGAAGTTGGATAAGACTTCTGGAGAGATGAATATAAACAGTATCGATATCAATGAATTATTAGAGCAGATTTTAAAACGCTTAAAACCTATAGCATCCACAAGAAATATTGAGTTGATATTTGAAAGTTTTCGACCTGTTCTTGCTGAGGTAGATGAAGTGAAGCTTTCTTTAGCTATTACCAACCTAATTGAGAATGCCATTAAGTATAACTATGATGAAGGATGGGTAAGAGTTTCTCTAAATGCTGACCATAAGTTTTTCTATATTAAAGTAGCAGATTCTGGAGTTGGAATTCCTGAAGAATTACAGGATCATATTTTTGAGAGGTTTTATCGTGTTGACAAAGCGAGATCCAGGGAAACTGGTGGGACAGGCCTTGGGTTATCTATTACACGTAATGCAATTCTGATGCACAGAGGAGCAATTAAGGTTTATAGTAAAGAGAAGGAAGGTACTACCTTCACTGTCAGAATTCCACTTAACTATATCTCATAGCCCGTAAAGGAGGTCTTTATGAAGAAAATACAGATTACTACGATCCTGATGCTACTAAGTCTTCTGTTTCTTTACTCCTGTAGTGACAAAGAGGAAACGGTGGAATCAGAATATTATATTTATTATATTAACAGCTCAGATACAGGGCTGGTGAAACAAGAGTTTACTCCTAATGAGGAGAATAAGACAAAACTGATAGAAGAATTTATTCAAGCTTTAAGAGAGGTACCTAAGGATGTAACCTCTAAAAAAACATTACCAGATGAGATTAATCCACCAGCGTATATGATACCAGAAGATGGTATTACCATTCGGCTGAATTTTGATAACAGCTATAATACCCTTAGTGGGGCTAAGGAGACTTTGCATCGTGCGGCTATTGTAAAAACGCTGTGTCAGGTGCCAGGTATCACTGGAGTAGAATTCTATGTAGATCAGGTTGCCTTACAAGAGGATAGTAAGGTGGTTGGAGTGATGAATTCCAATAGCTTTATAGAAAATAGTAATTATCAGACCCAGCAGAATATTGTGCTTTGTTATGCTAACGAGAAGTTCGATCAACTTGTGGCAGTGGATGCTACAGCAGAGTATGACGGTTCCACTTCTTTAGAGAAAATTATCATAAGCCAGTTAATTGATGGTCCTGAAAATATCAGTGATATAACCAGGGATCTTCATAGTGTGATACCAAGAGGAACTGTTTGTAATAGTATAGTAACCATCGATTATTGTTGCTATATAGATTTAAGTGCTGAGTTTTTAGAGAAAGGTGAGGATATAGATGACAAACTAATTATCTATTCCATTGTCAACTCACTCACTAGTCTACCTTCGATAAATAAAGTAAAATTTACTATTGATGGAAAGCAAGTACAAAAGTATGGATTAGTTGATAATTTTGATCAGTATTTTGAAAATAATTATGATCTAATAGAAAAATCTAGTGTAAACTAGGTAAAAGGTACCTACAGAGACTATTTTAATTGTGTAATAAATAAGACTGGAGGTACCTTTTTGATCAAACGACCGTTATTGTTGCTCCTTATAGCTTATGTCTTAGGAGGCCTTTGCTATCATCTCCCTTTTTCTCTTTTAGTAATACTAGCCATTGCAATGTTAGGTGGTATTCTATTCTTTTGGTTTTTTTGTTCTAGTAATCCCCATGACAAATTTATCTTTTTAGAACCTCTTATTTTTCTAGTAGGAGCACTTCTCATGTGGAATCAACAGCTTCCAGGACCGATTGATCAGGCGCTTAATAAGGGGCCAATCTATACTACATGTGAAGGAACCATTTCTGATATTCTTAAGAAGGAGAATTCTTATGAACTCCTTTTATCTGATGTTTCGTATTATGATTCCCTCTTAAAGGAGAATTCTAATCCTCATTATCATACCAGTTCTAGAATTTATGTATATGTAAAAACTATTCCTGATCTAGCTATAGGGAATCATGTAAGTGTATCAGGGAAGTTATCTTTATTTACAACTCCCACAAACCCTGGACAGTTTAATGAGCGTTTTTATAACAAGCTACAAAATATCGATTATAGGATGCTAGTTATGGATCTGCAGGTTACTAATCCATGTGTAAATACTCTGTCTCAAGGCTTTTATCTATTGCGTAATAAGGTGAAGTCTGTATACGAAAGCCTAGATGAGGATAGCGCTTCGGTCTTAAATGCGATGCTTATAGGGGATACAAAGAACTTAAAGCAAGAGATTAAACAGCTCTATCAGGCAGCAGGAATCAGTCATGTCATTAGTATTTCAGGAATGCATATAACACTTCTTGGAATGGCACTATTTGCATTTGTTACGAAAGTTGGTGGGCGTAAATGGGCGACATTAGCTGTGGTACTATTTATCTTATTTTATGGTATTTTAACTGGATTTAGTGTAGCAACAAATCGTGCTGTAGTTATGATGATAATTCTTTTGGGTGCGGGTATAGTTGGTAGGACTTATGATTTACTATCTGCGGTAGCACTTAGTGCTTTACTAATTCTTGTACAAGAGCCGATGCAGATTTATAATACAGGGTTTCTACTATCTTATGGTGCAATTCTTGGGATTGGGATTAGTTATCCCTGTCTTATGATACTAGTTCCCATAGAGTATTGGAAGAAAAGAGGAGAACAGAAGCGTCTTTTAATTGCCTCAAATAAAATTGTACGTATACATAAGGTCTCTGTAAATATTAGGTGCAGGCTAGTTTCTTTATTGATGTTTCAATGTGCCATACAAGTTGTATTATTACCTCTAATTCTTGTAAGTTTTTATCGCCTCCCTACCTATTCCTTTCTCATGAATCTTATGGTAGTTCCAATTATGGACTACGTCATTCTCTTTGGTCTTCCAGCTGGATTCTTAGGATGTCTGTTTCTTTCCTTAGGAAGATTTTTCTTAGCCTCCACTCATTTTATTATTGTATTCTGTAACACTCTCTGTAGCTATATTTATCAACTTCCAGCCTATTATATCGTCATTGGGAAACCAGATACGTTAAAACTGTTACTCTATAGCCTATTTGCTATTCTTGGTTTGTGGTTAGCACATAAAAGGAGGAAGATTGGTATTCTTGTCCTTTTACTTGGTATGGCAATCCTTCTTCTTCCTTGGCCTACAAAAAACACACTAACGATTACAGCATTAGATGTAGGGCAAGGGGACTGCTTTGTTATTCGACCTAATGATGGAAGTGTTTATATGATTGATGGTGGGAGTTCTGACATTAGCCAAGTGGGAACCTATCGTATTTTACCATATCTCTACGCAAGGGGAATTAGCGAGATAGATTATTTGTTTGTTACTCATTGTGATTTGGATCATACTTCTGGGATACTTGAAGTAATGGATGCTTCCGCAAAGGGAGAGTGTAGGATTAGGACCCTTGTACTTTCGGATACTTGTTATAAAGATGATAACTACAATGCTCTAGTGGTACGGGCTAAAGAATGTGGAATACCTGTACTTAGGTTTAAAAGAGGAGACACTCTGAACGGTGGAGAATTAAACATTACTTGTTTACATCCTACCTATGACTATGAGGCCACTTCAGCTAATGATACGTCCCTTGTTCTGTCCCTTACCTATGGAGAATTTGATATGTTATTTACTGGGGATGTGGAAGCAGCGGGAGAGAATGATATGCTAGAGGAGATAAAACTAAGACAGTATGAGGTACTTAAGGTGGCTCATCATGGTTCTAAGAACTCTTCTGGTTTAGAATTTTTACAAAAGGTAACCCCTAAGTTTGGTTTGATTAGCTGTGGTAGGGATAATTCTTATGGACATCCTCACAAGGAACTATTAGAGAGGTTAGAAGAGATAGGCTGTAAGCCATATCTTACGATGAATGGTGGCGCCATTGAAATTCAAACGGATGGGGTTAAGATGAAGATTGAGGAGTACTTGTCTTAAGAGTCTCAAAGATAATTCTTGATAAATCCCTTTATTTTAGGTACAATAGACCATGGTACAACTTCTGTGCCGTGGTCACATTGTTAGTTCCAGGAAAAGGTAAGGTAATATGCAGGTTATCAATAGTCATATAAAAAATAAAGAGTTCAAAACTGTCTACTTGCTATATGGTTCTGAGGATTATTTAAAGAAGCAATATAAGCAAAAACTAAAAGCTGCCCTGTTAAATGGCGGTGATGAGATGAACTTTGCTTACTTTGAGGGCAAGAATATTGAGGTGGATAAGCTGATTGGTTTTGCTAGCACCCTTCCGTTCTTTGCAGAGAGAAGAGTTGTTGTGGTGGAAAACAGTGGCCTATTTAAATCGGCTAGTGAACTGGCAGAGTTTATACCTGATATGCCGGATACTACCACTATGGTCTTTGTAGAAAATGAGGTAGATAAGCGCAATAAGTTATACAAGGCTGTCTTAAAGCTTGGAGTTGTATCAGAGATGAATGGTATGGACGAAAGAAGCTTAAAGGTCTGGATCGCCTCTCGTTTGAAAAACGATGGTAAACGTATTACTGAGCAAACAGTAGATTATTTTCTTAGTAAAACTAGTTCTGATATGGAGACCATTAACAGTGAGTTAGAGAAGCTTATTTGCTATGCCTTAGACAATGAAGTGATAAGTAATGAGGATGTAGATGCAGTAGTAACTGTTCAGATTACTAACCAGATTTTTGCTATGATTGATGCCATAGGGAATAAAAAACAGAAGGTAGCCCTGGAGCTTTATTATGACTTACTTGCCTTAAAAGAAAAGCCTATGACAATTTTGTTTCTTATTACCAGACATTTTAATAACTTACTTCAGGTAAAGGAGTTATTTGCCTTAAGGTATGACAATGGCTCAATTGCTAAAAAGATAGGAGTACCCCCTTTTGCAGTGGGAAAGTATGTGGCTCAAGGGAAGAACTTCTCTAAAGAGATACTATTAGATGCTTTAAAAGCTTCTGTAGAGATTGAGGAGCAAGTGAAAACTGGTCGCCTTAATGAAAAGGTTGGGGTAGAACTACTGATTGTACAATTTAGTGGCTGATTTATAGCCATTCCATATGGAGATGTACTCAAGTGGCCGAAGAGGTCGCACTCGAAATGCGATAGGTCCGAAAGGGCGCGTGGGTTCAACTCCCACCATCTCCGTTTATTGTAAACTCACAGGTGCAGGTTCACTTGTGAGTTTTAGTTTTACATAGGTATCATGTGAAAAAACTAATCCTACTGTGGTGGCTTATATTATCCTAAACTACTGGTAAAAATATAGACATTTAGGTAAAAAAAGTTATATAATAAGGAAGTGATTATTACATTTTTATGTAACAACTAGGAAAGGTCGTAATAGTTGATGTTTTATACCATTGAGGGAAAAGTAATCAAAGAAATAGGCAAGGAGCAACTTGATCCGAATGCTAAAATCATCGGCTTTCTTGAGGTAGAGGAATTAAAAGAATATGCTGCCTGTTTGGGGTTTGATGAAGCAATCTTAAGCGAGTTTGTAACGGATGCTTCTCATTTTCGTACCAGTTTTGAAGTATATGAGGATTATTGTATGGCTATGATTAATGTGGTTTCTCTAGATGAGGTTGAATGTAGCCATGATACCATAGCGTTTATTCTTAAAGAGAATCAATTCTTTGTCATTAAAGTAAAGGACGATAATGATAGCACTATGGGAGCCCTTCAAAGTGCAATTAAGCGCTTTAAGCAAACGGCATCTATAGAAAAGATTATATTTGGAACGTTAGATGCGCTTTTAGCCAATGGGAATCACAACTTAGAACAGTATGAGAATCGTATCATGAAGATGGAGAAGGAATTGGTTTCTAGAAAGATTGGTCCTAATTTTAACAAGGATATCTATGAGATGCGAAGACAACTTTCTAAGCTTAAGAATTATTATCAACGCCTTGTGGATATCGGAGAAAGTTTGTTAGAGAATGAGATTGAAGTGTTTAAGAAGGAGGAACTTAGATACATTAAGATTTTCACGGACAAAGCGGGGAGACTCAGTAACAATGCCCAAGCCTTAGGGGAAAGTCTGATTCATATAAGAGAGGCCTTGGATGCCGCACTAAATTATAGTATGAATAAGATTATGAAAGTCTTTACAGTGGTCTCCGTTATTTTTATGCCTTTGACGTTAATTGCCGGTTGGTATGGTATGAATTTTAAATATATGCCAGAGCTTGGTTGGCGTTATGGATATGTTTATGTTGCGTTATTAAGCGTTATGGTGTTAATTGTATGTCTGTCTTATTTTAAGAAGAAAAAGTGGCTGTAACTACATGAATTTTTATTCATAGTAGTTACAGTTTTTCTTTTAATACAATCGTGATTGTACGGTCGAAAAAACATTGATTCTATTTACATGTGACGTTTACTGTGGTAAAATAATGCAATTGTAGGGCACTATGCATATATATGATTTATTAGCATTCTGCTATAACAATTTAAGGAGGATAAATATGTCTAGACAAAAAAAATCTATGGACGGAAATACAGCTGCCGCTCATGTTGCGTATGCGTTTACTGATGTTGCTGCAATCTATCCTATAACACCTTCAAGTCCAATGGCTGATATGGTTGACCAATGGTCTGCATTAGGACAAGAGAATATTTTTGGCAACACTGTTAAGGTTGTTGAAATGCAATCAGAAGCAGGTGCAGCAGGTACTGTACATGGTTCCTTAGCAGCTGGTGCACTCACCACAACATTTACTGCATCCCAGGGTCTTTTACTTATGATCCCTAATATGTATAAAATTGCAGCAGAACAACTTCCATGTGTATTCGATGTATCTGCTCGTACAGTAGCAACTCAATCTTTAAATATCTTTGGTGATCACAGTGACGTATATGCTTGTCGCCAGACAGGTTTCGCTATGTTAGCTGAATCCAACCCACAAGAAGTTATGGACTTAAGCCCAGTGGCTCACCTTGCTTCTCTTGAAGGTAAAGTACCATTCATCAACTTCTTTGATGGTTTCCGTACTTCCCATGAAATGCAAAAAATTGATGTTTGGGATTTTGCAGACTTAAAAGAAATGTGCAATATGGATGCAGTGAAAGCATTCCGTGAACATGCACTTAACCCAGAAAAACCAGCAATGCGTGGTTCTCACGAAAATGGAGATATTTTCTTCCAACATCGTGAAGCGTGTAACCCTGTTTACGATGCTCTACCAGCTGTTGTTGAAAAATATATGGCTAAAGTTAATGAAAAACTTGGCACAAACTATGATTTATTTAACTACTATGGTGCTCCAGATGCAGATAGAGTAATTATCGCTATGGGTTCCGTATGTGATGTTACTGAAGAAGTAATTGATTATTTAAATGCTGCAGGAGAAAAAGTAGGTCTTATCAAAGTTCGTTTATATCGTCCTTGGGTATCTAGTAGCCTTCTTAAAGTTCTTCCAAAGACAGTGAAAAAGATTGCTGTTCTTGACAGAACAAAAGAACCTGGTGCATTAGGTGATCCTTTATACTTAGATGTAGCTACTACTCTTCGTGAAGCAGGATTACATGATATCATTTTAACTAATGGTCGTTACGGTTTAGGTTCTAAGGATACTCCTCCTTCTTCTATCTTCGCTATTTACACCGAATTATTAAAGGACGCTCCTAAGAGTCGTTTCACTATCGGTATCGTAGATGACGTAACTAACTTAAGCTTACCAGAAGTTAAGCCAGCTCCTATCACTTCCGCAAAAGGTACTGTAGAATGTAAATTCTGGGGACTTGGTGGTGACGGTACTGTTGGTGCAAATAAGAACTCCACTAAGATCATTGGTGAACATACTGACAAGTATATCCAAGCTTACTTCCAATATGACTCCAAGAAAACCGGTGGTGTAACTATTTCCCACTTAAGATTCGGTGAT
>JAEZGY010000030.1 GCA_023416695.1 Bacillota bacterium | reverse complement strand
GTACAACTACACAACGAAAGCCCTTATCCGTTGCATTACATGGTGCATAGTGAAGAGTTGTAGCGTAGATCTCTACCCCACATCCCTTTGGAAGTAAAAATGCTTCTACCTTAGAGGTATCATATGTATAATCTTCTGTAATGTCTTGCTGGCATCCTAATAACAAGATTAAATCCTCTGCTGCCACATTGATTTCTGAAGAGCGATGGTATTCCAACGCATTTAACTTATAGTTATGACCGTTGCAATAGCCTACCTGAATTGGGAGCTCTCCGAAGCATACATTCTTAAATGTCTCATATACTGGTAACGCTTCTAGCTCCTTAACAGATGGAAGGTATACAACGTCCTTATCACAAGGCGTATTCTGCATTGTTTCCACTAGCTCAGTAAAATCAATTCCTGTTACAACCCTTCCATACTTATGAAAGGCTTTGTCTGTCACTTGATTAATCTTCATCTTGTTCCTCCTAAATAATCTTTGGAAACATATGTGCTCGTGCACATCTATATATAGCATACCACATTTTCAGAAAGTTTCAATAGAAATTTCGTTATTTTATTATTATTTTATTGTGTTTTATTGTAAATTGACTTTTATACACTGCTATGTTACTATATATTACAACCTGTGCTTGTGCACAATCCATTAGAAACACTACTTTTTTAAGATAGATAAAGGGGATATTATGGTTACGATTAAAGAAATCGCAGATCTTGCTGGAGTGTCTAGAGGAACCGTAGACCGGGTAATCAACCACCGTGGTAACGTAAATCCAGAGACCGAGAAAAAGATATTGAATATTTTAGAGCTTATGAATTATAAACCAAATCGAGCTGGTCTTGCCCTGGCAGCCGCTAAGAGAAATTATACCATTGGTGTAGTTTTATTTAGTCAGTCTAACCTATTCTTTGATGACATTGTAGCTGGTATTCATAAGGAATTAGAAGAGCTTAAACCTTATGGAGTAAATGTCATCATTAAGCGAACTGGGTTTAATGCCAAAGAACAGGCGGATGCCATACGAGAGTTAGAACAGGAGAACATTGCAGGCCTCATTCTAGCTCCTTTTGAAGACCCAATGATTCATACATTAATTGAAGAACTAGAAGTGAAAAATATTCCCGTTGTTACAGTAAATACAGATATTGAGAACGAGAAACGTCTTGCCTACGTAGGCAGTAACTACTACGAAGGGGGACGGACTGCTGCAGGGTTAATGAACCTCATCACCCAAGGAGAGGTACGTCTTGGTATTGT
This sequence comes from Bacillota bacterium, assembly GCA_023416695.1. Taxonomy (GTDB): domain Bacteria; phylum Bacillota; class Clostridia; order Lachnospirales; family Lachnospiraceae; genus KM106-2. The sequence continues at coordinate 74,268 of JAEZGY010000030.1, read as the reverse complement.
CACTGGTTCTTCTTTAGTACTATGCCACAAAGAACGTATTCGAGGCTTTATGGATACGATTTCAAAATCCTATCCTAGAATTCATCTTATAGAAACCGTAGAAAATAATGACGATGAAATTGAGAGCTATAAAATCACCAGTGATTTACTAACTAGACGTCCAGATATCAATGCTCTATTTTTTGCTGGTGCTGGGGTGTACGGTGGATGTAAAGCAGTGATAGAACAAAAAAAAGGGATCAAAATTATTACTTTTGATACCCTTTCCACTACCATTGAAATGTTAAATCAAAATGTGATCTCTGCCACCATCAGCCAGCAGCCATTTAAGCAAGGATATGACGCCTTAGAGATACTCTTTGAATACCTCTTATCCAAAGAAAGACCTGCCCACAAATGCTATTTTGTCCCTTCTACAATAATAATAAAAGAAAATGTAACAGAATAGCAATCAAGCACTCTATCTTGCGCCATTTCGCACCATCACTCCCACTAATTGATGTGGAACATAAGCTTCCTCCAGATAGGTCTTTTCATTCTCGGAAAGAAGAAGATTGGTTGCCTTTACGGCACCCTCGATGTGATGGCATTTGGTAGCGCCAACTACAGGGGAATCCGCCTTTAAGAGTAACCAAGCAAGGGCAACCTCTGTCATGGATACCCCTCTTCTCTTAGCTAGTTCTGCTACTCTTTTTATTATAATATTATCCTGTTCCTTCGTAGAATCATATTTGAACTTTGCAAACTTATCTTCCTCTAAGCGCTTAGAGTTCTCTCCTAGCTGTTTTGATAGTCTTCCACCAGCCAACGCGCTATAAGGAGTTAAGGCAATGTTTTCTTCCTTACAATAAGGAACCATTTCTCTTTCTTCCTCTCTGAAAATAAGGTTATAATGCCCCTGTATAGATACAAACTTCGTAAAGCCTTCCTTCTCTGCTAAGGCATTTGCCTTTGCTAACTGCCAAGCAAAGCAATTAGAGATGCCGATAGCTCTAACTTTTCCAGACTTCACCACTCTATGTAACCCCTCCATAATCTCGTATAGGGGCGTATTGTAATCCCACATATGGTAAATATATAGGTCCACATAGTCCATCCCAAGGTTACCTAGACTTTGGTCTAACATGTTCTCAATATGCTTTTGCCCACTTACATTAGCTTTAATCTCCTCTTTCGTCCGTGGAAGAAATTTAGTCGCTACCACAACCTCATCTCTCTTTATCAAAGATTTTAATGCTCTTCCTACATACTGTTCACTAGTACCCCCTTGGTAAGCTAGGGCGGTGTCATAGAAATTCACTCCAAGCTCTAATCCCTTTTTAATGATTTCTTTTGAATATTCCTCATTTAAAGTCCAGCTGTGTAGTCCAGAAGCAGAATCTCCAAAGCCCATACAACCCATACAAATGCGAGATACCTTTAAATCTGAATTACCTAGTTTTCTATATTCCATAAGCTCCCTCCATTGTAATGATATTTGCCTGATCATATTCTCATTATAATGGATATTTTATGGAATTAAAACACTTTGACATACTCTGGAAAAACATACATCGCCTCTAATTTATAACTTTTTGTACCATCTGCTTTGCGATTTAAAGTCAGTGAAATCAATTTTAACTCAGATAATGTCAAAGTAACATCACCATAATTATCTGGCAACTGCACTTGACATAGTACATACGTACCATCTTCTGTCACACCATAGTCAATCCCAAAAATACTTCGACCAGCAGGTTTATTCTTTATTAACAAATCCGTCTCTTCATCTATGCATCCTATTTTATCATATACTGGCATGTCACCTAAAGTCTTTCCTTTTTCTAAGGTCAAATTCTTAAGATCGAATAAATAGCGAATCTCCTCATTATCAACATTAGCAAAACTAATATATTGCCCTGATTCACTCACTTTGACTTCCGTATAATTAGACCCTTGTATATGACTGATATCATATTTCATGGTATCTAGCACACCCAAACATTTACCATTTTTATAATCATAGAATAACATTCCGTTACCGTCATTGATGATAACGAGTTCACTAGATGCATAAATCACATAAGGGTCTGCCACTCCAAATTCTGCATTTGCCATTCTCTCTATTCCAGCTTCAAACTCTTTTCTAGAGATAGTAATTTTCTCACCCTCTGCTTTTGGAGTGGCTGTAGCTGTGGCTTTTGGGGTCGCTGCAGCTGTGGCCTTCGGAGTCGCTACAGCTGTGGCTTTTGGTGTAGCTACACTAGTAGGTTTTGGGGTCGTTGTGATAGTGGTACCAACAGAGCTAGTATTCGGTCCCACTAGTATACCCTTTGCAGAATATCCGATAGCAACTACCAAACCAACCACAGCAGCCATAGAAGCTACAAGGGCTACTACTCTTGGGAATCTCTTTTTCTCTTTTAAAATCACAGCTTCTGTTATATTTTTATCTTCCTGATATTCTTTACTAATTAGCTTATCTCTTCTTTCTTCCTTTTTTCCCGAGGTAACATTTAATTTATCTAAGATTCTTTGTTTTGCAGTTTCATCTAAATTAATTCCATTATACGCATCCTTTATCTCTTTATGCACTTTCCTCATCCTCCTTTAAAACCACACTCAGCTTCTCTCGTCCACGCCTTAATAAACTTTTCACTGTTGCTTCCTTCTTATGTAAGAGTCCCGCAATTTCTTTAACACTATATTCTTCATAGTAGTAAAGATAAATAATCTCTTTGTATTTGGTAGGGAGCTGATACACTGCCTCCAAAACACTATTGTACTCGTATTTGTCCACAGAGCTTACATTTTCCTCTAAACTAGTATGTAAGCGAAAAGCAGCAGATTTGCACTTATTCTTAGCCATATTAATTGCCACACGAAGAAACCATGCCTTTTCATGCTCATCATTTGCAAAGCTTGGCTCTTTTGTCATATACTTTACCAAAACATCCTGCAGAATGTCCTCGGCGTCTTGCTTATTTTTCACATATGTGGCCGCAATCCTAAGAATACTATTACCATATAGGTTTAATTTTTCTGCTGCATTCGTTGTTTCTGTCTGCAATACAGTTCCTCCTTTCTCTTTTCTACTATGAATACAAATGAGGATGCAATTAGGATGCATTTTTATTTAAAAAGGTACCTATAAAAATGGTACCCTTCTTTCTCTTAGAAATCAATATACTCTATAAAGATAAAACTTATTGCAATAACTTAGTTACTTCCACTACCGTTTTACTACCTGTCATATACTCAAATTCACCATCGTCATATAAGCTAAATCCACTGATAATCCTGCAAAGTCGGAATTATAATTGCGCAACACATTTTTCATTAATACTGCTATCCATACTAATTTAAGTAATTAAAATCTTGCTTTTTAAGGTACGGATAATTAATCGGCTCTCTACCATCTAGCTTTTCTTTTTTTATATCAACTACTTTAATTCTATTATCCCCATAGGTTCTATAGTAATAAACGCCTTCATTTAAATCCATACATGAGGTATAGATGGTCATATCTGATAACCCTTCCTGCGTTGTTACCCCTCCCTTTACCATTTTCACGTAATCTAACATATTAAAAAATTGAGAGATAGTTTCGTCATCCTCTTCTAACACTGGAGTATTGGCTCTTAAAAAGGCAATTCTTACAAACCTTGAAACGCTTGCAAAGTCTCCTGGAATTCCTAAGGTTCCACTTCCAATTCCTAAAGAAACTAATTCCTTGTCACTCCACATGGTTTTCTGATGATGTTCTTTAGTAAGATACAAATACTCATTCAGATTAGTGAGATGCCAATGAAAGGTCGGATTATTCGTCATTACCCCTACTGGATTATCATATACTTTTATTCCATCTACGGTTCTTTCCATAACAATGGAAGCACCACTTTTGTCTGTAATCATCCAGTGTAAGGTAGGCACCGGGGTCTTACTATTTAGCGGTACATCTACTAATTCAATAGTTAGAATCGCTTCTTTTACTTGCTCTACCGTTTCAAAATTAGATAATGCCCACTGAGTAAAATCATAGGGAGCGAGATTAAGCTTCCCTTCTACTGGTTTTTTTTCAAAGTAAGCATAGCCATCAAAATTTAGGCCTGCACATGCTAATCCTTTTGTATTCATGGCTTCTGCAAAGGTAGCATGATCATCAATGATGGTTCCCATTCCGATAATAGCCGTATGGTTAGTAACTGTATTTCCTGTAACCCTATCTTCATACTGATAGTTTATTGGTAAAATAAGTACCCTTTGATTAAAATCATAGGCCAAATCCATATTTCGACCAAAAAAAACTTTATCTTTCGCAGATCTTATATTTAGCGCTGTACACATACTAACATTCTCCTTTTTCTTGATATCTCTATGATTTGCTTCTTCCTTCATTAATATACAATCACTCTTGATTCATGCCCCATAATAATGTAAAATAATCCATATACAAACCTTTTTTTATCTTTATCACTAAAAATTTACTTATGTACCATCCCACTATATCAAAAGAAAGAAGGTAATAATATGTACGAAATGAAGGACGAATATCTTACAGGAATTCAATTTATCGACGAAGAACATACAAAACTATTTGAAATTACAAATCGCTTATATGAGATTTCACATGATGAATTTATCCCTGATAAATTTGATTACATAGTTGATGTAATAAGGGAATTACAAGATTATACCAAATACCACTTCCATCATGAAGAAGAGTTTATGAAAAGCATGAATTATAAAAGACTATTCTCTCAGCTAGTGTCCCACAACGATTTTATTGAACACCTAGATGCTATTGATTTAGAAGATGTTGACCTTGCCCAAGAAGAAGCTATTGTAAAGCTTCTTAACTATTTATATGACTGGCTTGTTAACCACATCAATGGTAGTGACAAGCTTATTGCTCAAAGCCTAAAAGAAGCTGAAGAAACAAGCAAATAGTACATACCTATGACGAAAAAGCTACAGAATCCTACGTCTGATTTTGTAGCCTTTCTTTTTCTTTTTATACTATTCTATTAACTTTCTATTGAATTATTTTCCATAATATTGTAATATAGTTCATATTACACTATTTTATGCACATTTTTGTCATACTGTAACAACAATAAAAACAGAAAGAAGGGAAATGTATGCTATATCAGATGAAAGATGAGTTTTTAACAGGAATTCAGTTTATAGACGAAGAACATGCAAAATTATTTGAAATAACGAACCGTTTATATGAAGTGTCACATGATGAGTTTATCCCCGACAAATATGATTACATATTGACTATTATTAATGAACTAATGGATTACACAAAATACCACTTTACTCATGAAGAAGAGTATATGAAAAGCATTAACTATAAGAAATTATTAAGTCACATAGTAGAACATAAGGATTTTGTGGACCAATTAGAGGCAATGGATATTGCATCTATTGATTTAGCTCAAGAAGAAACCATTACAAAGCTTCTTAACTTCTTATATGATTGGCTTGTTAACCATATTTGTGATAGTGATAAAGCAATTGCTGAGGATCTTTAATATAACAAAGCTACAAAATCAGAAAATCGATTTTGTAGCTCTTTTTTTAACCCTGAGACATCTCTTGTTTTACTTTTGCGATTTCTTCTGGTGCGGCTTGTTGGGCAGGAATATAATATCCCTTTTCTTTTGCTAATTTAAATAAAGTATACTGACGAATTTCGTCTTCATTTCTCATATTAATAAGTGTCTGCCGTAAATCAGGATTCTCGCATTGTGCAATAATGGAACCATAATTTGACAGACTTGCATTAAGTCCAGCTAGGTAATCACTTACCATTTCTTTTTCTTGCATTGCTTTGCTCTCCTACTCCAAGAATGTCATTAATTTATCTTTGCCTTGTTTTGCAGCCTGGGCGTCATTTTGCATCAGATTCTTTATGGTAGTATCTGTACATTGCTGAGAGTAAAAATTCAGCTTCTTTTCTATGGTGCAATGTGCACCGATTAGATGACGTAGGTTTTGAAGCTCTAGTTGGTTTAAGCTTGCCACTGTTCTACCTCCTTTATAATTCTCTACATCATCAATATTGGTCAACTCATTGTTTCCTATTCATCCTTATATTGCCAACAACTTTTTCAATTCTTCAAAGCTAAATACCGGCTCCCTACACGTATAATCTTCGCAGTAATAGAAGACTTGCTTTGCATTCTTTTTATACTCCTTTAAATCTGGTATCAGCTGTTCTAGTTCAGTCTCATTATATGGAGTTTTAACGACTATGGTAAGTTCCGGTATATAGACGGAGGAAGTGATTCGACGTAGTTCATCCATGTCTTCCTTCGTTTCCAAAAGGCAAATTAGCTTTTTAGCAGGGTGAAATACCTCTAAATAGCCAAGTAATGCGAAACCATATCCAGATGGGTATTCTTTTACTACCCGGTTCATAAAAGCCAGTTGCTTTTCATGGCACTCCTTAAACCCTACTTTGCCGGTAAGAGTATATAGCTTACCAAGCATATATAAAGCTACGGAATTTCCAGAAGGAATGGCACCATCATAAGTTTCCTTCGGCCTCATAATCAGCTTCTCCGCATCATTTGCATAAAAATAGAAGCCACCTTTTCTACTATCCCAAAAGTGTTCGATCATGTCATCCATTAATTTCATACTACCTTTTAAATACTTTGCATCAAAGGTTGCCTCGTATAGCTCATAATAGGCTAAACACAGAAATGCATAGTCATCAATATGGCCTACTCCAAAGCTCTCACCATCTCGGTAACGAACAAATAACCTTCCTCTTTCGTCCATTAAATACTTCTCTATAAAGGCTACCACATGTTCCATTGTCTTAAGGTATCTCTTCCCACCTAACACAAGGTAAGCTCTTGCAAAGGCTGTTAACATAAGAGCATTCCAAGAGGTTAAACACTTATCGTCCTTATGAAGCTTTGTTCTTTGCAAACGATAGCGATATAGTTCTTCTCTACATTGTGTAAAGAAGGAATTATCTTCACTAGTAGCCTCCACCTGTTTATGGCCAATGAGGTTCGGTATACTAGCACCTTCGAAATTCCCCTTCTTTGTAATATCATAGTGTTTATTAAAACGGTCTGCTCTCACTTTTCCTAACACCTTCTCAATCTCCTCTGGTGTAAAGACATAATATTTACCCTCTTCTCCCTCACTATCTGCATCTTGAGCGGAATAGAATCCACCTTCCTCACTTTGCATCTCCCTGCCAATATAGGCAAGTGTCTCCTCCGCTACAAGCCGGTAAATCAGATGATTCGTAGCTTGATAGGCTTCTAGGTATGCTAAGGAAAGTAACGCATTGTCATATAGCATTTTTTCAAAATGAGGAGCAAGCCAATACCGGTCCGTACTATATCTAGAAAATCCACCACCAATATGGTCATAGATTCCACCAAGAAACATCTGTCTTAACGTGGTTTCTACCATTTTGCTTGCCTGTTCACTATGGAACAACTCCCCATATCTTAATAAAAACAGGAGATTGTGAGGACTAGGGAATTTAGGAGCATTGCCAAAGCCGCCATATTCTTCATCAAAGGAGGTTAGGTATTGATGATACGCTACCCCAAGTACACTGGCATTGACATCACTTTCATCCTCATTCTGAATACTTGAAAGATTACTTTTCATTGCTTTAATAAGCTGATCTCCCGATTGAATTAACTTCTCTCTTTCTTTCTGCCAAGTTCGATTCACATGGGTTAAAAGCTCCATCAGTCCTGTTCTACCAGCTACACTGTGCTTTGGCAAATAGGTTGCCGCATAAAATGGCACCTGATCTGGTGTTATTAAAATTGTCAAAGGCCACCCACCATGACCATGGATTGCAGTGCAAACAGACATGTAGATCGTATCTACGTCAGGGCGTTCTTCCTTATCCACCTTTATAGAGATAAAGGATTCATTTAGGAGCTTCGCTACCTCTATATCCTCAAAAGATTCTCTTTCCATTACATGACACCAATGACAGGTAGAATACCCAATACTTAAGAATATTGGTTTATTCTCCTCCCCCGCTCTTTTAAAAGCCTCTTCCCCCCAAGGATACCAATCTACCGGATTATAGGCATGCTGTAGTAAATACGGAGACTTTTCATTGATTAAGTGGTTGGGTATTTTCTTCTCTTTATTCATGACACCACCTCCTGATATAATTGTCATTTATTGTACTCTTGGCAAATGAAAAGTATGCAAAGGGACATCTAGCACATCCATTATTTTTCATATTATATCGGCATAATTCTTATGTACATCTGCTCTTTCCTATGCTATGATAGGAAAGCATTTTTATCAGACAGTATTGAGGAGAATTAGTATGAATCAAGAAACTAAAGTAAAAGTAGTTACTGCAGACCCATCCGCACTTGGATTATTCGGTCTTGCAATTATCACATTAGTAGCATCATCACAAAAGCTAGGCTTTACAAATGGTGTATCTTTCGTCCTTCCTTGGGCAATCTTTTTAGGGGCTAGTGCACAGCTCGTTGCATGTATCAATGATTTTAAACATAATAACACATTTGGTGCAACTGCATTCGGTGCTTATGCATTCTTCTGGTATGCTATCGGTTTTACTTGGATGGTTCAAAATGGTGTATTCGGGGAGACCTTAGCTAATACCATTGATACTAAGCAATTAGGCTTTGCTTATCTTGGCTATTTGATATTTACACTATTTATGACCATTGGGGCAATGGAAACTCACAAAGTTTTATTTGCTATCTTTGTATTAATTGATTTCCTTTTCCTTGGACTAACATTATCTAGTTTTGGAATTATGACACATGCTGCTCATATGTTAGCTGGCTTATCTGAGCTTTTAATCGCCCTTCTATCCTTCTACGGCTGTGGGGCTGCTGTTTTAAACACACATTTTGGAAAGACTTTTCTACCTGTAGGAAAGCCATTTAAAATCTTTAAATAATGGGTATTGATATGCTATAATGGTGCTATCAAACAAAAAGGTAGTGAGAGCATATGGGATTTGTTCGAAGTAACTACTCGGTGCAGTTGTAAAACCTGATAACAGGTTGTATCGAGGTTAATAAAATATTATGTTATCAGGTAACTGCACTATTTCGTAAACAATAAATACGAATAAGGAGTAGTTATGATGAAGAAGGAAGCATTGTTAAATAAGTGGTTACAAGAAGAAAAAATTGCACATGTTCATGGATGGGACTTTTCACATATTGAGAAGTACTATAAAGAATGTGATTTACCATGGAGTTATAGAGAAATTATTGGTCGCTACTTAACACCTGACATGAAATTGTTGGATATCGATACAGGGGGAGCGGAATTTATACTTTCTCTAAATCACCCATATGAAAATCTTGCTGCAACAGAAGGTTATCCGCCAAATGTTATTTTATGCAAAGAAAAACTAATTCCACTGGGAGTTGACTTTAAAGAAACACATGGATGTCAGGATGTTCTCCCATTTGAGGACCAAACATTTGATATGGTGATAAACCGCCATGGTGATATCAATGAAAAAGAAATCTGGCGTATCTTAAAACCCAATGGTTTCTTTATTACACAACAAGTTGGAGCAGAGAATAATAGAAACCTGGTAAAGCTTTTGTTAAACAAAGTACCACCATTACCTTTTCCAAATCAATATTTAAAGACAATACAAAACTCTCTTGAAGATGTTGGTTTTACCACTTTAGAAGCAGAGGAAGTATATGGTCCAATGAAATTCTTTGATGTAGGAGCACTGGTTTGGTTTGCCCATATTATTGAATGGGAATTCCCAAACTTCTCGGTTCAGACATGTTTATCTAACTTATACCATGCTCAGGAGATAATAGAACAAAAAGGAGAACTTGAAGGAACCATTCATAGATTTTACCTTGTGCTACAAAAAACGAATAAACATATCTTATAACATGAAAAGACAGGTCACAAACCTGTCTTTTTTAATTTCACATTTTTCATAACAAAACCACTCTTCGGTAAGGTTGGGATTCTTTGCAGAGAATACCCTAAGTTTTGCTTTGGTATATCATATTCTAAGTGATTTACTAGATAATCTGCAAAGACTTCCATTACCTTTAAGGTGATAACATCCCCTGCACATCGATGGCCACTTCTAATGTTTCCACCGCCTTGTGGGATAAAATCATATAAGTCTTTTTTTCGCTCAACAAATCGCTCTGGTCTAAATTGATTTGACCTTATCCAAAGCTTTGGATCATGATTAGTTCCGTATAAATCTAAGATGACTAAGGACTTTTTCTTAAATACGTAGTTCTTCCAAACAAAATCACACTTAACCTTTGCCCCGATAAATGGTGCAAAGGGATAAAAGCGACGCACCTCTTCACAAAACATTTCTAGATACATAGGATCTCTTTTTGTAAGCTCTTCTTTACATTCTGGATAATGTTTTAGGGCTAGTGCTTCGAATGTAATAAACGTGGCAATGGCGATAATCGGACGAATCATATTAATAATTTCCACTGCGGCAACATTTGGATCTAATTTTCCCCCATTCTCCTCATACATACTGATTTGATAAAGAGGGCTACTCTCTTCTATAATAAGTGCTCCTTCTCGAACAGCTATCACACTACTTCTTACCCACTTTTCTGCTTGTTTTCTTGCCGCTTTTCCTTTTTGATAAGTCTTACCCATTCTACCAAATCCGTAAATCATAAGCCCCATGCCCTCGGCATACTCCCCGACTTTCTTCTTGTCATAGGATATGCCCACCCATTGGCAAACACTCTCAAATAATACCTTCTGACTTTCTTTATATAAAACGATGGAGGACATCCTCTCCCATCTAGGAGCATAACGATTTAAGTTCATTTGGCATTTCTTTAAAAACTCCTTTTCGTATTCAGGGGTCAGCAGGGACATAAATAAACTTTTTCGGCTTTTATGCACCTTTCCATCTAAGCCTTGAATTCCTTTTTTCCCAAATAAGGTCTTCTGAACCCTCATTGGACAAACGCCTTTTCGCTTAAAAAACTCCTCGTTATAAAATAACTGGGCTGCCTCTTTTCCTCTTATAAAGAAAATTTTCTTGCCAAAAAAACGCGCACTAAATACCTCTGTTTGGTTTTCTTTCATTCTCTTAGATATAAATAAATAGCCATCCCTTAGAAAACCCATTGTGCTGTCAATTGGCTTATCCTTTGGAATCGGTTGTAATGCTCGCATGTTTATTCCCTCTTTCAGATATTACTAGTAGTATCCGATAAAGAGGAAGAAATATTCCATCTTTTACTGTTCTTCTCTAATGATTTCATAAGCCCGTTTTGCACTCTCTCCAATAAGTACAAAGTACTCCGATATTTCTTTCATGCAGTCTTTATCCACCAAGCATAACTCGATAATACAGTTTGTGATCTTCTCAATGTATAATCCACACTTTGAAAATAATTCACTTGCCTGTATCCAATCCTTACGATAATACGTCTTTCCTAACTCTAATAACATAGCAGATAATCGATCATAATTGCCATGGTAGTGAATATCCTTTTCATCACTTACCCCAAGTAACGCATTTGGAAGCTTGGGTACGGTTCCGAAAAACTCCGTAAGAGAGGCTAGAATTTCTTTAAGTTCAGCTTTAGAATACCTACTTTCTAACTTTTTGAGTTCCTTGGCTATTTTTGTATAGGCATTGACTCCTATAAAATCGGGCTTTTCCCTAAGCTGACGCTCGGCTTTCTTCTTCAGACAAATATATGCCAACTGATACAACTCTTTAGGATTCTCACAAAGAGTAAACCGAATAAAACCATTATTATCTCCAACTACGTTTTTCTCAATCGCCCAAGCTTTTATTAACTCTTGCTTTGGTAATTCTATTAACTCTATCCGGTCACAGTCATATATTAGCACGCAATCCTTTCTTTCATCATACCCAACCATCAAAACGTAATGCATTGGTATATGCATTTTATGGTACATTTTTAAGTATGGTAAATGGTACATATCCAATGGCCCAAGAATGACTGGATTTCCTTCATCTATTTCCTTCTTTATGGAGCTTAGCGCATAAGATAAGGTTCGGCCTTCTGATATCTGATAACGTAAACCAAGAACCTCTTTGATTTGGTCATAAATTTTTTTCGTTCTTCCATCTGCCACACTAAACAAAAATGGTTGCTTAGTGTCATTCATCATAAGTAATGTAGCCTCACCATAACTACTTAACCCAAACAAAAAGGCTTCTGGCACGTTTTGATTCGTTTTGGTCCCATAGACATCTTCGATCCCACTCCACATACAACACCCACTGGACAAATGATGACAAACATTAATTACTTTTCTACACATAAAAACACCCTTTCTGTATATACAATAGTTCCATTTACATAAAGGGTAAACCCTCACATGATACGAGAGTCAAGTTCTATTTTTCTTATTGGGAAACATAGTTCAGTAATAAATTCTTTATCATTTACACAATTCCCTGGGGAATTATGATAAATACTGAAACTTTGTCCACTGATTTCATATAGATTCTTTTCTAGCCATTCAGCAACCTGCCTATTAATAGAAGATATTTGAGAATAGCTGCCTTTAAAAACTACTGATACTATCTCCCTTTCTGGATAACTTTTTATAGAGGCATTCCCACTAATGGCATACTCCTTATCAATAGGAAATTGTACTTCTACTTCCATTTCAGCTGCTCCTTTAAAAGCACCATGATAGATGGCCATTGCTGGTGAATGCTCTGCAATCTTAATCTTATTTTTGGCACACTCTTCCCTTAGTAGAGCCCACAGTTTTCCTTCTTCTGGATACATGTAAATAGTACCTCTATAGCTTATTACCCACATGGCATCAATAGTCTTTTTAGCAATGGAAAGCATATTATTCTTCGATATAGAATCAGAGTGTAATATTCCTCTCATTTGTCGAATTTGTTCTTCTATGTAATGTAATTCTAACTGTTTCTCCTGTAACTTATTCTTAAAAAAGCTAGTAACCTCTGTCTGCTGTTTACACAGGATTTCCTTAATTTCATCAAGACCAAAGCCCATGGATTTTAAAGCTATGATTTGATTAGCCTGTATCAGTTGCTCTTTATCGTAATATCGGTAACCGCTTTCTTGATCAATTGATTTTGGAACTAATAGTCCAATTTTATCATAATTACGAAGCATATGAATACTAATGGTCGAAAGCTCTGCAAACTCACCTATTCGCAACATCTGAAACCCCATCTTTCTTGCTATACCAAAATTATAAAATATTCTTATTTCTTCTTATCTTTACAGCTAACAATGTTTGTTCAGTAAGGCAGATATCAAATAACTCACTTAAGCATATTATCATTGTCCTAGCACAATTGATATCCTCTTTACAATATAGCTCATGCACACAATTCTTAATATCAAGCATTAGCTTTTTCCCCTGTATCATCTTTTTGCAAAGAAAACTTCTACACTGATAATATTTTACATCAGTCTAGAGGTTTTAACAAACATTATCACTGGGTGACAGATTAAAAATACTTTGCTAGTGTTTTCGCCTTATCACAAGCTAAATCCTCAGGCTGTAAGAATTGCACTCCTTCTTTGTATAAATCTAGGGTAACAATTTCATCCTCAGGATGTGCCTCCTTATACTCCTTAATAAATGCATCTGATATCTCAAAGGTACGAGAATGCCCCTCTGGTTTTAGATTTGCTTTAATCATAAGTACTTTTGACATATTTTTCTCTCCTTTTTCATTTGTTTTGCTCTTTATAACAGATATACCACTTATAAGCCAAAACAATAAGAAAAATCAACCATTATCCTTGATAGTGATTTCTCAACTTTGATACCATCTTTGCTAACAATATACTTATGTTAAAAGCATAACATTCTTTTCCTCTATATATAAGGTACAAGTACTACTCCTTATGACACTCACAAACTCATTTTTATGTACTTTCCATAATAAAGCTGCTCCCTTACTATTCTGCCTTTTCAGAACAAAGGTTACTTCAAATGGTTTCTCATACACATCTAATATCTCAAATTGAAACTGATTTGATTCTATATTTAATGAAGGATAAAGATGATTGGCACGAATTGCTACATGAGTTATATTCTTGGTAGCTAGATCACTTGTCTTAAGAACCATATCCCATTCCTCTGCATACACATGATGTTCGTCTACTATTTTTGCTGTGGAGATATTCTTGCATCCTGTCAACCTTGCAGATTCCACAAAATGTGGTTTTGTGAATAATTCTTTCGTTTTTCCTATTTCAACTATTTTACCTTCACTCATAATAAAAAGCTCCTCTGAGAAGTCGTAAATCTCATCTCGATTATGAGTGACAAGAATCATACCACCACTATAATCCTTTAGTAGTTGCTTCATTTCTAACTTCAAGCTGTCCTTTAAAAAGCTATCCATTGCAGAAAATGGTTCATCTAACATTATTAATCTTGGTTCATATGCCATGATTCTTGCCAGTGCAACTCGTTGTTGTTGCCCTCCCGATAACTCCTTAGGATATCTTTTTTCTAACCCATCAAGAGCAAATCTATGAATCATATTTCCAACACGCTCTTTTACCTCAGATTTAGTCTTATCTGCAAGCCCTGCTGCTATATTCTCTTCTACTGTCATGGTGGGAAATAAAGCATAGTTTTGAAACAGGTACCCTATTTTTCTTTGTTGAGGAGTAAGATTCACTTTTGTAGCAGAATCATAAAACACCTGATCATCAATCATTATCCGTCCTTGGTCAGGTGTTATGATACCTGCTATGATTTTTAAGGTCATACTTTTCCCACATCCAGATGCTCCTAGTATACCTATTCGGTTACTATTCCCTTTATATTGTAATCTAAGGACAAAGTTATTATATTTTTTTACAAAATCAAGCTCTATATGCATACTCTCTACCACCTTGTTGTATTCTTCACTGTTCTAGCAGCAATCAGATTGACTACTACAATAATGGCAAAAGAAATTATAAGGATAATTGCTACCCAGATTCCTGCTGTCACGTAATTTCCATCTTGAATCACCATTGCAATTTTTTGCGAAATTGTACCTGTCTTGCCTGCAATATTTCCTGCCAACATGGATGTAGCTCCATATTCACCGATGGCACGTGCAAAGGTTAGGATTACCCCAGAAGTGACTCCCGGAAGGCCAACAGGAATAATGACTTTCCAAAATATTTTACGTTCTGACATTCCTAGAGTTCTAGCCGCATAAACAATATTACTATCAATTTGCTCAAAGGCTGCTCTAGCATTACGATACATCAGAGGCAATGCGATTACGATTGCTGCAATCACACAGCCAATCCACGTCTGTACAACCCTGATATCAAAACTCTCGTATAGTAAGGATCCTAATGGTCTCCTTGTACTGAACAGTAGAAGCAGGAAAAAGCCAATGACTGTTGGAGGAAGAACCATCGGAAGTGTTAAGATCCCATCCACTACAGCTTTCCTTTTCTCTGTCATTTTTACTACTCTTGCAGCTATCCAAATCCCTATAAAAAATGAAATACTTGTCGCAACAATTCCAGTTTTTAATGAAATTATAAAAGGACTAAAATCTAAACTACTTAATGCTTCAATCATAGCTCTCCCTCCTTCTCCCTTTACTTTATATACTGAAACATATATTTTTCAAACATAGCTTTTGATTCCTTGGTTAAAAGATATTGTAAAAAGTCTTTTGCTGCCCTCTTCTGATTTGTATCAGCTTCCTTATTTTCTAATTGTGCAACTGGATAAATGATATCACCTGTCATAGAGGAGTCGGCAGTAGCAATAATTCTAATCATACTTTGGTTGGAATAAGCATCTGAATAGTACACTGTTCCGATTTCATTTGCCCCTTCCTTAACAGCCTCAGTAACCTTGCTTGCATTACCGCATTCATTGATTTCAATCCCTTCTAGTGCTTTAGATATCTCCTTTGAAGTATAGATAGAAGGATCCTTTACCTTTCTTAACAACCCCAAATTCATAAGTATTCTTCTCGTATACTGTCCAACTGGAACGCTCCCCCCTGCTAATGCCATATTTTTTGCAAGATTCATATTATCAAACCCTGTTACTTTTGTATGACTATCTTTTGCTGTAATAAGAACGACTTGATTCTTAAGTAAACTAACTCTTGAACCTGCAATTACTTTACCTTCTCGTTCAAGTACATCCATTTGCTTCGTTGCGGCAGCGAAAAATACATCACATTCATAACCCTCTTGTATTTGAGTCAATAAAGTTCCAGAACCATCTACGTTATATGTAATTGTTACATTGGGGTGTTCCTTTTCATAAGTAGTTTTAAGTTCTTCCATTGGTCCATTTAAGCTTGATGCGATAAATACTTGAATTTTTATTGACCCTTTCACATTACTTGTTGTTTTTAAAGAACAAATAGATAACAAGGTAATAAAAATAAAAGTACACACTATAAAATAACTTATTTTCTTTCTCAAATTATTCTCCCCCTTCTAAACCCTCAAAACATTTGATTATATTTTGTTATCCTATCACTAGATCTTCCTATCGTCCAATAGGAAATATTAATAGGCTTTACCTTACACTCATTCATTTATCTATAATAAACGGCTCCCTTTATGATAATTTTGTATTCTACAAAAATTCATTCTTTTCTAAACTAAATGCAAATAAATACATACATATAAAAATTGCTTTTTATTTACATTACCTTTATAATTTTGAAATAATTTATCTAAAATGTCTTTTACACTAGGAAAAAGGGGGCGTTTATCTATGACTTTACGACATTTATCCATATTCATCGAAGTTTACAAAACACGAAACATGACCACTGCCGCGAAAAATCTATATATGACGCAACCTTCCGTTAGTCATGCAATTAAAGAACTGGAGAAATTCTATGAACAAGCCTTGTTCGAAAGGTTGTCGCAAAAACTATATGTGACAGAAGCAGGACAGAACCTTTTTGCCTATGCTAATCAAATCTTAGCTCTATATGAAGAATCCATTGTAAAATTAAAATCAAAGGATCAGATGGAAAAGCTTAGAGTCGGTGGCAATTATACCGTTGGAATCAATATGCTTGGATCAATTACAGATAACTTCTCTACCTTTTACCCTTCTATTAAACTCTTTGTAACTATTAATAAATCCTCCTATCTTAAAACTCTTCTTAGAAGTAATGATTTAGATCTTGCCCTCGTTGAAGAATCGAATTCCATGTCTGATACTGATATGATTCAACTCCCCTTTTATAAGGATAAAATTGTGGCAGTTGTATCTTCCAAACATCACTTAGCATTAAAACCTAATTTGTTGTTAAAAGACATTGTTGCAGAGCATTATCTAACTAGAGAAAAAGGCGTTGGGGCAAGAGAAATGTTTGAACAGATTATGGTGACAAATGGGTACCATTTTGAACCAACCTGGGAAAGTATTAGTGCAACCTCACTGATTAACCAGTGTAAAAGAAATACCGGCATTGCTATTCTTCCCTACGAATCTGTGAAAGAACAACTAAATACCGGTGGGTTAATAGAGCTGACCATCGAGGACATCAATCTAAGTAGAAATCTGGTTGTTATGTACCATAAGAGCAAGAGTCTCTCTGTGAAATTACAAAACTTTATTGATGTTTGTATCAATACTATGCAATAACAAATAGCTCTCTACCTTACCACATAATTGGGACACCTTGCTTCATCAACTCCATATCTTCACGGTCTGGCGCAACACTTACCATTAATACCATACAGTCCAACCATTCATACACTACACTAACAGCTTGCCTCAGTGCCATTTGAATCACAATGGAGGAGTCCATAATTCCTGTACTTACCATATCAACTACTTCTCCTATTTCTACATGGTAACCTAGACTGAAAGTCTTTTTGTGACTATTTATGATATCTTCATATATACTAAAATCCTCTCCACTATTACAAAGTAAAGTTTTAAACGGAATAGTACATGCCCGTTTAAGAAGACTCACACCATAACGTTCTTGGTTAGCTACATTCATTTCCTCTAGCACACCTACCATATGATATAAGAAGCTACCTCCTCCTGGCAGCATACCTCCCTCAAATATATTTCTTGCTGCTTTTACAGCAGTCTCCATTTCCTGCTTATTCTCTCTTATCTCCTGACTTGTTCTCCCACCTGCATATAAGGTAGCCACACCACTCTGAAGACGCCCTATCCGTTCTCGATACTTTTCCTTGTCGTATACAGTCGTTTTATCATCCTCAAGTTTTAATTGGATTTCCTTTACTTGATTTACAATCTTCCATTTCTCTCCTTTCCCACCGATTATAGTTGTATCACTCTTCGTTACAACTATCTCATCTGCCTGACCCAACATAGATAGTGTGCTATCTTCTAGCATATCTTCCATGTCTTCTCGAAGTATCTTTGCTCCTGTAAATACCGCTATATCATCTAGCAAATCTGACTTTCTTTTCTTATATCCTTCTGCTTTGATTGCAGCCACTTTAAAGACACCTCTACTGACATTATGAAGAAGCATTACTAAAGCTTCCTTGGTTACATCTTCGCTAATAATAAGAAGAGGTCTTGTATCTTTCATGATTTGCTCTAAAAGAGGCAAGAGACTGGTGAAATCAGAAATACTTTTGTCTGTAACCAAGATATACGCATTATGATAGATAATGGTATCCTTTCCCTTTTCACAGAAGACTGGTGATAGATATCCTTGTTTAATCTGCATTCCTTCTTCTATTTCCATGTAGCATTCTACCCTTTTTGTCGGCTTTACAAGTACAACTCCTTCTTTCGATATTTTTTGGTAAGCTTGAACTGCCATCGTTGCGATATCATAATCTCTACAAGCTGCTTTTACACCTTTCATTAATTCCTCTGTATTCTTTATTGTTACAGTATGACTAGCAATCTGAATTTCGATTTCTAACAATGCTTTTTTAAGCCCTCCACGCATATAAACCGGGCTTATTCCTGCTTCTAGATACTTTAAACCTTCTAAAACCATCCCTTTTACAAGTAAAGCTGTTAGAACAGAGCCATCTCCCATCTGCTCACACATGTTAAATACCGCTTCCTTCACTAATTGTACCCCTTCATTAATGTAACGGTCCTCACAAGAAAAGTTCTCTAAAATAATCTGGCTATTTCGGGTAATTACTACGGAATTACTTGTATTTTCCACCACAACGCCCCGGCCATGTGGTCCATAGGTTTTCTCTAACAAATTACAGACCAAAAGGATACCCTCCGCCATAGACTGTATTGCCTCTCTATGATAGCGCATATTTTTTAGCATAAATAATCACCCCCTAGTAATTAATTTGAAACATTGTCTGGTCACCCATTAACTCAAAACAAAACAAACGTTCAGACAGTTCTACCTGATGAAAGATAAGAAGCTCATGAAACTCTTTTTCACTTTCAGGATAGGTTATGCTAATCATTAAATTAAAAACTTCATCCGTTTTTCCTAACTTATATAACTCACACCTTACCAAGGTATCTTCCGTTACCCTATACTTTGGATTTAATTCCAAATAAACAGTTTCTATAAAAGCAGGAATGCAATCTGCTAATGTAATACCATCCTTAAGTTTCATAGGCAATGCAACCTTCATTCCTAACCTATCCTCTTCATATAACTTCTTACCTTCCTCTGAAAGCTGTATATAATACTTATGTGGTATAATTAATTGACATGTAAATGAATTATCTATTTCCATTCTTCCCCCTCCAGTTATCATTGACCTTTTAAACATTGCTTACAAGTATTACAATCTCCACCGGTCATGTATTTAATATTGCCTTTTACTTGATATGTTTTTCTTACTTGTTGCATGAACAGCATATGACTTTGATTAAAACTATCCGTAATGCAAATCTTATCGCTAAAGAATTCAATCTTCATAGGTATTAAGATCTGTTCATTTAAATCATATGGACTCATCACTAATTGTGGTTGTAGCTTTTTAAGCAGTACTTGTTGTGTTTCACCTTCCATACTATCTAATGGAGAGTAATTAATCCCTGTCAATATCGTCTTCAGACTCTTAACTTCACCATCTGGGTAAAGAGTTAAGGAAGTATAATCTCCAGAAATTCCATTTGCCAATGGATCAAATGCAACATAGCTTCCTGTAACATGTTGTATCAGTAGTGGTTTCTTTGGTTCAAAGGATTTAATCGCCCCATCATTATAAAAGGATATTCCATTTCGAACCTCAACTTTTCTCTTCCTAAAGGTAATGAAAATAGATTCTCCAGGCCATATGGTTAAACTTTTCACCTCACCAGAGGGATAGAAACATAAACACGAAAACAAACCAGTAAATGATTGTCCTCTGACAGAAATTGTACTTTCCTGAAGCAACTCTTTTTCTTCTGCTTCGGACCAGTAACCACTAATCTTACCAAACACAGGAAATACTCTATGAATGGATCCATCTTTATAAAAGGTTACATACTCTGCATTTATAACACCGGATGCTACCTTTACTTTATGAACTCTTTCAAGATAAATGGATTTTAGCTGCCCACTAGGATAATATTCCACCGATGTTATATCACGTGATCTTGTATCAAGAGGTGAATATTTTGGTATAAATCGATTACAACCAACCTCGATTGCTCCATTTACAATAGTAATCAAATATCGTCCACCTTCCCTTTTGGAGTACATCTTTAAATTGTGTGTTTCTACGTAGTACTCAAGCCAAGGCATAATATGAGAACAAAGAATAGATAACGTCTTAAAAGAACCTTTCTGTAAAAACGGGATTAACATCTTCTTAGAGCTAAGTTCTTTATGTACATCCATAGCCTTATCAAAATCAAATGTATAAAAACCCTCACCGTGAGCACAAACAGGGTAAGGTGGCACATTCTCTACTGTTTCTTGTACCTGCCTCTCATAAAAATCTTGATGAATGGATTGAAAAGCTTGTTGAGAAATCTGGTCTAATTCACATACTATAATTCCATTGGCACAAAACTTATAATACGGAAATCCAACAATAATTGAACCAATTAGCATATCCGACCCCTTCTCTTTCATAATCGAGCATATTTCATTGGTCAGCTTTTCTATATTTGTGCGTATTTGAACCTTATCCTTATGGATTTTACAATATTCAACAAGCTCCCAAGTTGCTTTTTTCTCATAGATAGCAAGTTTATGAACGTTAAAAAAGTCTGTAATATCATTTGCTTCATTCACAAGTACTACAAATCGCATACTGCTCACCAAGCCTTCCTTATAATCTTAATTAACTCTTCCTCTGCTCCTCTAATTTTCTTTTTATCAATTCCACAGTCAAAGATTCTCTCTGACGCATGTATAAAGTCATATAAGCTACAGTTACCTACACGCTCTCCAATACCTAGTAAGGTACAGTCAATAAGATTGCCACCTGCATTTGCCATTACAATAGAGTTTGCAACTGCCATTCCAAGATCATTATGTTCGTGTATTTCAATTTCTAATTCCTGAATGGCTCCATGTATCAATCTCACAATTTCTTCTCCCCGATCTGGAGTTAATGTTCCAACCGTATCAGCTACTCGAACAGTACGAACCCCAAGGAGATATAGTTGCCTAATTAAAGTCAAGATAAACCCTATATCTGCTCTTGCAGAATCTTCCAGTCCTACTGTAACTGGTATATTATAATGATTGGCAATCTCGATGCAGCTCTGTATTTCTCGTTGTACCCACACTTTATTTTTCTTTAATTTTGTATATATCTGTACATAGGATACAGGAACTCCAATATGAATTAGATCAGGTCCAAGAATACATGCTGCATTGACATCCTCCTGTCGCATACGACACCATAATGACACTTTTGCCTGCTTTTTCTGTTCCATAATTATATTAATAAACTTCAAATCCTTATTATGTATATCCATGCAGGCAGCTTCAATTTCGTATACACCCAATGCATCTAGCAGTAAAGCAAGATGTATCTTTTCTTCAGGAGAAAATATAATACCAGGGCATTGCTCTCCATCCCTTAATGTAGTATCCACAATTTTTTTACTTACCTTCATAGGCATCCCTCAATAATTCTCATTAATTCTTCATCACTTATACTCTTACACAAACGGTTACTCTCGTTTTTCACCTCTTGTAAAATCTTGCAACAAATGTTTACATCTAATTCCTCATACCCTAATTCCTCTAATTTGAATTTGATGGAGCTAAGACCGGACTGTTTTCCTAATACAATTTTTCGTTTTTGCCCTACCAGCTCTGGTGGATAGGTTTCATAATTTGTAGCTAATTTGCGTATGCCATCCACATGAATTCCTGACTCCACCATAAAAATGTTGTCACCAATGACAGGCATCTTATCTGGTATCTTCTCCCCTGTTATCCTTTCGTAAAGTCGCTTAAGCTCTGGCAATCTAGAAAAATCCTGATTGACCTTGTAACGATTATTCAAATGAAGAGCTAGCATTACCTGTTCTGTTGCCGCTTTACTGCCAATGCCAGCAAATGCAGTAATGACTTTCTTACCACCTGCCTTCATAAACATTACAGCCTCCGCAGTAGCACACTCATTTCCATTCTCAGGTGAAAAGTAGATGTTCTTCCTATCAAAGATGGCAAAAATCTCTTTTAAGGAAGCCATAAAATCATAACACATGAAATCGTCTAGTCCGTTAAGGGCAATAGCTTTGGCACTTGCATACTTCTTAAGATGTACAATTTCCCTACTATCATTCATTTGTATCATAGTTATGGTGTTTTCCTGCACTTTTTTAGACTGCATGAAATACGTTATCCTGTTATATCTTCTACGATCATCTAGGGAATCCACTTCCATATAATACACAGCACCTGGTTCATTTACAGTTTCAATCATTGGATATAATTTTTTAGAAACCATAAAATCAGTAATACCACAAGCTCCCATTAAGCAAATCCACTCTTTTACTTGTTTGCTTGTAGGAATAATAGAATCTAACATACATAAAGTAGCATCAATTATAAGCAAGCTATCACCTTCCTGTCTTCCTATCTATCACATTAACCAATTCCTATCACTTAAATCATCAAATCGACGACTGGTGTCCCTCCCTCAAAATGCTCCTCACAGATTCGTTCAACATCCCCTATGGTTAAGTGACCATACCATACACCTTCTGGATATACAACGACAATTGGACCCTTATCACAGATTCCAAAACAACCAGTGTTACTTAAAATGACCTCGCCAGATAACTCCCTCTCATTGATTTCCTCCATAAACTTTCTTAAAATGTCTACCGATTTGTTGTTATAACAAAATCCTCTTTGCTGACCAGTGATTGTGCAACTGGTACAGATAAATACATGATATTTTGGTTGAACCATATAATTCTCTCCTTTCTTTATATGTTCTAGATTTACACACTACTTGCTGCCTTTACTATAGCATCCTCGATTCGGTCGTAGGTTACTATGACAGCAATATTCTGTTTCTCAAGCTGTTTTTTTGGGGATTCTCCGATTCTCATTACTATTACCCCTTTACAATCTGCTACAGCTGAGAGGATGGCTTTGATTTTATCCTCTTTATCTCCACAGTAGTCCACACCTTCACAATATTCTTTCACCTTACGTTTTTCTATATAACAAGCAGTGTTATTCTTATACTCATAGATATACCATTCCTTTACCTGACCAAAATGTTGATCGATGAGCATACCACTTTTACTAGCAGCGGCAAAGCGATAAACACCTTTCTTCATCTCCCTTACTTCAGCTTGATAACCACGATAGTTAAGACTAAGATCATTGTCTAATGTACCAATGGCATCTGCTCGACATTGCTTACAATGTGTCATCTGTTTCAGAATAAGACCACAATCCTTTCTTAACTTCTCAATCTCCTTATTACTAAGAGAAGACATATGTTCAAATGCACTACCTATAACAGGAAGCATTGGCATGATATTTGTAATATATACCCCAATTTCCTTCATCTTCTTCACAATATCAGGAATATGTGTATCGTTGATTCCTTTTAGCGCTACAATATTCACCTTGCAGATAATTCCCTTTGAAACAAGAAACCTAAGTCCACTGAGTTGATTGGAAAGTAAAATAGCACCTGCACTCTCCCCTTCATACCTCGTTCCCATAAAATTGATATATTTATAGATCATTCCACCGATTTTAGGGTCAACGGCATTCACAGTGACGGTTACATGGGATACTCCAAGATGAACTAATTCTTCCCCATAGGTTGGAAGCAATAAACCATTAGTAGATAAGCAAAAAGTTACTTCTGAGTCGTAATCCCTTATTAATTCCAACGTTCTTTTTGTTTCATCAAAGTTTGCTAAAGCATCTCCAGGTCCTGCAATTCCTACTACTGTAAGATTTGGAATTTTCTCTTTTACTTTCTTATACTTCTCAAACGCTTCTTCTGGAGTTAATACTTTTGTTGTTACACCAGGTCTACTTTCATTGGGACAATCGAACTTTCGAACACAATAGTTACACTGTACATTACACCTAGGTGCAATAGGAAGATGCATTCTTGCATATTGATGGCTAGCACAATTATAGCAAGGGTGCGTAGCAGTTTTCTCCTCTATGGTTTTCTCTACACTCTCCTTCTTATAGTAGGTATCGAAAAGAACTTTCCTAAAACTCTCTTCTTTTCTTGACAGCACAGCATTAGAGATTTCGTCTAATAAAGTCAAAGACCCTTCATACCCAATCATTCTAAGCCTTTGTCCGCCAACCCGGTCATGAATTGGAAACCCTCTTCTCACCAATGGTATCTTAAGGCTTTCTTCAATACGCCTACCATCTGAGTTTCCAATCATCACATTACATCCGTACGTTAAAGCTGCCACCTCAATGTCTTTAAAATCCACATCCTCTTTTATGAGAAAATCATCTATATAATATCTATGTGCTATTTCTTCTAGATCAGATTGTATAAGTCCCTTAAGTTTAGGGAATACAGAGCCGGTTGCAGTTACCATAGGCATAATTCCATTCTCCTTACATAATGAAACAACTGAAAGAATAAAATCAGGCTCTCCAAAAACAACCGCCCTAGCCTCTGCATTATACTTATGACTATCAATCATAGCATCCATATAACGTCCTCTTTGCTCTAAATACTTTGTAGGAATTGGTTTGCCACTGATCTTACTTAATTCCTTAAGTAAGATATCATTTCCTTTCAGTCCTACTGGCATATCAATTCTCGTATAAGGAACTCCATATTGGCTTAACAACAGCTTTCCTGGTGACGTCATATGGTCTACATTACTAATCTCAATCGTTGCCCTAGCACCTGCCATTTTCTTGATATCACTAAGCTCTGTACCACCTTCTGGTAACCTACTATAGTGAGCTTTATAACCCCCATCTAGACTATCAGATAAATCCGGCAAAAGGATAACCTCTAGTTCAAAGGCTTCACATATCTCCTTTAGGGTACGGATATCTGCTGGACTCATGTATGAGAAAATGATATTTACTTTATTATTTTTAGTAGTATCCATCTCAACGTTAGATACAATAGAGACAAGTGCTTCAAAGTATCCTTCAAATTGTGTCCCGCCATAACCAGCTGAATGTGTTGCTATAATCGTTACATCCCTCTTATCTGGGTTCTCTATATAAAAGTTCTCAATGATTCTTTGAATATCCTCACCAATAGTCTCAGCTAAGCAAGTGGTTGCAACCCCAACTACTTGTGGATGGTATAGTTCAATTAAGTTGTTTAACCCTTTTTTTAGATTTTCTTCTCCACCGTATACTGTACCTTCTTCCGTCAAAGAGGAGGAGGCAATATCCACAGGCTCATTATAATGAGTTGCCATATGACGCCTTATGTAAGTACTACAACCTTGGGAGCCATGTAAGATGGAGACGCAGTTCTTAATTCCATAAAACGCTGTCATTGCTCCCATTGGCATACACATTTTGCATGGGTTTACATTCAAATTAACTAACGGTCTTACCTCTGTCTTCATAGGAATTCCTCCTCTCTTATATACTGCCAAACCGGATTATTCAGACTCTGGTTAATCTCTCTAGTAAAATTATAAACACCTTCAAATCCTGCCAGTGGATGCCTTCTCTCGTGATTATGATCACAAAAAGCAATTCCTAATTTATAAGCTAAAGGCCTTTCCTTTACTCCACCTACTAAGATATCAGCACCTTTTTGTTTCATAAAGGTCTCAAGCTCTGCAGGATTTGCATCATCCAGAATTACGGTATCGGAGTCTACTAACTGCTCCATCATCTCATAATCCTCTTTTTTCCCAGTCTGAGTACCTACAATGACTGTTTTCATCCCCATAAAATTAAACTGTCTTATTAAAGAAATCGCTTTGAATCCACCACCAACGTAGATTGCTACCTTCTTACCACAGAGATTCCTACGGTATTGATGAAGAAAATCCTCTAATTTATCTGCTTCCTCTTTGCAAAATGCTATTGCTTTCTGCTTCGCTTCTTCATCCTTTAACGCCTCTGCAATTCTTACTAAAGAGCTAGAGGTATCCTCAACACCAAAAAAACTAACTTTAATGAAGGGAATCTGAAACTCCTCTTCCATACGATTGGCTAAATACACGGAAGAACCTGCACATTGGACGATGTTTAATATGGCTTTCTTAGCCTCTAGCATATTCTTGTAGCTAGTGTCCCCAGTAAAGGTAGATACCACCTTTATACCTATCCTATCTAGATAATTTTTAATAATCCACATCTCTCCAGCTAAATTGAAGTCTCCTAGAATATTAACTCCCTGCACCTTTTGCTCTGTTTTATATGGAGTAATGAGCTGCATAATTGCATTACAAGCCATTTTATACCCTGTTGACTTATTGCCTGAAAAACCTGGGGATTTTACTGGAATCACCTGAATTCCATGTTTCTTTGCCATATTGTTACATACAGCTTCTATATCATCTCCTATGACTCCTACAATACAAGTAGCATAAACAAAGATTAGTTTTGCATCTTGAACATTTACTAATTCTTCAATAGCTGCTATTAACTTCTTCTCTCCACCAAAAATAATATCTGTCTCTCTTAGGTCTGTACAAAAGCTGTTACGATACAAGTCACTGTCACTTGTTAAACTTCCTCTGATATCCCAAGTATAGATAGAACACCCTATTGGCCCATGAACGATATGATAGGCATCTGTAATTGGATTGAGAACAACCCTTGCCCCGCAGTACACGCATGCTCGTTGACTAACCGCTCCAGATACAGAAGCAGAATCACACATAATTCCATTTTCACTGCATCCACCATTATTTTTAAATATGATAAACTGTTTTCTCTCCTCTAAGACATAATGCTCATGTTTATTTCCCATTTCATTACCCCTATCTATATCAAATTTCAATTGCTTCTTAAATACAGAAAGCGAGGGTAAAAAGACGGTGTCGTCTTTACCCCCGCTATGAATTTAAGTAATAATATCCCTAATTAATATCTTCGTCAATGATTTTTATGACAAAACCTATTGTTTCTATCTATGGTAGTCATTCAAATAATCTATGAAACTTTTTCTAAGGGACGTTTCCAACTAAAAGTATATTACATAACCATCTCAATATCCTTTTCTTCACAATGATTATCCTCATAATCCATGAGAGCATTGGTAATTTTCTCAACCATTCTCATTCCTCCTTCATACCCCACAATAGGGAAATAGGAATGACAATACCGATCAATAATACCAAATCCAGCTCTCACTAATGGAATATCTTCTGCTCGTGCAATGTGCTTACCATGGGTTCCCCCAATGAGTAAGTCAACTGGTGAATTCTTAATCCATTGGTGTAGTAGAAATAAGTCTGTTGTAGTATTTAACTGATTAGCAGCTTGCACCTTGCATTCTTCAGTTACACCATATTTAGTAAGAAGAGCCTTTCCTTCTTCTTCAAAGGTAGGGCTTGGAGTCCCTGTAATACAATACTTTGGAATCATACCTAACTCTAAACTAAGGGACATCATACCAATTACAAAATCAGGATCTCCATAAATTGCTACCTTTTTCTCGTAAGTATATTGATGGGTGTCAATCATCATATCTACCAAATGTCCTCTCTGTTCTTCTAGGCTCTTAGGTACTGCTTCAGCTGAGAACTCTTGTAGCTTTAATAGTAGGGCATCTGTTGCTTCAACTCCAATTGGACAGGCAATAGTATCGCCTTTTACTTTACATTGCTTCTTAAGAAAATCTACATTAGAAGTGGATACTGTCATACCAATACCTAGGGATTTCTTACAATCCCCTAAAGACTTAATCTCATCAATGGTTGTGCCCCCTTGCTCATACATAACATACTCACCAGTTGTAGGAGTATCTACTGTGCCATCAGTATCAGGAAGCATAATAAAGGGTACTCTCATCTGCTTCATTATTGACTTCAGCTCTCTATAATCACCTGGATTTAACCAACCTGGGAAGATTGCTAACTTCCCATTGGAGACTCCTGTTGATTTACTCAAATACTTCATAAACCCATTCACCATATTGGTAAATCCCGTAATATGAGAACCACAATAACTAGGTGTATTGGCATGAACGATATATTTTCCTTCTGGTAAAGTAGGGCTTATATCAATTAATAAGGCATTTAAGTCATCTCCAATGGTCTCTGATAGACAAGTGGTATGTACTGCAATGATGTCTGGATCATACAAATCAAAAATGTTCTTAACAGCTGTTCTTAGGTTAGAACCTCCACCAAATACTGAGGCACCTTCAGTAAAGGAGCTAGATGATGCTTGAATGGGATCCTTAAAATGTCTAGTCAAGTACATTCTGTGAAATGCAACACACCCTTGTGAACCATGACTATGGGGAAGACAACCATGAACACCTAATGCTGCGTATAAAGCCCCCACTGGTTGACATGTTTTACATGGATTAATAACAAGTGCCTCTCGCTTTACTACTTCTTTTGGTGTATATTTTAGCATTATGCTTCACCTCCTAAATGTCCCACAAGGGTTGCTTTATTCTTCCATGGTGCATTCACAAAGCTCCAAGCTGGAACGTAAAGTCCCATCACAAGGTCGTGACCAAATCTAGACGCTCCTTGGAAGCAAGTATAAGGACCTTGGTAATCGTAGGAATGAATTTGCCTTGATAGCATTCCTGCCTTCTGGACAACATACTTATCCTTGATACCAGAAAAAAATACATCTGGTTTTAATTCTTTTAATAGCTCTTCTGTCTCAAAATGATTTAAGTCATCCGCTACAATAGCACCTGCTTGCATATCAGCAATCATACCATTATAGTCATTCAACTCCACCTCTTTATTTTCTTCTAACTGCTTTCTATGAGAATCCAAGATACGATCTGGATTATAGTACTTTTCATCCGGCTCAATAATCAAATTCTCAATATTCTTAGAATCTGCATCAACTTTTATATCTGGTATTACTTTGCGTCCTTCATAATCATCCCTATGAGCAAACTCATAACCAGCAAGGACGGTGGTCATCCCTAAATCCTGAAGAAGTGCTTGATAATGATGGGAACGAGAACCTCCTACATAGATTGCGGCTGTTTTACCTTTTAGCTTACTTTTATAGTATTCCATCTCTTCTGCAACTGCTCTCTCTTCATCTTCAATTACCTGCTCTATTCTAGCACTAAGTTCAGGGTCATTAAAATATGCACCTATGGCTCTTAAGGATTTCTTCGTTGCATTGACTCCTATAAAATTCACTTTAATCCAATCAATTCCATATTTATCCCTCATCATATCTGCAACATAGTTTATGGAACGGTGACATTGAACTAAGTTTAAATCTGCTAAATGTGCATTCTTTATATCACGATAGGTCCCTGTTCCTGTCATTCCACAGACAATCTCAATTCCACAACGGTTCAGTAATTTTTCCGTTTCCCAACCATCACCACCAATATTATATTCACCAAGGATATTGACAGAGAATTTCTTTTCAGGTTTATGATCACCTGTTCCAATTATAAAACGCACTAGCTGGTTTGATGCAATATGGTGACCAGCGGATTGTGTAACTCCTTTATACCCTTCACAAGAAAAAGCAACACACATTAACCCTGGATACTGTTCTCTAGCCCATTTTGCAACAGCATGAATATCATCTCCGATTAAGCCAACTGGGCAGGTCGAACAAATACTAAGCATCTTGGGATTGTATATTCCCATACACTCCTCAATGGCTTTCTTTAACTTCTTCTCCCCACCAAATACTATATTAGACTCCTGCATATCGGTTGAGAAACAATACTCTACATAACAGTCCGCATGTTCACCATGGCGATCAGACTCTACCTGTTTATGTCTCCTCGTTCCCCATGTATAAAAGGAACATCCAATTGGTCCATGTACAATAATAGCATTATCACTGATAGGTCCAAGTACAACACCTTTGCAACCTGCATAACAACAACCTCTTTGGGTAATGATTCCAGGAATTGTACGAACATTAGCTGTTAGCTCATTGGTTCCTTCTGGGTTTACACTTAACATATGCTGCTTTCGATTTCTATAGACTTTTGCACTATATTTTTCTAATACTTTTTCTCTTAATTCATTACCAGGTATCATTTACTCTCCCTCCTTCCTAATAGGATTCTGATCCTTCTTGCTGTTTTCCATCTCGTATACGATACGCTTCTGTAATTGGCATTACAAATATCTTACCATCTCCAGGGTTGCCTGTACTGTTCACTTCCATCACAGCATCTACTATTGCTTTCACATCTTCATCCTCCGTAATAATGGTAAATAGACGTTTTGGAATCAAACGGCTCCCCTCTGTAAAGTATTCACCAAGTGGTGAGGGAGGTAGTTCCTCTTGAGATAACACAGAATATAACTCTGATACATACATTTTCTTACCCCTACCCATTATTTTTCTACACGTAAAACCAAGAACCCCCGCATTGGTTAAAGCTTCCTTTGTGCGACTTAATTTATTGAGCCTAACAATTATTAAGACTTCTTTCATGGCAGCCCCTCCTATAATTCTTTCGTTCTTGTACTGATTGTATAGGCTTCTTCCACTGGACTAACAAAGATTCTACCATCACCAAAATTACCATTGTCTCCCGTTCTCGCATACTTCATGATAATCTTAATTGCGTCATCTTTGTCTTCATCCTGTACCACCATAAGAAGCATTTCTTTGGGGATCTCGTCGTATGTAACATCACCTATTCGAATTCCTTTTTGCTTTCCACGGCCATACACATCCATCTTAGTCACAGCTGGAAAACCAGCAGATAACAATTCTGACAAAACCTCATTAACTTTTTCTGGTCTGATAATTGATCTTACTAAATACATACTATCTCCTTTCTGCATCCATTGCCTGCTCTTACCTAATTTTATTTGTTTACCTTTACATGGTATGAAAGGAGGGTTAGTCCATTAAACCATGCTCCATAAGTATTGCCTCTAACTCATCAATCTTCATAGGATTAGGAATGACTAACATTTGATTTGCATCCACTTTCCTAGCCAGTGCTCGATATTCATCTGCTTGTGGTTCCTCTGGGCTGAAATCAATTACTGTCTTTTTATTAATCTCTGCTTTTTGCACTGCATTATCACGAGGCACAAAATGTATCATCTGGGTACCAATCTTCTCAGCAACTGCAGTAACTAGATCTGCTTCTCCATCTACTTTTCTGGAATTGCAAATGAGACCACCCAATCGAACTCCACCAGTAGATGCATACTTCACAATACCTTTTGAAATATTATTAGCTGCATAAAGCGCCATCATTTCACCAGAACAAACAATATAAATCTCCTGTGCCTTACCTTCGCGAATTGGCATTGCAAAACCACCACAAACAACATCACCAAGTACATCATAGAATACATAATCCAAATCATCTGTGTATGCACCAAGCTGCTCTAGAAGGTTTATGGAGGTAATGATACCACGTCCTGCACAACCAACACCTGGTTCTGGACCACCAGACTCCACACCACGTATATTTCCATATCCTGTCTTCATGATTTGCTCTAGGTCAATATCATCGCCCTCTTCTCGAAGTGTATCGAGAACAGTTTTCTGTGCCAGTCCTCCTAATACAAGTCTTGTCGAGTCCGCCTTAGGATCACAGCCAACAATCATTATTTGTTTTCCCATCTCAGCTAAGCCTGCTGTTAAATTCTGTGTAGTTGTTGATTTACCAATTCCACCTTTTCCGTAGATAGCCAATTGTCTCATAATATGTACCTCCATTTAGAATTTTTTGATTGATAGAACAATCCACCGTGTTCTATTGGAGGTAATTATATATAATTCCACAATTTACCACAATGCACGTAATTGTATAAATTATTCAATGAAAGGCAGCATAATTTATGCATATTAAAGTATAAATTGTGACTTTTTTTCTTTATTCTTAACATAATTAAGAATATTCAAATAATTACTTAACTATTTAATTAATTTCCTACGGTCAAAAAAAGAGACCGTACTCCTTAGAATACCGTCCCATATCTTTGATTATATTTTGCAGATCTCTTTATACAAACACCTATCATTCTTTACACCGATAAAAACTTCTTGATAATCTCTTCAGTTAACTCTTCCATGGTACCACTTGCCACTACCGTTCCCTTTTGCAGTATAATAAATTTTTCAGCTAAACGCCTAGCAAATTTGAGATTTTGCTCTACTACGGCAATCGTAATTCCAGTTTCCCTTGCAACTTTCCTTAAAATATCAGCAATTTCTATTACTACATTGGGTTGAATGCCTTCTGTAGGTTCATCTAATAGAATCATTTTAGGTTCTCCCATTAGACATCGGGCAATAGCTAATTGTTGCTGCAATCCACCAGATAAAACACCTCCATTTCGATTAAGATGTACTTCTAATGCTGGAAAGTATTGTAATACCCATTCTTTTTTATCTTCTAGACTTATCCCCTTATGTCCCATTGCTCCAAGTTCTAAATTCTCATTTACTGTAAGAAAGGGAATAATTTCTCTTCCCTGAGGAACATAACCTAAGCCGAATAAAGAACGCTTGAAAGTTTTCATCTTTGTAATATCTACTCCATCGAATACCAAACTCCCAGTACTCATAGGCAACACTCCCATGACACTTTTCATAAATGTAGTCTTTCCTACACCATTACGTCCTAAAATTGCAGTTCTACTTCCTTTGGCAATTGTCATTGATAAGTTATTAATAACTCTACTTTTTCCATAACTAACATTCACATTGGTTGCTTCTAACATAGCTCTCACCTCAATCCTCTTTTAGATATACTGCAATAACATCTTGGTTATTTTGAACCTCTTTAATCGTTCCTTGTGCTAGGAGCTTGCCGTAATTTAACACAGTAACATATTCTGCTACTTGGCGAACAAAATCCATATCATGTTCTACTACTATCAGCGTATGTTCTCCCTTTAACTTCTTAATCATTTCCCCTGTTTTGTATGTTTCATCTGCAGTCATACCTGCGGTAGGCTCATCTAAAATAATAAGTCTGGGATTTTGGGCAACTACCATACCTATTTCTAACCACTGTTTCTGACCATGGGATAAATCACTTGCCATAAAATGGCGATACTCATATAAATCAATTAAATGAAGGATATTTGATACTTTTTCTTTGAATTCTTTTGACTTTTTAAAGAAAATACAGCGTATCATACTATTATACCCTTCCATAGCAATTTCCACATTCTCTTTGACTGTCATGTTTTCAAATACATTGGGTCCTTGAAACTTTCTTCCTATATGATATTCTTTTGTAATTTGAGTTGTAGACTTTCCTGTAATATTAACACCATCAAAACAAACACTACCACTAGTTGGCAATGTTCTTCCTGTTACGAGATCCATAAAGGTCGTCTTTCCTGCGCCATTAGGACCAATTATTACATGAAGTTCTCCATCGAATATCTTTATATTTACCTCCTCTAACGCTTTAAATCCATTAAAATCTACAGATAAATTCTTAACCTCTAATAGAACTTTTCTTTCCGTATGTTTACTCATGAACCGGCACCTCCTCTTTTAAAAAGATGCGTTCTTTTCTTTGATAATCTTTCCGCTTCTGAGATACGTCTATGATAGTCCCTATGATTCCTTTTGGAATAATAAATACAATGAGCAAAATAATAACACCCAAGGCTAACTGCCAATACTGAGCAAACTCTGCAGAGATTCCAGAAAAAACAGAGTTTAATTTCGTTTCCAAAAGCTGCAAAACAAGAGTTCCAACCATCGCACCCGTTAGATTACCACGACCTCCTACGGCTACCCATACTAAAACAAGAGTTGCTAAACTAATACCTACAGATGTAGAATTTATGCTACCTTGTGTTCTAACATATAGTACACCTGCAAGACCTGCAAGCATACCTGATAGCATATAGACAAATAACTTAAAGGATGAAGGAGTAAACCCAAAGAAGGTTAGGCGTTCCTCATTTTCACGAATTGCTTGTAATACCTTTCCTACTCTAGAATGTGTAATAAGTAAACAAAGGACATAGGCCAACAACAAAAATAAAAGAACTATAAAATAAAAAGTAAAATCATCCATTCGGTTCTCTTTTGCATTAGAAACGACTGTCCTTGATACTACCGTAATACCACTGTTTCCATGAGTATAGTTACTCTGATTAATGACAAATAATTCTGCTACCCCAGATAATGCTAAGGTAATTAATGAGAAAAATACCCCCTTGATTTTCCCTGAAAACATAAAAAAACCAATAATCAGTGATATAATTCCGGGCACAATGATTGCCATAAGAAAGGCACCAATTTCACTTGACAGTGGTGATAAAAACCAAGGCAATTTGTCAAACTTAATCCATTCAGCATGATTCATATAGGCACAGGAGATTCCTACCATATACCCCCCGGCACCAAATAGTAAACTGTGTCCCATACTCATTAATCCAGTATATCCCCACAAAAGATCAAGAGAAATTGCAAATATAATATAAGCCATAATACCAGTCATAACGTAAATCCAGTAAGTATCTCCAAATATCGGAAATGTAATAAGGATAGCAAAGACTCCAATATCAATAAATCTATTAATTGGCAAGCGTTTTAATTGACTCATCTTTTATTACCTCCTTCCTTTTAAAGTAAACAAACCCTCTGGCTTCAGTCTTACAATTACAATCACACCTAAAAGAACGATAATTTGAGCCATTATGTTATTACTAAAACCACTTATGATAGATATCGAATCTTGAATAATAAAGGAGGAAACAACGGTACCAAATAAAGAGGATACACCTCCCATAACTACATTCATAAAGGTATTAGAAAGCCAACTCTCCCCTAATGAATATGTTACGGTAGACAATGGTGCAATGACTGCACCTGCTAAACCAGCAAGCCCCATTCCATGAGAAAATGTAATCGTATCCACTTTTCTTGTATCAATACCAAGGCATTCCGTCATTGTTCTGTTTTGAGTGGTTGATCTTATTTTTCTTCCCATCTTAGTTTTATTAATAAAAAGCAAAGTTCCTACCAATGCACATATAGATATGCCGCATATAACCAATTTGTATAATTCAATATATACAGAACCAATATGTATTACTTTTGCAACAGGAAGTGGCACCTGTTTGTAGCTTTTTCCAAAGATAATTAAAGCCATCTGCTTTAAAATAATTGAGATTGCATAGGTGGCTAATAGAGTTTCTGCCATTTTTCCATAAAAATGTCGTATAATTAATTTTTCCACTATTAATCCAAAGAAGAAACTTACCAAATAGACTAATACAAGGGTAATAACAAAGGGAATATGAAGTACTGCATATAAATAATAACAAATAAATGCACCAAACATCAGCATCTCTGTATGTGCAAGATTTACTACTTTCATATACCCCATAATAATAACAAGCCCTAAGGATGTTAACAGTAACACAAATGCTCCACATGCTCCAGATAATAACAGTTGCCCAATTAATGCTCCATCCATATGATTCCATCCTCTCTAGCGATATATAAAACTGGTGGAAAGCAATATACCTTCCACCATCATTATGTAGTCTTTTTATTTTGTAGGTTCTGGTTTAATTACATCATCACTGGCAAATACCGTTTCAATAGTACCGTCTTCTTTTACTAATCCTACTCTTGCTTTACAATAAATGTGATGTGTATCTGGATCCACTTTGATAAGGCCTTGTGGAGCATCAAATGTTAAGTTATCAAAGTTTGACAGAATCTTATCTGTATTGATATCATCTCCACATTTTTCAAGAGATTTGGATAACAAGTACATAGCATCGTAAGTCGACTCACCAACTGCAGTTACAGAAGCCACCTTATTAGCACCAAACTTTTTACTATATGCATCTAAATACTTTTTATTCTCAGCACTATCAATGGAATTAAAATAATTCACAGAAGCATAGGTTCCAACTGCAGCTTTTCCTAAGGCAGTTGAAAAAGATTCGTCCATAATAAAGGAAGCTATGGTATACTTATCTGATAATCCAGCCTGTGAAAATTGAGTATAAAAAGCAGTTCCACTATCACCATTTAAATTCGCATAGATGACACAACCATCATCCCCACACTTGTTCTTAATCTTAGCAAGTATATCTGAAAACTCAGTAACCGAAGATGCTACTAGCTCGTTTCCTACTACATTACCATTGAGTGATTTTACTAAAGCTTCAGCTTGTGAATTAATGGCTGATGCATAGGTTGTATCTGTACCCAATAAATAAAAATTCTTAGATACATTATTCATTAAATAAGGTACAAAATAATCTCCCTGTTGATTTGGTACTGCACCTGTATATACTACATATTTATTAGGGGTCTCACCTTCATAAAAAGTTGGATAAACCAATGGTACTTTATATTCTTCTAGAATTGGTTCTACAGCCACTCTAGAGGAAGAGGTATAAAGCCCGACAATTGCACAAACCTTATCTTGCATGATCATTTCTTTTACAACTTTTACCGCCGTGTCTGCATCTGTTGCATAATCTTTGACCACATACTCAATTTTTTTCCCTTTAATACCACCTGCTGCATTAATCTCATCAATTGCTAACACTGCGGAATTATACATACACTCCTCTGAAATAGCAGTACCCCCTGTTAGAGAAAATACTAAGCCAATTTTGATTGTATCAGAAGAATCTCCACCCTTCTTACTACAACTCGTTGTTGCCATCACTAAAGTAAATACTAAGACTAACGCTAAAACTTTTTTTACATTCTTCATACCTATTGCTCCTTTCGCTCTCTTTAAAAATTAACGGAAGCTTCAGCTGGTTTTTTCTCAACTATTACTTTACCGTTATGAACCGATAATAAAATTGGACTTTGAAACCGTATGGTCTCATAATCATTTGTTGCATCGACTATTATAAAATTCGCTGGTTTTCCAACTTCAATGCCATACTGTTGTTCAATGCATAGATTTTTCGCACCATTGATAGAAATCAAGTCAAGACAGTGTTGTAAGTCTTCATATCCCATCATATGGCTCACATGAAGTCCCATTTCTAGTACACGGAGTAAATTACCTACTCCTATTGGATACCATGGATCTGCAATGGAATCTTGTCCTAAAGCAACATTTAAACCTGCTCCTACTAATTCTTTTATTCTTGTAACCCCACGTCTTTTAGGATAAGTATCTATCCTTCCTTGGAGATGGACACTTTCCGTTGGACAAGAGTTAAACCGGATATTTGATTCTGTCAATAAGCGAAATAACTTACTACAATATGCGTCATTATAAGAACCCATAGCACATGTATGCGCTGCAACAGTTCTTTCTCCAAGTTCCCTTTTCCAAGCCTCTGTTGCGAGAACTTCTAACATTCTTGACTGCTCATCGTCGATCTCATCACAATGAACATCAACCATGGCATCGTATTTTTCTGCCAAATTAAATATGTAATGAATAGACTCAACACCTAACTCTCTAGAAAACTCATAATGAGGTATTCCACCTACACAATCCATCCCCATCGCCATTGCTCTTTCCATTAATTTTGTACCATCTTTTACAGATAGTATTCCATTTTGAGGAAATGCTACTGTTTGTAGTTCTACGATTCCCTTCATTTCCTCTTTTAGTTCTTCTAAAGCCTGAACTCCTTTAAAAGAAGCTTCAGTAACATCCACATGAGTTCTTACAAACTGTACTCCATGTTCTGCCAAGAGTCGAAGCGCTGTCTTTGCACGTTCCTTAATGTCTGAAATAACTAAAGGTTGTGTTGTTTTATATTGATGCCATGTAGTAATTCCTTCAAACAATGTTCCAGACATATTATAATGTGGTACTCCTGCTGTTAATACACAATCTAAATGTATGTGGGGTTCTACAAAGGGAGGCATTAACATCTTCCCATCTGCTTGATAATCATAGTCTTGACTTAAGCTATCTTTTTCGTGCAATGCAATTTTGGTAAAATAACCATTTTCATATTCCACATCATATAGCTCCTCTTTTCCTCTAATTCTACAACCTGATATTTTCATACCGCTCCTCCTCACTACACTTATTACCATACTAAGCTAACTGATATATTCTTATACAACAACAAAGGCGCTAGATATATTAATCTAACGCCTTTGTTAAACGGTTCCTTTATGTTGACTGATTGTATGATATAAATTTCTATCTGTCAATGTACTCCATGCACAATCATACTGTTCTTTCGTTTTTTTTAAAGTATTCAAAATAAAACTAATTCTTTTCTATTTTTTCTTTATTTAATAAACTGCTTCTTATGTTAATGTTAGTTACTTAGTAAAAAGGCAATGTAATTCTATTCTCACACTTATCTCTCAATTACATCATCTAAAAATGTCGGCATCTGATTTCTAAATTTGTAATGAAATGGCATTACTATAGTTGAAACATTTTTATGTTTACTCAAATGCTTACTTAAAAAATAAGTTGTTTGGTTATGTAAGATACTGTCATACCAATGCTCTGAGATAAATTTTACTGTGATAACTGAAATATTTTCCCCAGGCTTTAGTTCACTTTCCCGTTTCCACAAATAATCATCCAGTGGCTTAATAATGTCTCGATAAGGGGTCTCTAAAATCACAAGAGAAACCGGTATTTCAAGCTTCTCCCATTCCTTACGTAGGGAACAAGCATGCTCAGGATGTCTACATACATGAAGCACTGTAATATCATCCGATATAGAGTTAGCATAATTGATTGCTTTTAAAAATGGCTTATTAATATCATGAACTAGAACGATACAATGAGTAGAAGACGTCATATTTTTATCATAATAAGGATAAAAGGAATCCAGTTCTAATTGTTGTCCAATAAAGGTGTAGTGTTTATGAATCAGATACATAAAGACAATCAATACTGGAATTGCTATTGCAAGAAGCCAAGCACCATCCATAAATTTAGTACTAAATACAATAACAGAAACTACTAAGGTAACCAATGCGCCAAAACCATTGATCCAACATTTATACTGCCAGTTTTTTTCTTTTGATGTAATCCATTTCTTAAACATACCAAACTGGGCTATGGTAAAGGATATAAATACTCCTACGGAATATAGTGGTATCAATGCGTGTACATCACTTTTAAATATAATAACAAGTGCAGAGGCACTAAAAAATATAAACAAAATACCATTAGAAAAACTGAGCTTCATTCCCCTCGATGAAAACTGCCTTGGTACGAAACCATCATGGGCCAAAATATAGAGTAATTGTGGCAGACCGTTAAATGCTGTATTAGCTGCCAATATAAGAATCAGTGAGGTAAAAATCTGAATGATGTAAAACATAATATTATGACCGAATACAGCATTTGCAATTTGTGACAAAACAGTAGGCCCATTTTCTTGGGTAAGTACATTTAAGTTAAGTGCAAGAATAGAAATACCGCCAAAAATAAAAATGATAATTCCGCCTAGCGCAAAAAGAATGATTTTAGCATTTTTTGTACTAGGAGATTTAAAGCTTGGTACAGAATTGCTAACCGCCTCTACTCCTGTCATAGCAGAGCACCCTGAAGAAAAGGCTCTCAGTATTAAGATA
Source organism: Bacillota bacterium (assembly GCA_023416695.1). Taxonomy (GTDB): domain Bacteria; phylum Bacillota; class Clostridia; order Lachnospirales; family Lachnospiraceae; genus KM106-2. The sequence goes on along the minus strand of JAEZGY010000030.1, from coordinate 34,265 downwards.
ATAAAAATACCTTCAAAGGTCTCTTTGGGGAGTATGGTTACAGTCTGGGCTTCGGTATAGGAAATAGCACTTAAGTCTCCAGTTATTAATTTAATCAACCCTGTAATAATGAGAATAGCCATAGAAAAAATAAATATGTACGTTGGAAGTCCAAAGATTTTTGATGCCTCTCTTATCCCACGAAGGTTGATGAGAGTAATCACTGCAATACTTATCAGTGAAATTATAATCTTCTGCCATTCCCCAGACACTGCCGGAAAGGCAGAAGCAATTGCAGCAGTTGAAGAAGAAATACTAACAGCTACTGTCATAACATAGTCGATCAGCAAAGCCGCAGCACATAATAAGGAAGCACCTTTCCCGATGTTTTCCTTAGCTACTGAATATGCTCCCCCACCAGAAGGATAGTGGTCAATAATCTGTGAATAGGAAACAATTAATATAATTAACAATAGTAAGATTGGTACAACGATAAAAGGAATTGCATCAAATGCCAACAATCCTAAAGCTGGCAATAAGACTAGCAATATTTCTTCTATAGCATAGGCAACAGAAGATACCGCATCACTAGCCATAATTGGTAACCCCCATATTTTTGATAGTTTTTCATGTTGTAGCTGGCTATTCTTTATTGGTTTTCCTAATAGAATTTGCTTTATACTCATTTTAAGTTGCCCTTCCTGTATTAATTCTCAAACATTAAAAAGCGTTAGATAGCTCTGTCTAACGCCCTCGTTAAAATGTTGATTATGCCGAAACTGATTGTATTCCTAAAATTCTTCATTGTCAATCTAATTCTCAGCTAAAGAATAGGTATTTTTTCATTTTTTTCACATTTTTAATATATTTAAGTTTTTTCTTATCAAATCTTAATTTTATATAGATTTGATAAGGATAGACTTCATTATGCTATTGAACATACAAACTATATGATTTCTAATATGCTTAATCTGCAGGTTCCAGTCAATATGCATTCTGGAGAAATTAGCTCCATTGACAGATATACCACATCCGTATTATCACAAGTGGATACCATAATGCCATCTCCTCCTATCATAAGTGGCAAACTCATTCTACTCACGTTAGATTGAACTGTACTAAATAATTCACACCTTGAACAGCCATCTGTTAGCATCAAGCTAATTTGAATATTCTTGCCTCCACCTGTACCTATTTGCATTACCATACAGGAAAAAGAAATATAATAATACTTATTTGGCATCAAACCAATCATTCCACATTCTTCACAATCATGATTGATACAATCACCTTTACTTATAACACGTTTCCATGGGAATGCGTCTTTTTTATCCCATCGCATGCAATTTATTTCTTCAGTAAAATACCCCATGCATTGACTTCTCATAGGACCAGGCTTACCACGTTTTCCTTCTGGTCCAGTTGCACCTGTTTTTCCAGCCGGGCCTGTTTTTCCAGCTGGACCTGTTGGGCCTTCAGGTCCTATTGATTTTTGCATAGCTTCTATGACGGTTTCCATTTTATTTTTTATGAGAAGTTGATTCTCACGTAGGGTTTCTAACATAGATTCCACACTTCGATTTACCGCTAAAATATCTTCACAACCATGTTTTGGTTCTTTATCTTCCTCTATCTTTTTGATAATATGTTGAATCTTCTCTCCTTCAGCATTGATTATATGGCTAATTCCAAGCTCTTCCATTGCAATCGAAGCCAATATCATATCCAATGCTTTCTCTCTTGATAAATTCATATCCACTGGTGGAAAACTTGGCATGGACATGGTATTCCCCCTTAAACTGACCGATTCTTTATATTCATGAAATACGTTTTGTTATTTAATGCTTCTACTGCATTTGGTTTATATTGTAAGGCTAAATTATTATATTCCTCAGCCCTTTTTTTCTCTCCTAACTTATCATAGCAAACAGCACATTGAATTGCGGGAAGATATCGCCAATAATCTTTTGATATAAATCCTATACAATTCTTTGGTATCTCTAAATGTAAGCTTAAATCAAACCAGAAGGCTGCCCTTTCATATTCACCTTGATTCATATAGAGAAAGCCAATATCACAACAGGTTTCTCCTCTTGGCAAATCCTCTAAAAAGCTTTCTAATAATATCTTTATACCATCCTTCTCTTTTCCTTGCTTCACATAAATATTACTTAACACTCTACATGCTGTAATTCTATCCTCCTTAAAACCTCGCTCCTGTTTTAAGAATTCAGTTAACTGCAACATAGCTTCCTCATATTCACCATGATCATATAATTCTCTTCCGTAATAAAATTGTCCACGAGGTGATAAATTCTCACCTTTTTGTATTAACCCCTTATATATAGCAAGATTCCTAGTACTTATAGCCTTTTTAGCTAGTTTCCCATGGGACACCGCAATATCGACATTAACCACACTTCCCAATACTTCTATATACTCATGTACTGGCTCTCTCCATATTGGATAACTTGCTCTTCTTACCAAACGCTCTCTATAATAGGAAAACACTACGTTTCCATATTCATCATATGCAGTATGATACCTCATTCTTATAGCATTAACATTAGCCGTCATTGTCTCTTTTAGCTCTTGGAATTTCACATTATCCTCTGGTAGTATCATGTCATCTGCATCTAGCCATAGTATGTATTCCATGGTTGCCTGCTGAAAGGAGTAATTACGTGCAGCTGAAAAATCATCTACCCAAGGAAAATCATAGACTTTGTCGGTATAACGATAGGCGATTTCTTTCGTAGAATCACTAGACCCTGTATCAACAATAATGCACTCATCCACTAAATTTATGACAGACAAAAGACATCGTTCTAGCGTAGCCTCTTCATCTTTCACAATCATACATAAACTGATTGAAATCATCTAAATCTCTCCTAACAATTTATAATTCATTTTATGTTGAGTTGACTAAAATGTGAAAGGCTCTATATCCTCTGCACCAAACCATATATTTTACATAAAATATGTTAAGCTTGCTTACAAAAAGGAGAACTTCATGCCCTCCATTTCTTTATGTATGATAGTAAAAAATGAAGAAAAAACTCTAAGGCGTTGCCTTGATAGTGTCAAAGAACTAGTCTTCGAGATTATTATTGTAGATACTGGTTCAACCGATAAAACCATCACCATTTGTAAAGAATATACTTCTTCCGTTTATTCACATCCTTGGACAAATGATTTTTCTGAGGCTCGAAATAAATCAATCTCGTACGCTACTGGTGATTGGATTCTATACATGGATGCAGATGAAATGCTTTCTTATGACGATATAAATAGGGTTCTTAAACCTTTAAGTGATTCACAAATAATATACAGTGTCCAAATACAAAACCTTCAACCTTCCCTCCTAGATATCAATACAGGTATGGATTATTTCTATCAAGAACGTCTCTTTCCCAACACAAAAAAATACCAGTTTATCGGAGATATCTACGAAAGATTAGATCCTATAAACCAAGAGACTAAAGAATCAACCTCATTTCTTCCTAGTTTATCCATTATACATTATGACAATGATCTAGATGACCGAATGAGAAAAGGTAGACGCAACCTGTCTATGCTCCTTAAAACTACAAGTTTTGTAGCAAAGGATGACTTATATGCCTACTATCTTGCTTTTGAACTCTTTCGTTGCAACAATTATAAAGAATCTTATGAAATTATCAATTCTGCTATACTTAACTTCATTAATCGCTCATTACTCCCACCATCTAAGTTATATCGATTAAAGTATGACATCTTATTTACCTCAAAAAGTATTTCTGATATAAAAGATGGTCTTCTTCGCGTTATTAAACTATACCCTGACTATGTAGATTTTCACTATTACTTAGGGGTTTATTACTTTATGAATGAAGAATATTCCAATGCTATCACTTCTTTATCATATTGTCTTCTTCTTGGAGAATATCATCCAGAGTATACCATCCAAAAAGGGACCGGAACCTTCCTTGCTGCCAATCTATTAGGGCAATGCTATGAAAAACAGAAGAATCAGAAAGCTTCTGATGCCTCCTATCGTCTGACAAGAGCAACAGATTCTTCTATAAACTAACGATTGTCACCATTTTTCGCACTCTGCATATATTATTAGTATACTATCCGGAGGTTTGAAAAATATGTCAGTACCTAGTTTCCCAACAACTCCTGGTTTAACAAGAGATGATGTTGTTAATCAAATTATTTCTTCTATCGCCATGGAGGAACTTGGATTAAGCCATATTCTTAATACAGAAGGAGAAAAACTACAGTATGTGTTGGGCACATTACCTGGAGTTCCAGGACCTGGAGCTACTGTGAATGATGTTTTATCAATCAATGAAAGTGTAAGATCAACCTTAGATGCTGTTGCTCAACAGCAGTTATTATATAAAAATAAATTACAAAGTGTATTATCAGTATCTCCTATGACAGGTGCTACTGGTGCTACTGGTGCTACTGGCCCTACTGGTGCTGCTGGAGGTCCTATAGGTCCTACGGGTGCTACCGGTGCTACTGGTGCTGCTGGGGCTACTGGTGCTACTGGCCCTACGGGCCCTACTGGTACAAACACTACTGACAACGCCACCTATGCTGCTAATATTAGCGCCTTAAGCTTGTCTATCCTATCCTATTCAAGTATTCCTCTACCTGATAGTCAAATCATCTCGCCTTATGTCACAACTGATAATACCGTATTCACTATAAACCGTGCAGGGCGTTATCGTATTTCTTATATCGTAAACTCATTGGTTTCAGTGGCCTACTCTACTCGTATTTTAAGAACAAGTTTAGCACTTCCTGGAACAACAGTAAGTTCGATATTAGCTGCTTCGAATGTTAGCAATGAAGTTATTGCTGATTTAATCGCTGGCGATACTATAGAATTGCAAGCTCTCAGTACTGTATCAATTTCATTATCTGCTGGTTCACTTCATGCCTCACTATCCATTATTCAGTTATCATAGTAGCGAAAAGGGGGGAACCAACTTATGTCTCAACCAAGTTTCACTGATACAAGTACTACTCTTACAAGAGAAGAAGCTCTTAATCAAATCCTCTCTTCTATCGCTATGGAAGAACTTGGAATTAGCCATATTCTTAATACAGAAGGCGAAAAACTACAATTTATCATTGGTACACTACCAGGCCTACAAGGTCAGGCACCAACACTTGCTCAAATTCTTCAAGCGAATGATAGTGTTGGAAAGCTTTTAAATAGTTCTACTGAATTTCAGCTTTTTCAGAACAATAAAGTAAGCCTAGCTATGAACTCTGCAACAAATATGGGGGCTACTGGGGCTACTGGCCCTACTGGGGCTACTGGATCTTATACAGGTGATACTGGTCCAGCTGGTGCTATTGGAGCTACTGGTGCTACCGGGTCTACTGGCCCTACTGGGGCTACTGGGGCAGCTGCTCCAACTCCATTTACGGCTACTGCCGCTTTTGCAGCTAATACCTCAACTGCCCAACTCATTACAATATTAGGTACTGGAGCACAAAATATTGCTTTTAACAATATACTTGTAAACTCTGCAGATATCTCTTTAAATGCTGCTAAAAATCAATTTACTGTACAAACTGCAGGCACTTATCGTATCTCCTATTTTGTTAATACTACACTTTCTGTTTTAATGGGCACCCAGCTCCTCATAAATGGTGTTAATAACGTTGCATCTTCAATTATCCCACTCATTTCATTAAGTAATTACTATAATGAAATTGAAACCACCTTATCTGTTGGAAGTACTGTTACTTTACGTGCTTTCGGACTCAATATACTAGGGGTCGCAGCAACCCTTCAGACTGGTGCTGGTGCTGGTCTTATGCTAATCCGATTAAAATAACACTTTATATACACCAAAAAGAAGCACACCATTCTACACAACGATATAGAATGGAGTGCTTCTTTTATAGCTAGTTTATAAATTACAAAACCTATACTTCTACTTACAGAAGTAGGTCCCACCATCTATGACATACATTGGCATCAAATTTGGCAAATCGCCTAATACATAAGCGGTTCCAATTACATTATTCATAAGTGATAACTCAAACATTAATACTGGCGTATTATTGCTACTGGCACTAACGCTTATATTGTATCTCCCTTGAGGGACAGCAACATAATCAGTCATTTCCCTAAACTTAAGATCGTTTGCTAATGGTACCCCATTTGCCGTAATATTAACGCCTGGCGCATTTGGTGAAAGATGTACGGCACGGATTGTACTTCCATCTGCAATTACTCCAGCTTCACTATTGTCGTTTAACACAATCAATTTTAGATCATTCATATCCCCAGTAGCTGCAACTGTCAAAACCTCTCCCTGAGGGACATCTAACATCGCTGAAATGACAGGATTACTTCTATCACCAGTTGCATAAATTTGAACGTTATATTGGCCCATTGGCACTGGCATATAATCTGTAAGCTTTGTAAACTCCAAGCCCTGTGCTACCAACATGTTATTTAAATACACATCTACAGCAGGAGCTTTTGGTGCAGCATGGAATATCCTAGCCAATGAGGTTCCCTGCTCTATTGTAATACATTCCAAGAAATCATCTCCATTTGGTTTTCCTACTATATACTATGATGGAGAAATGGAATCATTCATAAATTATTGCGTTATTTACTAATACTATATTGCCACTACACAATTTCGTCCCGAACCCTTTGCTTGGTATAAGGCTTGGTCTGCTAAATCTATAAACTGCTGTATGTTTCTATCATCATTTGGTATATCTGTAAAAATACCCACACTAGTAGTACATTTAAATGTTTTTTTATCTACAAACACTAATTTTTCCACCGTTTCACGTATTCTATTGCCTACAACAACAGCTTCCTCGTTTTTAGTGTCTGGTAATAGGATCAAAAATTCTTCTCCGCCGAAACGACAATATAAGTCTGTAGGTCTAACATTTTCAGTAATGACCTTAGCAATCGCTTTCAGTACTTCATCTCCAAATAGATGACCATAATTATCATTTACTTTCTTAAAATAATCAATATCAACAAAGAGAAAGGACAATGAACTATGCTCTTTTATGCTCCTTTGATAAAAATCTTCTGCTTTTATCATAAAATTCCTTCTGTTACTGATTTGAGTCAAAGGATCTAAGTTAGCACTGACCCTCAATAATTCATCTGTGTGCTCATACATCAACAGTAAAAAACCTGCCCCATTAACAAACACTAATAAAATCATTGTAATAAAAGTTGTACTTTGAAAAACATCATTAGCAAATAAGCCCATATAACCAACAAAAAGTGAGCGCATAGCCCTTAGTAAAAGTATCATGATAAATATAAAGTTATTCATACCTATAAAGCACTTAAATCTGCTACTTTGCTTATTAAAGATATAGCTTATGGTTGGAACAAATAATAAACAAAAAATACTGATTGAAATCATTCCAAGCCTGACATTTCCTTGACCAGATGTCATCTGCAAACATAAGAATATGGAGATAAGTAGTACCAATAGAGTCAATTGTACTTTATACCATATCTTTTTCAACTCCCTAATCATACTAAGCATAATGATGGAATCCATATAGAAACTAAAGTATACCAAGATATTACCTACGTAAATTGACGCTAAATCGTCTATTTGTCCACGTAAGAATATTAGAAACCAACCTAGTACTTGTATTATCTTAGCAATACTAAACCATTTGATTAGTTTCTTTTCATAATGTGATTCATGAAATATGTAATATCCAAATGCTAAAAGAGACAAAGCCAAATCACACCAAACCAACACACCGATTAAGGTTTTAACATCTAAAGTAATGAGTGCTTCGAAAGCTTTAATGATTCCACTATCCATAAAAGTCAACCTTCCATTAGTATTCTAAATTTCTCATATGATCAGTTTACTCGCAGCAATTTTCTACATATTTCCATATTATAGTACTTTTTAATATATTTCAATACATTTATTGTGTTTTTTCTAAACTATGTATAAATAAAACATTATACTAAGTATGCAATAAAATAAAGCGATAGATATCTTTATCTATCGCCTTTTCTATAACATAAATATTATTATGTTTCTTTACTAGTGTTTTCTTCCTTTAATTTTATAATATTACAAACAGGAGAAACTAAGCAAAGAACTATGACATATATGACAGTTACTAAGATAATCAAAACATTATGTATCGTAACTAATTGCCCAGCATATGCATCTAAACTAAATGGTTGATTAAGATCTGGAGTAGTATAAAAACTTACTGTTTCATCTGTATTTAGTGATTCTGATTGATTTATACTTTTATCATTCTGAGCAAAGACGTGATCTATTGTTACCCTATACAATACAGAAGCTAATATGAGTGACAATGCTGTAACGGCTAACATGGAAAGAGCATGTACAAGAATGATTTTAAGCTTACTATATCCACTAGTAAAGAATGTGACATAATCTTTTTTATTCTTTTTACCAAAAATAATAGGAATAAACAATAATAAGAGTCCGCCTATACAAGTGGCTAATATTACTATCATCCTAGAGAAACCTTTCATTTGCTTTACAGTAGCACTCTCATCTGATACATCTAAAAATACGATATTCTCAACCAGCGCATTATCACCAAATAGATGTTCTAATTCAGACACAACCCCATCTACATGATTCAATTGATCCACATAGATGTTACACCCCTCTGTCTTTCGTAATACTAAACCAGTTGTTTCAACTGCATAATCATAATTAATATATGTTTTATTATATGGACTTAGGTGATAAATACCCTCTCCGAGATATATATTTTTGCCAATATAAAGATCAGATTCTACCTTATAAATCCCACATACAGAAAATGTACATTGCTTTCCATACTCAGTCATCAAAAAGGTGCATGAATCTCCCACCTTTAGGTTATTTTGCTTTGCAAACCTAGATTCTATCAAGATTCCTTTATTTTCATAACTAGGAAATTCTCCTTCTACTAAGGAAACTGCTTTTTCCCAGCGAAATATATTATCTAATCTTGTATCCATTTGGGCATATAACACAACACCATCTACAAACTCTTCCTTAAGAAGTTCCTCTGCACCCTCACTTATCATTTGCTCAGACATTATTTGGGGATCTTCCCCTAAATGTTCTTTTACATTATGAACATTCCCCTGAGGTAGTGCTATCATTTCTTCTCTGTTATTGATTCCAGTTACATAAGTTGTGTTATATATCTTATCATAATCATTCTGTGTCAGACTATAATCACTGCTGTTTATGGCTATAGCAGCTCCTTGATAAATAAAAAGACCTTCTTCCCCTTGTTCTGCAACAGATAATCCATTTAAACCAATAAATTCCCCTAAAAATATGAGTGTAATAATAAAACAAAACAATACATATTTTATAGGTCTACGAATAAAAAGAATTTTACCTTTTGCAATACTCCCTCTCTTTCTTCCCCTTACATTCTTATTTATAAACATAGTATTCAAAAGCACTCCACTGTAAAATGTTTATATCACCTTAATATTATCATGCATTACAATTAATTACCACATAATTCCATATCTTTATGCGTTAACTGTATAAAGATAATCCATTCCAATAAAACTCTTCATTAACAAATTCTTGGTAACCCCTCCCCTTGTAACACATCTACACGAACGACTCCACCAAGCTTTGTGATCATTCGTACTCCAGCTCTAGGTACTACTTTGCCAATGATGGTAGCTTCTTCATAGCCCTCTATTTGCTGAAGTGTTTTAATCGCCAGTTCTGCCTGTTCTCTTGGGATAACGGCAATAAATTTACCTTCATTGCCCATATATAAAGGATTTAACCCAAGAATAGAACAAAAGCCTTGTACTTGCTCACTTATTGGTAGTATCTCTTCCATAATTTCAATGCCCTTATTAGAACCCACGGAAAACTCATTTAATATGGTTCCAAGCCCGCCCCTTGTTACATCTCTCATAGCTTTTATCTGGATTTTAGCATCAAACAAGGCTTCTACCCCTTCTTTTAACACTCTACAGTCACTGGAAATAGTATTCTTAATATTCATGCGGCTACTTAATATTGTCGCATGATGTTCCCCTAATGTGCCTGATAGTAAGATGACATCCTCTTCCTCTATAGAAGCTACGGATAACTCTCTATCTGAGGGTACAAACCCCACTCCTGTAGTATTTATATAGATTCCACCATTTCCTTCTATGACCTTGGTATCTCCAGCTACTAATATAATTCCTGATGCATTAGCTTCCCTCGCCATAGAAGCTGCTATAAGGTCAAGTTCCTCTATTAATGCCCCCTCCTCAATGATAAACCCACAGGTCAAATACTTTGGAATAGCACCAGACATTAAAAGGTCATTTACTGTTCCACATATGGCCAACTTTCCGATGTCACCACCTGGGAAAAATCTTGGTGTCACTACAAAGCTGTCCGTACTAATGGCAATCCTTTCACTAGAGGAAACAACGGCCGAATCTTCCATTCTATTTAAGATTTCATTATGAAAATGTTTAGCAAATACTTCTGTCACTAGTTGATTCGTTGCACTACCACCACTTCCATGTGCTGCTGTTATGATCATTTAGATTCCTCCTCTCTTGTAACAATTACAGGTTCCTTCTAGAGACACCATGCAAGCCCCCACCGGATGCTCTGGAGTGCAGCTATCATTCTGATATAGTAGACAATCCGTTGGCAGGGCTTTTCCAAGTAAAATACTACTACAGATGCAAGCTGAGGCAACTGGCTTGGCATCACCTATTAGTCTACTGCTATCCATTGTTAAATGTTTAAATTCCTTTCGAATTCTAAGTCCTGAGCCAGGTATCATACCAATTCCTCTCCAAGTAGTATCACAAGGTTCAAAGTAAGTTGATACCAAGTTTTTAGCTGTTTCGTTGCCGTCCTCTGTAACAACCTCTTGATACAAATTATACATCCTGTTAGTCCCTGAGTTTTGCACCAATAAATATATGGCTGTAATAATCTGCTTCTCATCAAATCCAGCTACCACAAAAGGTACTCCATGTTTTTTTGCCAAAGAAGAGTACTCTTTACTCCCTGTTATAGTACATACATGGCCAGGTGCGATAAAGCCTACAATTCTCGTATTCTCTTTACATATGTAGGAGATTGCTTCAGGCATGGTCTTTAAAGCTGTAAGTAGCTTAAGATTATTCATCTTCTTATCCAGCACTTCTTTTATCATCATGGCATAGATTGGCGTTGTTGTTTCAAAACCAACCGCTGCAAATACGTAGGTGATATCGGGATGCTTCTCTGCCATCTTTATAGCCTCAAAAGGTGAATAAATCATGGTCACCCTTGCACCCTCTGCCATTGCTTCTTTTAAGCATTGTTTCGTTCCTGGCACTCTAAGCATATCCCCAAAGGATACCACACAAGTATTTTCCTGTTTTGCAAGCTCACATAGGGTATCAATGTACTCGACAGGAGTCACACAAACAGGGCAGCCTGGGCCGGAAACTAAGGCAATCTTACTTGACAGAAGACTTTTGATGCCCATTTTAGCTATGGCTCCTGTGTGAGTTCCACATACCTCCATAAAGGTTATGGGTTCTCCATCATAATTTTTTAGTATCTGCAACATTTCTTCTAATGTTTTCATAAAAACCTCATTTTGCTTCTTTACATATTCTCCATTGTCTCAATTTCATCAAGTAATTCCATCAGCTGCTCGTGATCAAAGGAAGTCATTTTTTGTAAGATACAGCCTGCGTGAACAAGTACTTTGTCTCCTACTTCAATTGGCACAAGACCAGTTTTTGCTTCTATGATAATACCTGAGAAATCAACCAATGCCATAGAATCTTCAATTTTTATTACGGTTCCAGGTACTGCAATACACATATTACCTTCCTCCTTTAAAGTACAAGATTACTTATATGTCCCATTGTCCAAGATACAATTGCCCTAAAGCAATTCCACCATCCCCACAGGGTACCTTTTCATTTACTAACACTCTAAACCCATCCGCCTCTAACCTAAGAATAGTGTTTTCTAATAGGATACGATTTACAAATACTCCACCACTTAAGGCAACCGCGCTAATGCCAGACTCCTCTTTCATCAGAAGACACATTCGTTCAATCACATCTACTACCCAATAATGAAAAGAAAGAGCAAGATCATACACGTTTTCCTTACCATTCATCCCACTATATAGAGTTTTAATTAAGCTACTTTGGTCAATCTGATATGTGCCATCTTGAAGTACAATTTCAACTGGAAGTACGGTTAGACCTTCCTTATTCCCTTTCATAGCCGCCGATTCTAAAGAAATGGCACATTCTCCTTCATATCCGTTATACTGACAAAGCTTAAGAATTGCAGCTACTGTATCAAACAAACGTCCCATACTACAAGTTGGTATTGTATTAATCTTTGAATTTAGGGCTGCCAAAATCATTTGATACTCTTCAGTTTCTAATGGTATTCCAGCTGTATACATGTGGCAATTAGCCATAACCAAGGCATTCTTTGCTGCATTGTCATACCCCACCACAGGAACATAGGCAAGATGTCCCCGTCTTTTATAGGAACCCTTCCTACATAGTAAAAACTCACTTCCCCATACTGCACCATCCTCACCAAGCCCAGTTCCATCAAAGGCTACTCCAATAACTTCATGTATGTTATGTTCTGCCATAACGGAAGCAATGTGAGCGTGATGATGCTGTATCATAATAAATTCAGTAGGTTTAGTATTTAATTTAATTAACTCCAATGCGATTTTATGTGAAAAGTAACCCTCATTAACATCTGCAAGAAACATTTTAGGTGTAAATCGAAACAATGTCTTCATGTGATTTTCATTCAAACGATACAGCTTATCATTTCCATCCTGTTCTAAATCACCAATATATTGAGAGAGATAGACTTCTCCATTACGATAAAATCCAAATACCGCCTTTAAGTCACCCCCTGCTGCAAACATTTCTCCCTCTTTGCCACCCATTGCAATTGGGGTTGGAACATAACCTCTTGCTCTTCGTATAAACTGGGTTCTTCCTGCTACTACCTGAACTACAGAATCATCCATTGGTACCTGAATCACTCGAGTATGGGTAAGGATACCATTTAACTGTAAGGCCACGGAAAATACTTCTTGATCCTTATAAAGGATAGGCTCATTACTCATATTGGCACTAGTAAAGATAAGAGGCCCTATGGCATCTAGTAATAAACACTGAATTCCGGTATAGGGAAGAAAAGCACCTAGAAACGAGCTTTGTCCATAAACCTCTTTACATATATGTTGATCCACAAATTCGGACTCTGTTCTTTTTAGCAAAACAATTGGTCTAGCACTTGATAACAGTACTTGTTCTTCTTCGGTAGTAATCTCACAGTAGTTTTTTAGCTGATGTAGTTTACGAAACATAACAGCAAATGGCTTTCTATCTCTTTTTTTAAGCTGCCGTAGTCTTTTTATCGTATCTTCACAGTCTGGCTTACAGACAAAATGATAACCACCAATCCCCTTTACTGCAATGATACCTCCCTTACTCAAGATATCAATAGCTTTTACAAGGGCATTTTCCTTTTCATCGATAGAACCATTGTTAATAAATAAAACTTGTGGCCCGCATTCATGACAGCTAATGGTTTGGGCATGGACTCTCATCAGAGTCTCCTTACCATCTCTTCCGTCATATTCCCTCTCACAGCTTTCACAAAGAGGAAAAGTCTCCATTGTTGTGTTCCTTCTGTCATAAGGTAGCGACTTTAATATAGAATACCTTGGACCACATTGCACACAACTAATCATTGGGTACCGATATCTTCTATTTGTTTTATCATAGAGTTCCATTTCACAGTTTTCACAAAGTGGTAAATCCACACCAACATGAATAAACGGTTTCGTATCATGTAGTGGTAGATTTAAGGAATCACCCTTAGAAAACAACTCTTCTTTACTATCTATAATTAAGAAATCCTTGAGATTCATAAGAGGTAGCTCTGTATATTCCAAATGATTGATCAAAGCGTTATTCGGTGGGCATTCCCTAATTTTGTCCATAAATAAAGAAAGCTGGCCAATACTTCCAGTTGCAAGAATGTGAACATTTCCTTCTTCATTCTTCACCTTTCCTGCAACTGTAAGCTCATTTGCCAGACGTTTTATAAATGGGCGAAATCCTACGCCTTGTACAACTCCGTATATTCTTATCCAGTATGTATACTGTTCTTTCATATCGCCTCTATACTTTCGATTGCCATTTCCTTTCCCACTTCACTTGGAACACCCTCTGTATTACAGTGTGGACAATTAAATTCAAATGGCTTTCTTGCAAATAACTCGTTGCAGTTAGGACAACGAAGCATCGTTTTCACAGGTGTCACATGAATGGCAGCACCTTCACAGATGGTTCCAACGGCTGCCTCTTCAAAATGAAGTGCAATGGTTTCTCCTGAAAATCCGGAGCTTTCTCCAATTACTAAATTAATCTTCGTCACCTTGGATTTTCCTTGTTTTTCTGCCTCTTCTATGGCGTGTTCTATAATATGAATTGCTTTATGATACTCATGCATAATAATCTTCATTTCCTTTCTATTGTGATTTTTAAGAATTTTCTTCTTTTGTTTCTGGGGCTTTCATAAAGCGGTCAGAATACTTCTCTTCCTTTGGAGAGGTATATTGCTCTTTCATGGTGAGGCATTTTTTAGGACAAGCCTCTACACATAAGCCACATGCCAAACATCCAAAACGCTCAATCTCCCACACCTTATCTGTTCGCTCCACCTTGATACAAGCAGTAGGACATCGTCTAGAACAAATACCACAGAAAATACAAGATTCTATCTCTATCTGTATCTGTCCTCTAGCCCCTTTCTTTAGTTCCATGGGTACTGTTGGATACAATCGAGTGGCAGGCTTTGAAAATAAATTACGTAAAGCAATTCCAGTAAAATTCATTAGTTTCATCTGCTCACCTCTCCGTACAACTGATACATGGGTCTATGGTTAATATTAATGTCGGTATATCTGCTAAATCACTGCCCTTTAAGGTTTCTAACATAGCAGGTAGATTGGCGAAGGTAGGCGTTCTAACACGCATACGGTCTAAGAACTTTGTTCCATTGCCTTTGCAATAATAGATTACTTCTCCTCTTGGCTGTTCAAGTCTGGCAAAGAATTCACCATCTGGATTGCCCTTTATAGCGGTACTAATCTCTCCAGCTGGAATTTTGCCAACGGCTTCTTCAATCAGTGCTATAGATTGAAATATTTCTTTGATTCGAACTTCACATCGTGAAAAACTGTCTCCCACCTCTGATACAATTGGTTCAAATTCTAATTTACCATAGACTGCATATCCAGTCTGACGTATATCTGAGTGGATTCCACTAGCACGGGCCATAGGGCCAACTGCGCCAAGATCATAGGCTTGTTGTTTTGTTAAGATACCAACTCCACGTAATCTGGTATTCACAGAGTAATCTGATAAGAAGACCTTAGCAATACCTTCGATTTCTTTTTTCATATCTTTTAAGATAGATAGGAACTTATTTAACATCTCTTCATCCATATCTCTGCGAACTCCACCGATTTTGTTTACAGAGAAAATAACACGGCCACCAGTAGAGTATTCAAACATATCAAGTACTTTTTCACGCAGCCTCCAGGACTGCATGAATAAGCTTTCAAATCCAAAGGCATCGGCAAGTAACCCAAGCCATAATAAATGACTATGTATTCTAGACAATTCAGACCAAATAACCCTTAGGTAATTTGCTCTCTCAGGTACTTCCACCTTCATAATAGCTTCTACAGATTGACAGTAGCCCATACCATGCATAAAACTACAAATACCACAGATTCGCTCTGCCACGTATACATAGTCGACATAATCTCTCTTTTCTACCAATTTTTCTAACCCTCTATGGACGAATCCAATAGAAGGAATTGCTTCAATTACTTTTTCATCTTCCAGCACCAAATCTAAATGAATCGGTTCAGGAAGAACAGGATGTTGTGGTCCAAATGGTACTATCGTTCTTTGTGACATATCCCTACTCTCCTTTTGGTGTATTAAATGGAGTTTTTACCGCTGTTCGATAAAAATTACCTTGGTAGTCCAGTGAAATACTATTAATCTTAATGCCAAACAAATCCTTCATTTCATTTTCATATAAAAAGGCATAGCTATAAATACTACTAATACTTTTAATCTCTTCTTCCTGCCCTATGTGAATACGGATTGCCTCTAGTTGATTATGTAAATCAAAGGAATAGGTTAGCTCAAATCCTTCTGGCAACCTTGTTGCAGAGATTTGTACCAAACGATATCCATTATGCTTATAGAGTAAGGCTTCTGCAATCAATTTATCTGAATCAATAAGTTTAATAATCTGTTCCATCGTAAGATTGATACCCTCTTTCCTTTTCCTTTAAAATTCCTATTGCTTTCACAATACCATCGATAATAGCCTCGGGTCTTGCTGCACATCCTGCTACATACACATCCACTGGAATTACCTGATCTACTCCACCGATAATGTTATAGCAATCCTTAAATACACCTGCGTTACAAGCACAAATGCCGATAGCAACCACCACTTTAGGGTCTGGCATTTGATCATATATTTGCTTAACAACCTCTTTATTTTGCTCATTGATTCCGCCAGTAACAAGAAAGATGTCTGCATGTTTTGGATTTCCTGTATTGATGATACCAAACCGTTCTGCATCGTACACTGGGGTAAGACAAGCTAGCACTTCGATATCGCAGCCATTACAACTAGAACCGTCATAATGAATGACCCAAGGAGATTTTGATATAAACGACATAATATTCCTCCAATGTATGTATTCTATCTAAAATAATTCAGGATTAGAAGGTTGCTCATACCAAGGACAACTGCTACAATCCAAGTGATTTTTAACATAAACTGCCACTTCATTCTTGCGCACGTAATATCCACAATAATCTCTATAAAATAGGTTACAATGCAAACTAAAATTCCCATTGTAATGGAAAATACGTCGTCAGAACCAATAAATAATACCACCATTCCAAGTAGAAAAATCGTTTCATACCAGTGAGCGATTTCGGTTATTCCTAGCACACGCCCTGAAAATTCTACAGTGGATCCCTTTACCATCTCTTGATGAGCATGATGAGAGGTAGAAAAATCAAATGGTGATTTTCTAAATTTTATAGTTAAGATAAAGAGATAACCCACAAACATTGCAGGTAAATACTGTAGCACAGGTCCCCTATTTTGAAGAATTTCAATTACACTAAAGCTACCAGTGGCTTTATAAAATCCTATGGCTACTAATAAGAGCATTGGTTCATAGGAGACCATCTGAATAAGTTCTCTCTGTGCACCCATAGTTGCATAAGGAGAATTAGAGGAACAAGATGCCATAATCAGATAGATTTCTGCCAAAGTTAATGCAAAAAATGCAAGCAAGATATCTCCACCTGAGAAAAACAAAGCACCAGTAAATACGATAAATATAAGGTACCCAACTATGAAAAAGTTCTGTAGGTTGTTTACCACTACTTTATCCTTATGAAACAATTTTGAAACATCATAAAAAGGCTGTAATACCGGAGGTCCAACCCTTCCCTGTAGCCGTGCAGTAAGCTTTCGGTCCAAACCTTGAAGTAACCCTCCTAAAAAAGGACCTACAAAAACAAAAACTAACACACAAAGTAATTTTATGATTCCTGTACTCATTTCAATACGCCTCCAACTCCAACAATCATTAATATTGCAATAAAGAATCCAGTACTAAGAATTGCAGGTCTTAACAAACGTTTTTCTCCGAAATAATCCTCCATGTACCAATTTGCCAAGTACATTTTCTTCTTTTCTCCAAAGCTATCCACAAAGCTTCGGTCATCTCCCTCATTTACCCCTGCCATATAGGATGGTACAATTTTGTTGTGTTTACTAAAGGTAAGGAAGCGTATGGCAAATGGAATGACAGCTATAGTAGCAAGCATAAATCCCATAATATTTATGTTACCTTGCCGTATTACCATTGGCGCATCTATATTAAATATGTCCATAAGATATGGTTCAATCAAGTTTGCTGAAATCACTGGAAACAACACACATAAAGCAACCATAAGAACAGCGTGTACCATTAAAGAAAACCATTGATTCCCCTTTACTTTTTTATGGATTCTCTCACTATTATGTAATACTGCAACTAATTTACTAATCCATTTGGTCCAATAAAACAACGTAGCTGCACTTCCAAAAATCAGGAAAAAGATCAATAACATACTATCGGAATCCACAAAGGATTTTAAGGCTGCCCACTTTGATATTAACATTCCAAATGGAGCCAAGAACATACCTGCGATACCGATGATTAATACTAATGCCATCTCTGGTAGCTTAACGATTAAGCCATGCATATCCTCTATATCTCTACTTCCAGTAATATTCTCTACCGCACCTACAGATAAGAACATTAAGGATTTGGACACCGCGTGAAATACCACTAATAACACTGCCGCCCAGATGGATTCTGTGGTTCCAACACCAGCACAGGCAGCAATCAGTCCTAGGTTGGCAACTGTGGAGTATGCCAAGAGCTTTTTCGCATCCCGCTGTGAGATTGCTAATAATGAGGCCATTAAAAAGGTAAACCCACCAGTGGTAGTCACCATAAAGCCAACTAAGTTACCATGAAGCACTGGAGAGAGACGAATCAACAAATATACCCCTGCCTTAACCATGGTAGCGGAATGAAGAAGTGCAGAGGATGGAGTTGGCGCAACCATAGCCCCAAGAAGCCATTTTGAAAAAGGTAACTGAGCTGATTTAATTAGAGCAGCAAGAGCCAAAAATAGTACTGGAATGATAATAAGTTCAGGATTCTCCTTGCCTTTTAGCAGTATGTTATTTAAGTCTAGCATCTGAAATTCTATACTACAGTAAGCTACTGCAATAGTAAATCCAATCCCCCCTAAAAGATTCATCCATAACGCACGAAAGGAATTCGTGATAGCCTCTTCTGATTTGGTATACCCAATCAGTAAAAAGGAACAAAATGTAGTAACCTCCCAGAAGAATAGCATCCACATTAACTGGTTCGAAAAAACAAGTCCAAACATAGCACCCAAAAACACAAATAACATACCTATAAAGAAGGGACTTCTATCTGCTACCTCTTCATGATGCTTATGGTATTGCTTCATATAGCCTACTGCATATATACAGATTAGTGAGCCTACTACAGCAATCACGGTACTCATAATGATGGCTAATTTATCTATATAGATGTGGTACTCCATTCCTATCTCCGTCTTACCACTAAGTTCTAACCATGAAATAATTGATATTTGAATCACGGATAGTAAAGAAACAAAATATCTTTTTCTCTTAATACCAATATATAATATGTACAGCCCAATCATAATCTCCATACAGAACATGATGATATCGACCCATTCCGTATTGAAGGCAAAGACATGTTTGGAGGGAACGAGGAAATTCTGGGCCGCTAAAATAAGTGCCGTAACAACAATAACGCCACTAGAAACATAGACAAGTAGCTTTTGAAGAAGATGCTTCCTACAGATGCAAAGTAACATACCTATCAGTACAGGAAAGCAAATAAGAATCTCAATTAAAAACACAAAAATAGCCTCTTTTCATTTAGTTTTTTGTAGGACTAGGGCAAGAATTATATTAGTAAATTTTTATACAAATACTACGCAAATTATATATTTCTTGCATATAAATGTCAATTAAGATAATGGAAATAAATAGAATTGTTCTTAATTTTATCCATAAAAAAATAGGGTATCACCGAGGCCATTCTTACACAGTAAAAAGCGGTAACCTATGAGTATTTTTCTCATAAGCCACCGCTGTTAAAAACTTATATCTTATACTGCTTTATTGGCATTAAATCGCTCTAGCAACCTCTGCTGCTTCAGTAGTGGCATTTAAGGCTCTTCTTGCGCTTACTGCATCTCCAATAACATGGCATGCGATATCATGCTCTTTACAGTAAGAAGTAATGTCATCAAATTTGCGGGACTTGGCTCCAATGGCAACCACCACATAGTCACATGGTATACTTAAAGTAGAACCATCCTTTTCCACTACAATGGCCTTATCTTTAATCTCAGTACATTTTGCGTTAGTTACTGTGTTAACCCCTGCTGAATAGATATTCTCCATAACTGTAATCTTACGTAAATCACCGAGATCTTTTCCGACTCCATCAAGCATCTCTACTACTGTGATTTCATCTGCCACATCTTCTATATATTCCGCTACTTCAAGTCCAACAAGTCCACCACCAATGATAACAACCTTGCCCTTAACAGAAACTGTTCCTTCCAATACTTCATGAGAGTTTAGAACATGGGCTAAGTCGGCACCAGGAACTTGTAGCTTCATAGGGGCTGCACCTATTGCAATAATCACGTGCTGTGGAGATTCTTTTTCTATTAATTCAGTCGTAATCGGAGTAGATAAATAAATCTCAACGCCTTCTCGTTTTGCTTGTTCTCCCATCCAGATAGCCGCTTCCTTCATCTCTTCTTTTCTTGGGGCTGCTCCTGCTAATACAAATTGCCCACCTAAATGACTAGAGGCTTCACATACAATTGGATGGTGGCCTCTTCGTTTTAATGTCACTGCAGCTTCAAGACCAGCCACACCACCACCTGCAATAAGTACCTTCTTTGGAGCCTTTGTCTTAATTAAGGTATATTCTGCTTCCCTTCCTAGGGATGGGTTCCTCATACAAGTAATATATGGCATATCCTTTGACACAAATCCATCATAGCATCCTTGGTTACAGCCAACACAACGAACTATACTGATATCTTCTCCTGCCATAGCTTTATTACAAAACTCTGGATCAGATAATTGTCCACGGCCGATTACCACCATATCCGCTTTATCCTCGTTAAGAATTTGCTCTGCCAAATCAGGGGTATTGATTCTACCAACTGCAACTGTTACTAAACCAGTTTCCTTGCGAATTCTAGCTGCATTCTCTACATTAAAGCCTCTTGCAAGATCTATTGGTGGTACCTCATATTTGATGGCTGAAGAGGAGAAGTTACCTCTTGAGACATCCACTACGTCAACACCAGCTTCCTTTGCTAGCTTACAGAATTCAATCACTTCTTCAATGGTAAGACCACCCTCTAGACAATCGTCATGGGCATCTATTCTCATAAATACTGGCATGTCTTCTGGTATATTGCTTCTAATGGAACGAATACATTCCAGTGGAAATCTCACTCGATTTTCAAAAGAACCACCATATTCATCGGTTCTGCGGTTAAAGAATGGACTTAAGAAGCTATGTGGAACATAGTTATGTCCTGCATGAAACTCTAAGGTATCGTAGCCTGCCTCTACTGCACGCCTTGCAGCAGCTCCATAAGCTTCTACTGCTTCCTTTATGGTGTCAAGACTTGCACCAGGAATGACAAGCTCTGTTCCCTTTACTGGGGTATCACTAGGTAAAATAATCATAGCGGTTGGGTCACTTGCTACTGCGAATCCACCTAACCATAGCTGAACTCCTGCTTTCCCCCCCTCTTTATGTATGGCATCTGCTAATTTTTTAAGTCCAGGAATATATTTGTCCTCCGAGATTGCTAAAAACTTACTAGGAGCAGCTTTAGAATACACGCTACATACCTCTGTAAAATTAAGTCCACAGCCTCCCACTACCCTTGCTACGTGATAATCAATCAATTGATCCGTAACATATTTGTCGTCTGTAGCCATCTTGGTTCCCATTGCTGGAAATACTACACGATTCTTAAGTTCTAACCCTCTAATTTTAATAGGGCTAAAAAGATGATTATATTTCATAATATCACGCCTTTCATGATGAATCATTGATTTATTTAATCATCTTTACTATACTACTATTTGCAAATTAAATCAATCTGTTTCAAACAAAATGTTTGAACTTATGTGTTATTGTCTTACAAGTACTGCAAAAACAGTGAAATTCAAGAAGACGGACATCAAAAAACCGTTGCAAATCACCAAGGCGTCTGCAACGGTCCTGTTACTTAATAAATCGTATTTAATTCTTACTCTTCTTCATTAAAGAAATGACATGTTTGATATACTCAAATCTCTTATCTTTATCGTAAATAAAGGCATTCTCCGTACTTTCCATGTCCTGTTTGTCAGCAGGATAGATGAAAGCTGCCATAAAAATAAGACTATTGTATTGGGCTATCATAGACTCAGCCCCAGAAACCCTTGTTAGGACTTCATGCATCTTTTGGTGTAGCTCTTTCCTAACAGAAAGGATACTCCTTGAGATCTCATCCTCTTCTTTTAACTGCTCCGCTTCACGAAACATTGCCCCAAGGCCTGTATAATGAAGGGTATACTCCATTAACTCATTGGCAAACAAAACAAGTCTTTCTTCCTCGTCGTATTCTTCATTATCCAGAATGGAATAGATGGCGATGGAATTCTTTATAAAAAACTCCTTCGTATGACGAAGCATCTCTTCCTTGGTTCGAAAATAATAGTTAATGGCACTTACATTTACCCCAGCTTCTTTTGCAATGGCCCGAATTGGGATGTTACAACTCCCTCTTTTGCCAATAAGATATAGGGCACTGTCTAAAATTCTTTCTTCTATACTTTTAAGCTCTCTCATGTATTATTGCTCCTTGACTAGATGGAAGTTAATCCTGCGATGATACATGGCCTATGTAAATAAAATCATCGCTAATTATATTCTATAAGAAAAGCAGTTTAGAAGCAAGATGAAACCTCAACATCTAACACTAAGTTCTTGTTCTATGGACTTCTTATTTATACATCTACGTAGCACCTGGTCACGACTGATTTTACCCTCCTGATACAAATCAACTAAGGCACGATCCATGGTTTGCATTCCATATTTAACACCTGTCTGAATAACAGAGTCAATGAGATGTGTCTTTCCATCACGAATCAGATTACGAATCGCTGGAGTCGCAGTCATAATCTCCATTGCACAAACTCTTGCATCTGCATTTACCGTTTCGATTAATTGTTGTGAAATAACTCCTTCTAAGACACCAGCTAATTGTATCTTAACCTGTTGCTGTTGATGTGGTGGAAAGGCATCAACGATTCGATCTATGGTTTTTGATGCTCCAATGGTGTGTAAGGTAGAGAGTACAAGGTGCCCTGTCTCTGCCGCTGTTAAGGCAATAGAGATAGTCTCTAGATCTCTCATTTCACCCACTAGAATAATGTCCGGGTCTTCTCTTAGTGCTGCTCGTACTGCATTGGCAAAATTATGTGTATCTTTTCCTACTTCTCTTTGATTAACAATGCATTGCTTATGTTGGTGTAAAAACTCAATAGGATCCTCAAGGGTTATAATATGATCCATTCTATTTCTATTAATCTCATCAATCATAGCTGCAAGTGTGGTAGTCTTCCCGCATCCTGTTGGTCCAGTTACTAAGATCAAACCATTAAGTTTAGTTGTAAATTCTTTTATAATAGGTGGCATATTAAGACTATCCAAGGTAGGAATCTCCAGCGGTATGGTTCTTAATACTAATGAGTCATAACCACGCTGCTTAAAAGCATTCACACGAAACCAACTTATACCTGGTTTGGCATAGGATAGATCAATTTCCCCTTCTTCAATGTATCTATCATACTGTTCTTCTGTAAGAATCTGCCTTGTATATTCTTCTGTATCCTTTTCTGTAAGCGGTTCGGTAAAACATGGATACAACCTTCCAAATATTCGTTTCATGGGTGGCAGACCCACTGTGATATGTAAATCAGAAGCATATTCTTCAGTCGCCTCTATAAATAACTCATCCAATGATTTCATCTTCTAATCCTTCCCTTCAATAAACCATGTACTATATTAATTCTTGAATACTTCTACTAAATAGACATTCCTAAGTTCTTCGTTAATCTTTACAACTCTTCTAAATGCTCTTAATTCATCTCCTTTAATGCCCATATATGGTCTATATCGTGGATACACCAATATTAATCCTTATATCATCAAACTGGTTAAGAATTCTTCCATCCTATGAAGCAGCCTCTCTAAAATAATCGTATTTCCAAGTATCTTAATTCGTGTAATAAGTAAGCCTTGGACATCCTTATTAACGCTCAAAATCTATACCAACTCTCAGTCAATTCAATACCTTACCTTGGTGTATTATACAACAGCTCATTGTGTATACTATCTATGCTCGTTGTTTGGAAAGAGACTCCTGTATGTCCTTCTCTAGAGCATATCTCCAATTCTTTTCCTATGATTATGTTTCATCGATTTGTCCTCTCATGCTCCAGTTATCCTGTACTTTGCTCCCATATCATTTGTAAAATATATACTATAATATAAAAAATTCATAGGTAATAACGTATCTATGTCGTCAATAACCTATAAACAATTGTAAATATCTATTTTATTAATACAATTCCATTGCTTAATTAGGAGTTTTATGTACAAAGTAATATTACCTAATTTTCCCCATTTCAACAAGGCAAACCGTCACCAAAATATTTACATATCTACACATAATAACTCTAGTTCATACAGTATCTTATCAATATGTATACAATTTGACTTAGAATGATTTTTAATGAGTAAATATCTTAGAATCTACTGATTTTTATGTCCAACAGAAAAAAGACCTCACGATTTTTACAAACCGTGAGCTCTTTGCTTAATTTTGTACTTTTCTTAATCTTTATACTTCTCTTGTTCTTTAATGATTGCCTTACTTCCCGTGTAGGTTGCTAAGAAATATCCACCGTACACAAGTAAGATAAACGATGCTGTGATGACGATATTACGAGTTAAATCCATTTCCCCATAAATACTTATAATCCTCGTTACTTCTTTTAAACCTACCACACTGTGAACAAATGCGACAGAAAGAGGCGGTAGAAAATATATGCCAATTTGCATAAAGAGAGAGCTGATGTAGAATTTTTAGCTCATTTTTGGTTAACTCCACTTCCATTCCACCTGAGGATATACAGCTTCTCGAGATGTCCAGAGTGAGGCCACTAACCTGCACTTTACTAGTGACAGTGCGGTCCATTCGCTTAAAAATATTATTCACACGAGCCAGTAAAATCTGCGTATTAAATGGTTTCGTAATGAAATCATCGGCACCATAATTCATCCCAATGAGCTCATCTAGCTCCGTATTCCTGCTAGTCATAATGACAATAGGAATTACACTTTGCATCCTGAGTTCTCTACAGATGAAGAGTCCATCCACACCAGGCAAATTAAGATCTAACAGTACCAAATCCGGTGCGATCCTTTGATTATCCTCTAGGACATGTTCAAATCCTTCCATGGAGCTTACTTCATATCCATTGTTACGAAAGAATTGCGCTAACTCTATTTTTAGTTTTTCATTATCTTCTACAATTAAAATGTGTTTCATACCACACCTCTTCCAATATTATCTATATAATTAGAGAAATAGCGCAAACTGTCAAGTCTGGTGGAGAAAAACAGTACCATCACTGAGACCTAAAATAAAAAAGACATTGCACCTAATACCTGGCAATGTCTTTTCTCTCTATGCATTTACTCTTGTGATTTTCTCCTTATAAATACAACTTTGTGAACTCCATCTTTTGCTACTTCAACTTTTAATTCAAACTTATCTTCATTGCTTTTAATAAATTTTGTCATATTTTTGTATCCATAATTTCGAGCATCAAAACCAGGAATTTGCTTCTTCAAGTTAATACCCACACTAGCAAGATTTTCCCAATCATCCTCTAGCATATTTAAGATACTATGAATAATTGCAGCTTCAGTTGGTACACTTATTGTGTCTAACTTCACTAACAATTCCTCTTTATCAGCTTCTTCCCTCACCATATCTTCTGGCTGTTCTATATACTCTTGTGACTCTTCTTGTGCTTCACCTACATCCACCTGATAAATTAAATCTAGTACCTTAAACTCATCACAAGCTTGTGCCAACGACTCATTTGTTTTCTGCTCTCCCATCCCTATTAGATCTTTACCAGATTCTTTGATACGATAAGCAAGTTTTGTAAAGTCACTATCACTTGTAACGAGACAAATAATATCAATCTCACCACTATGTAAAATATCCATTGCATCAATGGTCAATGCTTGATCTGCAATGCTTTTTCCTTGCGCATAGCTTATCTGTAAGATAGGAGCTATTCCATACTTCGGCATGACTCTATACCATGACTTCACACTAGGTGAATTAATGGAACCATATAACCGAAAAACTTGAATTCTTCCAAAACTAGATGCTTCTTGTCTGATATACTCCGCATATTTTGGAGATATATTATCACCATCAATTAAAATTGCTACTTGTTTTTCCTGCATACTATGATCTCTCCTCTATCATGTAAGTAAACATTTCTCTTATAAATATTTCGTCTTTAACTTAAGAATCCTTAGGCTTTAAATTGATATCTACCCCATTGCCATAGAGTCCGTAATGATAACATTTTTTTATATTTTATCACAGTTGGTATACTATTCCAATGCTTAGCTCCTATTTAAACCAGTAGATTCTTAAAAATGATAATAGAAAAAACACTGACATAACTTAAATGGCAGTGTCTTATTTCTGATAGATTATACACTTATTACATGTCTACACTGTAAGGAACATAATGTAGGTTTTTAATTTCCATACCATACTTCCTATAAAACTTGAATGCTTTACTATTCCAGCCCACCACAAGTAGTATAGCACAATCATTCTCGGGATTTTGAAAGATATTCTCCATTGCTCTACTAAGAATCTGTTTACCATACCCTAAGTGCTGATATTGTTCAGCCACTGCTAAATGGTCTATTTCTATACCTTCAAGCCAATATAATCCTACTAAATCATCATTAATCCAAAAGGATTCAAATGTATTTTTCTCTTTGAGTATATTGAAATACTTTTCAAACTTATCTTTCTCAAGTACATAATTGTATGGAGGTATCTTAAAAGACATTGCTTTTGTTAAAAGCGAAAGGTAGTCATCTATATGTTCTTTTTCATAAGGCCTCACATCCAATAAGGTAGAATCAAACTTATATTTAAACTTTTCCTTTGGCATAGTTAATTCATAGGATTCATAGAAAAAGGGTTCCGAATCACGTTCTATTTTTAGTTCCTTTGTAAGGTGGTCAGCAATCTGATAATTATAATTGCTAATCCAAATCTTACCTAAGAAGAGATTGGATTCCACGATTGTTTCATGTATTAAATCAGTAATCTCTGAATTATAATCAGCACAATCCTCAGAGAATACAATGTGCATCCTTAGCTTTCCCTTGTAAATACAACTAAAAAAGGAGCCGTACATTCTATCCACGAAAAACTGTTTTATCTTAATTATTCTATCTTGAGGCAGATTCTCTTCCTCATTTACCTCTTGAACATCCTTAACTTTAAAGCGATACGCAATAAAATCTTTTCTTAAGTCCCCCATATTATGCCCCCAGTAATAATCTTAGATTCTAGTATTATTATGAATGTTTGTTTTATACAAGTCAACCTTTGATATCAGTAGTATAACTATGCCAGCATTTTGTAATAATAAACTATGTTATATTAAAAATGAAAAGAGTGAAACATTATGATTAGTAATTCATCCAACGAATTAACAACAGATTTAGCAAAATTATTAAAAGAAGAAGGTAGTTTTGTAAAAGAACTATCATCCGTTGCAACAAAAGCAGCTGGATTCCATGCAAGACTTGAAGCAATCGAGAAAGCTCTCGAGACCAATCCTAATGCCTATAACACCAAAGAGACAGATGAACTTGTAAAAAAAGCTCAGGCAAAGTATTCAAGTGAAATCGAAGGCAAGATGAAAGAAGAAGGCGAGCAGAACATGAAATCGTTCTAATTTTTTTTGCTTCCTATTGCTACTATAATTCTTTCATTATAAGTTGCCAAATATCAAAGAAGCCATCACAATCTAGTGATGGCTTCTTTGAGTATGAGCTAACTTCATCTCCAACTCAACAGATACTGCTATATTATAAATATACGCATTGTTAATTTCATTAATAAATATATCTTGTTGCTCTTGTATTAACTTAGCATTAGCCAACTTATTATGATATTGTATAACATAAGCTTTCAGATCACCTAACTCACATTTATAATAATTCAATCCCTCTTTAGCAATACCATACTTGGATTCCAATAACTCATAAAATAATCTGCCACCGAATAAATCAGCTAAAAATCTTGTATATGCATAAGCAACAACTAATTCTGGACTATTTTTACTGATTTCATGTATTCTAGCAACACATGCTTTTGTGGATGATAATAATTGCAACTTTTCTTGTTCCTCATCTAAAATATAGGCAATATCTTGTTGTATCAACTCAGCTTTATACAACTCTGGAGTAACAAATTCCTTAATCACTTCATGATTTTTATTTGCTTCAAGACCTTCTTCTATCGCTTTATATATTGCATGAAGATTGAAAATATACTCACCATAACCTTTTTTTGTCCCACTGCCATCTACCAGACGCTTAATGTAACCTGAATGTTCTGCTGCACTGTGCAATAAGTTTGTTTTTTCTTTGATTTTTAACATAAATTCCATTCAAAGTACCTCTTTCTCTAACCTGAGATAATGTTTTATATTGTCCTATGGCATTTATACAACATACGTAATATCAATACAAATTCATTAACCATATAATTTTGTATACTGTCTTATATATTATACAGTCTTGGCTTGAATTTATTCAGAGAGCAGCTGCCTTTTATCAAGAACTATCTTCATCAATTAATACAATCAAATTTTCATTCCATCATCTACAGATAATAGAAAACTTAATAAAAACAAAAAGCAGTGTATTTTGATATTGCCTTTACAAACAATTTCAAAACACACTGCCTTACATATATTTCATGTACCAACTAAATTTCTCACACTATTCTTACTAAAAACAGCCTAAAACATAGGCTTTTGACACCCTTCCCCTTACAACTCGTAAGGAGTCACTCTGATAACTACCAAGTTACACCATTTACCTTATCATACCTTAAAGTTCATAAGGCGTAACTTGATAAACATAATAATTGAGCCAGTTGGTATACAGGGCATTACTATGTCCACGCCACTGCAGTAATGGGCGTTTCTCAGGGTTGTCATCAGGGTAGTAGTTCTTTGGAATATCGGTATCCATTCCCTTTGCCATATCCCTCTTATACTCACTATCTAAGGTGATACGGTCATATTCTGGATGACCAGTAACAAAGATCTGTCTTCCATCCTTACTCATCATTAAGAACGCTCCAACTTCCTTAGAGTCTGCTAAGACTACTAGGTCATCACACGCATCGATATCTTCTAAGGCATTGGTGGTATAACGAGAATGTGGTGCGTAGAATTCATCATCAAAGCCTCGTACTAATGGGAACTTACGATGTCTTACATGATGACGGAACACCCCGAACACCTTCTTGTCTAACTGACTTTTTTTGATTCCATAATGATAATATAAACCTGCTTGTGCACCCCAACATAGGTGTAGGGTTGACGTAACATTGGTTTTTGACCAATCCATAATGTGGGTTAATTCTTCCCAATATGCCACTTCTTCAAATTCCATCAACTCCACTGGAGCACCAGTAATGATGAGACCATCGAATTTTTGGTGTTTAACATCCTCAAAGGTCTCATAATACTTGTCCAAATGGCTGGTTGCAGTATTTTTCCCTGTGTAAGTGGCTGTTGTTAAAAAAGTAATATCCACTTGAAGTGGTGTATTTGACAGACATCTTAACAGCTGTACCTCAGTATCCTCTTTTAATGGCATGAGGTTTAAGATTGCAATTTTAAGAGGTCTGATGTCCTGACTAATTGCTCTATTTTCATCCATAATAAATATATTTTCTTCTTCTAATACAAATTTTGCTGGTAAATTACTAGATACTTTAATTGGCATACTAATCCTCCCATTTTGATTTAGATGCGAATTATATTGTAACATGATTGCGATTAATAATCAACACATGCCATTATTTGACCATTTTTAACAAATCCTCTTCGGTTATGACTGTAACTCCCAAAGTCTTTGCTTTTTCCAATTTAGAACCTGCTGCCTCACCAGCTAATAGGTAATTCGTCTTTTTACTAACACTACCTGTGCATTTTCCGCCATTTTTCTCAATCAGCTCTGCTGCCTCGCTTCGTCCCATGGTTGGTAGGGTTCCTGTGATACAGAAGGTAAGCCCTGCTAACTTACTAGAAGACTCCTCAGAAACACTCACTTCCATATTCACTCCTGCTGCCTTTAATTTCTCAATAATAGCAACATCCACCGGGTTTCTGAAGAAGCTGTAAATACACTGAGCAGTAATACCACCTACATCAGGAATCGCAATCAGCTCCTCCTCGGATGCTTTTGATAGGGCATCAATACTTGAAAAATGCTTCATAATAGCTTTGGCAGAGGTCTTTCCTACATTTTGAATACCTAGTGCAGTAAGAAGCTTTGCTGGCTCATTTTTCTTAGACTCTTCAATGGCTTTTAAAATCTTGTCGGTGTTCTTGTCTTTCCCCATAAGACCCTTTTCCACTAATTCATCTCTATGCTCCTTTAAGGTATAGATATCCGCATAATCATGAAGATAGCCTTCCTCAACCAAAGTCTTTACATAGGTCTCTCCAAATGCCTTAATATCCATGGCATCACGACTAGCGAAATAGCTCACAGTACGAATTAGCTGAGACGGGCAGGATGGATTGACACATTTGATATCTGCTGATTCATCTCTTACCACTGGCTGACCACAATCTGGGCAAATGGAAGGAATCTGATAGACTTCTCCTACGTGCTTAGTCACTGCTTTAATCTTTGGAATAATTTCCCCACTTTTATATACTAGGACAGTGTCTCCAATGCCCACACCTAGCTCATTTATCACATCTTGGTTGTGAAGAGTGGCTCTAGAAACCTTGGTTCCACATAGATGAATTGGCTTGTCGGAATCTGGCGCTGTAAAAATTGCTGTTGGAGCAATCTTACCAGTTCTTCCCACGGAGAGTTCAATGTCACGGATTACAGCTTCCTTCTCCTCTGGCGGATATTTATAAGCAATGTGACCAGCAGAGTATTTACTTCCTGCCGGAAAATCCTCTCGATACTCATGTTGCTCTATCTTTATTACTGCCCCATCGATGTCATAATCTAATTCTCCTCTAGACTCTCCAATAGCATCAATCTGGGCTAACACCTCTTCTTCAGTGGCACAAAGTGTATGTGGCACCACAGGAACTCCCTTACTTTTTAAAAGCTCTAAGCCTTTGGTATGGTTGTCCATGACCTCGGCTGGCCCTTCCTGGACATTAAAGACATAAAGTCTAAGACCACGCTCTTTTGTGATGGTTGGATCAAGCTGTCTTAGGGTACCAGCAGCACAGTTTCTTGGATTGGCAAAGGTCTTTTTCCCAAGCTCCTCCTGGCGCTCATTGATTTTCTCAAAATCATCATGGCCCATATAGACTTCACTTCGAAGCTCCAGATAGTCATAAGGCACATCGATGTTTCTTTGTATGCCCTGAACTTCATAGCTATTAAGTGTAACGTCCTCTCCCACAAGGCCATCACCTCTTGTTTCAGCAAGGGTCAGTTCACCATTCACATAACGAAGGCTCATGGAAAGACCGTCTATCTTTTGCTCCACAGAAAATAAGGCATCTGGATGTACTCTCTTAACAGACTGAATCCATGCCACTACATCCTCCTTAGTGAATACATCTTGAATGGAAAGCATTGGATTACGATGAGTTACGGTAACCCCAGCAGTTCTCTTCGCCTTTCCTCCTACCTTTTGGGAAGGGGAGTCCTTGGTTACAAGCTCTGGGTACTCTTTTTCTATGGTCTTTAGCTCCTGCATCATCATGTCATAGTCGTAGTCTGAGATTTCAGGAGCATCCTGGTTATAATAACGATCCATATGATATTCAATGGTCTTTTTTAACTGTTCATATCTTTCTTTTACTTCCATACTATCTCCTTTACCAAGGCTTCTTTTAGTCCTCTAATAGTCGTTTTAATTCTTCTAGCTCTTGGCTAGTAACATTGCGGTAGGTTCCAGTTTTTAACCGTCCTAGTTGAATATTCATGACTCTTACCCTCTTTAAGGATACTACATGATAATCAAAATGTTCGCACATTCTTCGAATTTGTCGATTTAACCCTTGGGTCAATACAATGCGAAACGTAGTCTCATTGATTGGGGTAATGCCACAAGGTCTCGTCACTGTTTCTAAGATAGGAACCCCTTCTGCCATTCCTTTGATAAAATCCTTAGTCATCTTCTTATTAACCTTCACTACGTATTCCTTCTCATGGTAATTACTTCCTCTTAGAATTTTATCTACAAGCTCTCCTTTATTAGTAAGAAGAATCAACCCTTCTGAATCCTTATCCAGTCTTCCAATTGGATAGATGCGCTTGTCAAACTTTAAGAAATCAATGATGTTATTAGGGTCCCGTCGAAAGGTAGTACATACAACCCCTCTTGGCTTATTAAAGGCAATTAAGGTAAATGCCTCATCCTTCTTGATTGGCTTTCCGTTAACACAGATGTTGCTATTTTCCGTAACCTTAGTCCCCATCTCGGCCACCTTACCATCAATGGTAATCTTTCCAGCCTCAATAAGACGATCTGCTTCTCTACGAGAGCAAACTCCAACATTACTTAGGTATTTATTAATACGGATACCATCCTCACTGGATGGTCCACTTTTCTTCTGATCCATATTACTTCCTCATTCTCATTTTATTTATAGATTAAATTGTATTGGAAAATAAGAAAAACTGCAAGCATAATGTCTTTCTACTTGTAGTTTTACCCTTGCAGATAAAATCATGTATAGAACTTTAAAAGCAACTTCCTATAGCTTAAAAAATGCTGTAGCAAAACTTCTGTTGCTACAGCATTACTTATATACTTATTGATTCACTTAATTAGCTGCCTTTGGTGATGCACTAGCAGCTGGTGCCGCACTTGTGGATGAGCTTGGAGCGGTACTTGTGGCTGGAGCTTTACTTGCGGCTGGAGAAGTACTTGGAGCCGCACTTGCACCTTCTTGTTTATCCTTGACAGCCTGTTCTAACTTTTCTTCAAAATTCTTCAGGTTGGCATCCTTAGCCATTGCTTGCTGCATATTATCATTGACTGTTTTGATTAAGCTCTGAACGTCTTCTCTCTTTAATGCAACTGCAATTTCCTTTGTAATCATATCATCCAATGGATCTAACATAATGACCATATTACCATCAGAAGCCTCACTGACATAAAGAACAATTAATCCAGGGGCCATAGTCTCGATATTAACCAGCTTACTTTCATGATAAACAAAGACAATGTAAGAGCCCTCATCTACTCCTGGCAAGGTATAACAATCGATATTCTTAATATTTTCTATGAATTCATAGCGACGCTTTAGTTCTTTCTGGTTAAGCTTATCAACCTCGCTAACAATCACTTCTAGAGTCTCCATATCTGCCTTTACGGAAGCTTCCATATATTGTGTTACTACTGCATTAATGTCTGGATAAGCATTCTTCTCAAGCTTAGCTTTTAAAATAGCGTCTGCGCCACCAGGATCAGCAGTACCTAAATCCCCTCCTGGAGTAGGGCTATTAGAAGCTACCACACCCGAAGAATTACCTGCAACGGGATTGACACTAGTCTCTATATCCCCCTTTGTATGTACTGACAAAACAGCAAGGCCAAGGGCCATTGTTCCTAGGGAGACTGCAAATATTATCTTTTTATATTTTAACTTTAAACGGAATTTCATCATCAATTCTCCTCACACATTCATCTCGCATTATTACGGTCTGTATTGGTAAGTTCATATTCTCTCATATTCTATTGATGTAGTAAATTTAGTGGTTTTTCATCTATGTTATATTGGTAAATCTCTTAAAAATACCCTAAAATATGATTTCATATGTACTTAAGACTAAGTTTCTATTGTTATACTATCAAATCGAGCTTAAAAAAGCAACATAATTTTCCTTAAGTTTGTAACATTTTTGTAATATTTTTTGGCTGAGTTTTTGCTGAATATCCTTTACATTTTTCTTTCTTTCGCATATAATAGAATCCGAATCTGCATCTATAGCTCAGTGGATAGAGCAATGGCCTCCGGAGCCATGTGCATGGGTTCGACTCCCATTAGATGCATAATACCTTTTTATAAGCATAAAAAAAGTAAGTATCTGAGTTACAAGATACTTACTTTTTTATTGCTTATTTTACACTAAATCCTTCGTAT
>JAEZGY010000069.1 GCA_023416695.1 Bacillota bacterium | reverse complement strand
AGTTCAGTCTTTACAGTATCTGAAAGGGGATTGTTACTTCTTAAGCTAATGCAAACTCCTTCATCTTTTAATATAACGTTCCCATAGTTGGAATTATGGTTACAAGGTAGACTTATTTCTTCTTTTGGTTTCATTATTTCCTTTTTCCTTAGATTAATTTTGTGAAATTAGTAAATAATTCTTGTAAGTTTTTATATTAAAAAATTTGGTGTATTTTATGATGGAGGAAAACAATGCGCAAATCCAGATTACTGGGAAAATTCACAAAAAATGCTCTTGCGTTACTCTGCTTGGATAAAATAATCAAAGACCAGAAATTTAATATCAAATACGCGAAACCTAACTAAAAGGACAACTACATGAACTGACCAGTTAAATGATATGAGATCCAGGTATGAAAAATGGGTGGTAACTAATGAAATCCTCCTACTTTGCAGGGACCAACAAAATTATTCTAAGCATATCAAAAGTGAAAAAAATATTTCAATCAAAAATAGAATTTAACGATAGGTATGTACTTTATATCTGCAAATAAAGGTTATTCTTAAAAATAAATCCATATACAATTTCTATTTTTGTTAGTTTCTCCAATATAACAATTATATGGCCAAATATAATCAAACAATACATAACCACAAAACTTGCAGACACTGAAACTGCCAGTAAATTAATGATAGAGAAAGTTTTATTTGCTCTTCTAAGACTGTTTCTCTATTTTGAGAAACGATGACTTGAAATCCACATGACTTAACTTGATAAGTTTAAAATGAGAAAATTAGTTTTTAATTTAACCTATAAAATGACTTTATAAAAATTTAAACGAATTTATGGCATCTATTTTTTGTAAAAAGTATTTTATTTGAAATATAAGATGTAATTATATTTTATTAAGCTTTTTATATAATGATAAATAAATATAATCCCCTAAAATTTTTAAATTATTGTTTTTTAATTGTATATTTTCTTATAACACCCATATACGTTGTGAAAAGTTTTTTATAGTGGTTTAATCAATTAATTTATGATCTATAAGTTATTGTGGCATTTTAGTTCAATCACTTTATGATCAAAAATATTAAATTATTACGCATAAAGGAGGTGAAAAAAGAAAATGAACGCAAACAAACTATTTAAAGCCAATTTACTGCTTTTCGGAATCGTAATAGCCCTCTCTTTTGGTGTTAGCAGTGTAGCAGCAGCACATAGTGTTGCAGCAGCGCCACATGCCATTTATGTCAATACCACTGGAAATGATAATAATAATGGTTCTTCATGGCAATATGCAAAAGCTACTATAACTAACGCTACAGGCACCGTTGCAAATAATGGAACCATTTACATTGCAGATGGGACTTATAATGAATCTAATATAATAATCAATACTAATATGACTGTTATAGGTAAAAGCAGGACAGGTACTATAATCAATGCTCAAGGCAATGGTAACATATTTAACATAACACCAGGAGTGACATTAACACTAGAAAACCTGACACTGGAAAATGGATACTCAATGAACGGTGGCGCCATCTATAACTGCGGTAATTTAATCGTGAATAACTGTGTATTTACAGGCAACACTGCTACGTTTGGTGGAGCCATATATAATTATGCAGATCAAAGTAATGCTGCTACCACCATAACCAGCAGCACATTCACAGGTAACATCGCAACAACTGCTGGTGGAGCTATATTCAATAGTGGTTCTAAATTTAACGCCACTACTACCATAACCAGCAGCACATTCACAGGCAACACTGCCAAAATGGGTGGTGCTGTCACAAATATGATAAATAAAGATAGTAATGCCATTACTACCATAACCAGTAGTACATTCACAGGCAACATCGCAGCAAATGGTTTTGGTGGAGCTGTCGCCAATACTGGAGATTTGACTGTTAATTTCTGCCGGATTGCAGGAAACAGTGCACAGACTGGTACTGCTATTTTCAGTATTAATCCAAGTAGTGCACCAACAAATCCATCAACACAACCAAAATCAACAAACCCACCAACACCAACAGAAAAGGAACAATTATTGAATATTGAAGATAACTGGTGGGGTTCTAACCATCCTGATTTCATCAATTTAATTTCAGGAATCGCAAACCCAACTCACTGGCTATACATGACCCTCACAGCAAAACCAACTACCATCAATAACGCTCAAACCAGTTTAATCACTGCCAGCTTCAACAACCTGTTTGATGGTGCTACTGTAACTCCTCTTGATCCGACTTTAGGCCATATTCCAAATGGTTCTCCTGTGAACTTCCAGACAAACCTTGGAACTATTGACTGTAAAAGCGCCGATAAAATCACTGCTAATGGAATTGCCACTGCTACATTAACCGCTGATGAACTTCCAGGTATCGCTAATTTAAACGCTACAACAGACAACCAGACTCTCTTTGTAAATGTAACCATAAATTCTAAATCCAGTCTCTATTTAACAGTAACTCCTGGCAAAACTAACCCCGTAGCAGGTGACACTGTAATGTACACTTTAAAAGTGGGTAACAATGGACCAGACGCTGCTAAAAATGTAGTAATGACTTATGTAGTCCCTGAAGGTTTAGAATTTGCAGGAGCCAAAGTTGATGTAGGTACATGGAACTATGATGCATCTACACGGACCATAACATGGACTATTGATGATGTACCAGTGGGAGATCCTTACATGTGGCTTTCTCTACACATAGCTCAACCCGGACAATACATTATAAACCCAACACTCAGCACCAGCACTTACAACCCAACAATCAACACACAATCTATAACAGTCCATGCAGCAGCACAAACAAACACCAACGGAAATACAATTGTAAAAGCTGCAGCAACAACCAAAACCATTGGAATGCAGGACACTGGAATACCTCTTCCAGGACTTGTATTAGCAATACTCGCAGTATTTGGTGGATTAGTAGCGCCAAGAAGAAAATAATTTTTTTCTTTTGTTCTTTTTTTTCTTTTTTTAAACAATTTACTGTATAAACTTCCCTGAAAAACGATCTAACGTATTAACAAAAAATTAATGCATGAATACCTTAATCACTAAATTCTATAATTTATACATAAAATAGACCTTTGTGTAAGCCCCAAGTTTAAAAGGGTTACACTAGCTACTGGATCTAGTTAAAATAGAATATTAACCTGTTTTTGTTCCATTCCCTTCAACTATATCATTTGCTTTGACATGAGGATTGCGATATCTCCTGCGTTCAACTGTTTTCTTGCCGTACTGTATTGCTTCTTTTGGGCACCACTGAATACATGCCACACATTTTTCGCAATGGTGTTGCCAGGTAGGCGTTTGGTTTTCAAGCTTTATATTTTGAACTGGGCAAATCTCACTGCAAATGCCGCAGCCGGTACAGTTTTCTGTTGCTGTAAATTTTTCATCAAATTTTTCGATGTTTTTGTACATTGAACTGTTGCCCCATCTACTAATACGAGTACCTAACCTCCTAATGGATCGTACTTCTTTTTTTGCGGCGGCTTTGGCGACTTCATCTATCTTAAAATTGGCACTTTCTATAATTTTACGTGTTTTTTCAGGAGATGGTGGGCCATAATTGGTAATAGAGTTTCCAGGCATCTTTGTCCCATATCCATAAGCTAATTCAACACCTTTCTGTTTTAAAACATCATTAAGTAGGCCTAACGTGTCTATTTTTAATCCCCTATAATTCACAATGGCAAAAATATAGGCTCCTTTGTTTATGTTTAGTTTTTCGACGAATCGTTTAACTATCATCGGCATTCCCCAGTAATATACTGGAAAGACAAATCCGATATTTTCATCAGGGCCACCGACTGATTTGGTTGGCGGCTTCCTAGACATAGATCTAACCTGGCAGTTTTCGAGTTGTTTTCCTAGTTGACGGGCTATATATAGTGAGTTGCCTGTTCCTGTGAAATAGTAAATTATAGTTTTCATTTTTAATTCTCCGCTCATTGTTGGTTTTACAATATTGACAAAGGCATCTGTACGATGAGATAGCCTATTTTCCTCTCATGCTCATGACTCCCACCATAATCTTCCCAAAAAGGCTCCTTTCAAGGGATATAGCACGTGTGTCGCACATTTCGTGGCAGCAGTAGCAGTTGATGCACTTCATATAGTTGATGGAGGGTTTTTTATTTTCCATTTTGATTGTCTTCACAGGGCATATTCGTATGCACTTCATGCAGTCGATGCATTTGTCCTTATGAATGTGCGGCCGGAGTGCCGCTTTCTTCATCAGGGTAAAACCCATTCCACTCATTCGGTTAAAATCAGCATATCTCGTCATTTCGGGGCCGGCGTATGTGGACGGGCCTTTAAAGTCTTTGGCTATCAGGTCTTCCATGGAGTCACCGACAATGGTCACGTCGCTGAAGTCCTCTCTCAAGTATCCCCTTTCCACGGCCACCTTGAGCATGGGCATTCTCCCCAGATCCAGTGACATGAGTCGGGCTGTGATCACATCAATAGCATTATAGTCACCGCTCGCCAGTACAGCACCAATTTTCCGGGGCGTTCCAGCAATGGGGCCGTCGCCATCCTGGCCCATGATAGCGTCCATGATTTGGAGCTTCGGTTTCACCACCTCGTTCAGGTCGAGGAAAACCTGGCAAAAATCATATATGTTCGGATAGTTCGCGTGGTACACAGGCTTTTCTAAGCCAGGCACAAGCCCAAAAATATTTTTCGTCCCGCCAGTCATGCCCAACAAAGCACCTGTCTTGGCTTTGGACACGACGACAATTGCATCTGCTTCTAATGCCGGATTTATGATCGAAAACCGCTTCACAAGCCTACCTGAAGGTGCCATGACTCCCTGAAAGCCAGTATCATAGTTTAAAGGTATTTTCAGTTTTTCAGACACTTCTTTGTAGCCTGAAATTGCATATTGCTTCTTGAGGACATCTTCCGTGTAAAGTAGCCCTCCCCCAGGGCTGTCGCCCATAACAACCTTACAGCCATGTTCTTTCAACAAACGAGCGACCGCATATACAATATCAGGGTTGGTCGTTACACAGGCCTCAGGGGCCGAGCCCACGAGCATGTTAAACTTCAAGAACACTTTCTGGCCAGGTGAGACGAATTGTCCCAGACCACCGAGCAGTTCCATCGATTTCTTCACTGCATCATAGACCTGATCTCTACCGTAGTTCTCACAGCGTACAACAGATACAGTCTTTTCATTTTTATCCATGTATATCATCTCCATCGACAACGAGTCCATGATATGTTGTCAATAATTTCCGTGTTAGATATTTAAGTTTCAGCACAAACGATAGATTTAAATCCCATAATTATTTAAATACATCAGTATCAGGAAATTAACAATGTAACGTAAAAGTAACTAATGGATATATTAACATGAAATCTGAAAATAACGATGAAGATATGCTTAAACTACTTGAAGCTCTTGAAAATATCGATAATGATACACTTAAGCTGTT
This sequence comes from Bacillota bacterium, assembly GCA_023416695.1. GTDB lineage: Bacteria > Bacillota > Clostridia > Lachnospirales > Lachnospiraceae > KM106-2. Next base: position 969 of record JAEZGY010000069.1, on the reverse strand, counting down.
TGAGGCTCTGGGGAGCAAATGGAACTTAATGATCATATGGTGCCTCCATGATGAGACTTTGAGGTTCACTGAGTTGCAGAGGAGGATGGGTAACATCAATTCGAAAACCCTCACAGATCACCTGAGGTATCTGGAAAAAATTAACATTATTGATAGGGTTGTCTACCCAGAAGTACCGCCCAGGGTAGAATATTCTCTTACTGAACACGGCAACGCATTTCTTCCCTTGTTTAAAGCCATAAAGAAATGGATATTATCTCTACCTCCACCGAAGAAGGGATAGTCTTAAAAAGAAATATATGCATTATTCGCCATTTGATAAAATCAATCATTAAAATAACATTTATATATAAATTACTACTAATTCACTAAAGCCGTAAAAAAATCCTCAAAAAACCTATGGTTTTTTGGGACATGTGAAAATTGAAAATTTTCACGGTTGAAAATCTACGATTTTCGAAAGTTTAATTTTTTTGAGTTTAAAATCCTCAGATTTTAAAACATGCAAATTAAGTTTAATGGTTTAAAAAAGATGCAAATTAAGTTTAATGGTTTAACCAAAAATTAAAGGGTGATTTCACATGGTAAATTTATTTAACACTGCAATATGGAAATTAGGCGGCGCCGCGAAAATGGGAGGCGCTGCAAAGCTTGGTTTTCTTGGAAAACTGGGGCTCATTGGAATATTTGGAATGGTAGCTATAGTAGTGGTAGTGCTCATTATACTGGCCATAATTGTATTCTTCCTGTTTAAGTTCATGAACAGATCCAAAAGAGTACATTAAATTTCTTTTTTACCTTAATTTAGTTATCGTGACTCAAGTCATGAATTTTGCTTTTTCTATGTTTATTATCTGCCTATATTTGTTTTATTTTTCTCATACCTTGAAAATCTATGATTTTCAAATGTTAGCAAAAACTCCGTTTTCGCATGCTGCCAAAATTTTTACTTTTCACATGCTCTTACTT
>JAEZGY010000026.1 GCA_023416695.1 Bacillota bacterium | reverse complement strand
AATTTGTTTGATGAGATTGAGAATTCTGAGGACAGAATCTTTATTGATAAAATCATTTCTACGTTTTGTGAAATCATGGAAATACAAAGAGATGTAATTCAAGAGGCTGAGTATAATGATATGATTGCATCCGGTTATGGGCCAACACAGAGCAATTTGATAGCTACGTATGTACCGCAAATGGAAGGTTTTAAAAATGATGAACAGTTGCGAAGTGCTTTTGCATATTATTTAACACATCAAGTGAAGAAACCATTTTCAAGTTACACTATTAATGATTATTGCTCTCGTATAAAAATCTTGTGGAAGTCTTTTTATGAGGAATGTAAAAATAATGAAATGCCAGATAGTATCAGAGTGCTAGAAGAAAGGGTTGTGCCGGACAATCCATTACTGAACGCATATCATCATATTGATGAGATTCAATATTACCTTAATATGAAGATTTCGTTGGATAAAGAGAATAGAAACTTGACGAATGCGAGAGCGGCGTTTAATAAGTTAGATAAGTTTAAAAAAAGGAGAAATTAAGACGTATGACAATCATTATAGGAAAGATTTTGATGAGCTCATGACGGTGTGATAATGAGAAATAAGAACAGAAAAGGGGATTGGGAAGAGTGACTCTTGAAGAAAAAATCATCAAAAATAATGAGCCAGCAATTACCGATATAGACGGAGAAGTACTTAAATTGGTTAAAGAGATGAGGGGAATAATATGATGGATTATTCAGGAAATCAAAAACTATGTGCAACCTGTGTGTATTGGATAGCACAGAGAGATGTTGATCTTTATGGGTCAAGAGTTACAGATTGTGTGGGAACGGGCAGATGTGCAATTCCACAAGGCCCTCATAGAAACAGTCAAAGGGCGGCCAACATGTGCGCGTGTTGGAATTATCAAAAGTGGCCTGTTTTAAAATGATAACCTAAAAACGAAAAAACATTCAAAGTCGTTAGATATTTACACAGGATATGAAGTGAGAATTAACTGATTCACAGATTAAGTGTTTGATATGTAACGACTTTTTGTTTTATTCTTATCATTTGGTATGGATGTGAGAGAAAATAAAACGATAAAACACTAAGTAAAAAATATCGAAAGAATAGGAACGAGAAGAAAAAATGCATATTTTATAAAATATTTTCAAAATGCATCTTTACAATCACTAGTGATTGTGATATCATTAATGTAAATCACATGTGAAATAAAATAATTTTAGAGTAAATGTATAGGAGGTACAATGATGAAAGTACATAATTATAATTTTGATGGTGGGGAAGCTTTAAGAAAAATAGGGGCTGCTTGGTTTGTTTCATATGCTTATTATGAAAAACGAGATAGAACACATACAAATTGGATGAGAGTTAAAACTACTAAAACTCGTAGTTCAAATTATGAAAGAAGTAGAGAGTATCATAAGTTTTGGCTTAATAAAGTTCTTCTAATGAACGATGAGAAGCTTAATCGAAATACCTTAGGTCTTAATGCATCAGATATAAAGGATTTGGCTAAAAAATTATAGTAATGATAAGTATGAAATGGAGGAATGCGAGGCGTTGCATTTGTCGAAGCGGGCGATCATCAGCATGCAATGTACACATTCTCTCAACAGTATGCAGGACAATATTTCACTGTTGAATCTTGTACGAAACTTATAGATAGTAGGTAACAACGTATTATTTAAAGCTGGAAAACGGATACATAGAAGACTTGGCTAGGAGATTTAGTCCAGCAGATTTTGAACTGTGCATAAAAACAAAGCCAAAAGGAGATGGTGTAAGATGAAGATTAAAGACTTTATTGGGAAAGAAGTTATACATACAAAGAGCAGAAATCAGTATATTCTTGATCGAATTGATGGGGTTGCTATATATGTTAGAGAAGAAAAACAAAATCAATACGGAACACATGCTACGTATTGCTGGAAAACAGGAACAGGACCTTATGATAATGCGATTGCAAATGGAACACTTATTTTTAGGGATGAGTCATTAACAGAGCTGTTTCGAGAAGTCTACGAAACATATCTACATACTGAAGGGAAATATGACCAGTATGATTATTATATGTCAAAATATGATTGATAAAAAGAAGAATAAGAGGAGGAGTGTGCATACGAAAACACATGTAGTGTAGACCGGAAAGAAGGGGTAAATTGATATTAACAGAGTAAAAATATGTTATTGGAGAATGATGCTGAAGAGGAAGAAATGAAGCGAGTTATGGAAGCGAATACTAAGCAACTATTAACGAAACGTAAGGTAGGCGTATCATAAAACCTATTAAAATCAAGGGAAAGTCAGTATACATAAGTTATTCACAGGTTTAATGAAAGGAAGAAAGAAGCAATAGACTAAGGAGAGTATTTATATAATTGATAGGAGGAAAACAATGAAAATATTAGTTTTTATGGGCAGTCCAAGAAAAAACGGTGATACGGCAACCCTACTGAAATCCTTTTTAACGGAGTTAGAGATTAAGGGAGCTGAAGTTAAGACAATTAACCTTTATGATAAAAAGATTGCACCATGTTTAGAATGCTTTCAATGCCAAGACAAATTAGGTGAATATGGTTGTGCCATACAAGATGATATGTACGATATATCAGACGAAATCTTGCAGGCGGATTGCTTTATTTTGGCTAGTCCAATATTTATCTGGTATTGCACTGCTCCAATGAAGGCAATGCTTGACCGTCTTTATGGACTTCACAAATATTATGGAAAACAACGTGGGCCGAGTCTTCTGGAGGGGAAAATGTGCGGAATCATTGCTACATGTGGTTATGACCTGGAATATGGTATAAGTCCTTTTGAAGATGGAGTGAAACGATTTTGTGAGCACTTTAAAATTGAGTATATTGGGAAGACTGCTGTTCAGAAAAATGCAGGGGATGATGTAGAGAAATTTGAAACGGAAGAATCAAAGAAAATAGCCATTGATTTTGCCAGAAAGGTAATCGGTTGTTTCTTGTAAAGTATAAAATAAACTGCATCTCAATAAGTAACTGTGATCGTTGTATATAAAAATAGAAAAAATTAGCCCATGTGGACTCTGAGGAGGGACATGGGCTAATTTTTAAGTTTTTTGACTGTTCAAGAATGTACGGATTTTATTTAATGGTCAACGTTATTTGACTGCATTAAAAAACGCTAGGTTGTAAAATTAAAGTGGTATATATTTGAATTAAATGATAGAATAAGGTAGATTTATAGAGGAGGAGTTTGGTATGAAAAAATGTCTAATAAGCATTATACTTATGTTATTAGTATGTACAGGCTTTTCAAAGCCCCATGAGGTCTTGGGGGCGGACAGTGGTGAAATATCACTTTCGCTGGGCACTCAGATAACAGACTGGGTATTAGGAGATGAGCTTTATGTGATCTCAGGGAGTAGGAATGAATTATATTTTATTAATTCAGAAACAAATACAATAGAAGAAACAATAGTATTAGGTGCTAGACCTACGGATTTGGCACTAAAAGGGGACAAGCTATACGTAGCACTTTACACTTCACAGCAAATTGCAGTGATAGACATACATACAAGAACACTAGTAAAAAGTATAAGTACGACGGGAGTTCCTTATAGTATTGTCCCATATCAAGATTCCATTATTTATGCGGAATATGATCAGTGGTGTAACGTATTTAGAGTAGACACGAATACAGGGGTTAATACAAAACTAAAATGTGGGAAGTTCTGTGAGCCATCTATAGCAGTGAATGAAGATGCTGGTATCTTATATATTGGGGAGTCAGGTTCATCAGGAGCAGATTTATATTACTATGATTTAAATACCGATCAATATAGCATAACAAATCGAGAATATGGGTTTTCTTTTCCAGAAAGAAAGATTGTATACTACGGTAATTATGTATACTATGCAGGGAAACAGTTTGATCCATTTGATGTTACAAAGATAGAAGGTGAGTTTTCCGATGCAGGTTCTATTTTCGGTGTAAAAGGAGACCTTGCATACTTTTCAAATGGTGTTTATAGCACAAAAACATGCTTGGCGGAAGCTGAGTATACCATTAAAGCAGACAAGATAGTATTGGGATATACTTCAGTTTTTACATATGATAATAAAGCCCAAACGATTACACGATACAATTCAGAAAGACAGATTAGAGAACCAAGAAAAGAACTGAAGATTGAAGGTCAGGGACAATCTTTGGAACATGGGATTCAAATGTTGGAGATGCCGTCGTATTTGTCTAATTGGGTATACGATGAAGGAAGTAAGAATATATTTGCAATTGCGTCAGATGAAAAGTCATTAGTTTGTATCTCAAGTGAAACACTTGATTGCAAAAAAGTAATCCCATTAAAGAGCGTTCCATCGGAAATGGAATTGAAGGGGAATACACTTTATCTTGTATTTAAGGATCTTAAAAAAGTTGTGGCAATTGATATAGCAACGTTAATGGTGAAAGATACGTATTATACGAGTGAGGAACCTGCAACCGTTGCAATTAGTAACAATAAGATATATTTTACCTATAACACAAGTGGTCTCTACGAATATGATATGGGGACTAGAGTACAGACAAAGTTGACGGAAGATTGTTATACCGTGCCACATATTACACTTAATGAAGAGGATCAATTGATATATATAGGAGAATCGAGGACAACCCTTGCAAACCTATTCTATTATAGTATCTCTGAAAAAAAAGTAATATCTACTTCTTCTACATTTCCTAATGAATCTCAATATACAGAAATATTTTTTGATGGAAGTAAGGTATATTATGCAGGTAGTGCATTTGATAAACAAGATGCGACGAAGAAGCTTGGAACGTTTAGTGAAGAACCGGATGATGACATGATGTACTTGGTGAAGAACGGAAGAGTCTATATGGATTCTGGAATATACGATGCAAATACCTATGAATGGCTTTCTATTTATGATGAGTACTATTTGGCAGATTTAATTGAAGAAGATGCAAATGGTAAGTATTATGTATACAGCGAAACGCTTGGTGCCATACTCTACTCGGATCCATTGCAGATCCATTGTATTCTATTTGACGCCAATGGAGGAAAGGGTTCTGTATATGAATTCGTTGTAGATGGAGATAAGAGTGTAGAAGTTACTGAGCCAACTAGGGATAGATATATATTTGCTGGATGGTATGAAGATAAAGAGTGCACAAAGCCATGGGATTTTACTGGAACAGTGATTAAGAAAGAATATATTTTGTATGCTAAGTGGCTTCCTATTCCTAATAAGCCATATTATATCTATGCATATTCCAATGAAACAAATGTAGAGAGAAGTATTATGGTATCATGGGTAGACGTTTCTGGAGCAGACGGATATGAACTCTATCAAGGTGTTGGCAAAGGAGATGTAGCATTCCAATTGGTACAAAGCTCTTCAGAGAGTAGTAGTGTATGCGAAAACCTTACACTTGGGCAAACCTATCAGTACAAAGCACGCGCCTACAAATTAGTAAACAATCAAAAAGTATATGGAGCATTTAGTGATATATTCTCCTATCATTTGGTGGATAATCAGGTAAAAACGGTTCAGGTAAAGCGTGCTTCTGAAACAAGTATTACAGTAAATTGGAACTCTGTAAACAATGCAGTAGGTTATAGGGTTTATGTAGATCCAACTGGAGATGGAGAATATTCTCAATGTGCTGATGTAAAACAAACAACACATACAATTAACAATTTATATGTTGGATATAACTATAGAATTAAAGTAGTGGCATTTTTCCTACATATGTTCGGTGAATTTGATGGGAAAAGTTCCGCTGTTGTAAGTATGAAACTTCCATTCTCTAAGGTGACAAAGCTCACTGCTACATCTGGTCATAACTGGGTGAATTTAAAATGGAAAGCAATAAATGGAGCATCTACCTATGAGGTGTATCGTTCAACCTCAAAAGAAGGTAAATATAAGAAAATTGGAGATTACAATACCGTATTTCGTGAGGGTAGCTTGACGATTGGAACAACATATTATTATAAGATTAGGCCATGTAGCAATGCGAATATGGGTAAAGTAGTATATGGTGACTTTAGTGATCCAATCAGTGTAACGCCATCATTAAGTAAAACCAATGATTTAAAGATTTTACGATCCTCCTATAAGAGTATATATTTATCCTGGGATGTGGTGGAAGCTGCATCTGGGTATGATATTTATCGCTCTACATCTAAGACAGGTGGATTTTCCAAGATAGGAACAGGAGTTAGATCAAGTTGGGTAGACAAATCTGTTAAAACAGGTACTACCTATTACTATAAAGTACGTGCCTACCATGTGAAAAACGGGAAAAAAATCTATGGAGGCTATTCGCATATCCTTACTTTTAAACTAAAACTTGCTACACCGAAGATTTCCAAAGTGATAAAGTCTTCGTCGACTAGTGCAAAAGTGAGTTGGAGTAGCATAAGTGGTGCTTCTGGTTACGAAGTTTACCAAGCAACCTCTAAAACTGGAGCATATAAAAAAGTAGCCACCACAAAAGCTAATGTAAAGAGTTATCAACTAAAGAATTTTAAAAAGGGAAAGACGTATTATATTAAGGTTAGAGCTTTTAGAATGGTAGATGGTAAGAAAGTATATAGTAGTTATAGCGCTATCGTTGCGTATAAGGCAAAGTAAATCTACCTACTTATAAAATATTTGGTTGTACAGAGCCCTACAAACTTAGAAGTAGCCTAATATATCAAGTAAAATAGCAGCGGAAAAATTGAAATTCAATTTTTCGCTGCTATTCTTTTATATTATATTTAGAGTAATTTAGACTTTCTGAAACGTTTTGTTCACGTAGTGCTGCAAGATACGATATACATGGCCAAACGCTTTTCCGTTTTAGTAGCTCACCTATAAGTTTCTTGCCTTCCTCGTCCTTTCCTGTGGCAATCAAATACTCTGCGATACCGTAAGAAGCAACCACATAGTTTAAATCATCTTTTTCATCTTTCAGTGATTTAAGTGAGGCTTTTGTATCGGTTCTACCAAGCATAACAGAAACGGCTAATTTGTACGCTGTATGGTGACCGACATCCATTTCGTCATGGTATTCATCCGCAAGGATCGGGCTTTTCCCACATTTAAGAGAGGAAAGCATTTGCCAATAGATCACCGCAATCTTCATTTCGCCTTCACAGGGAAGACATTCAGGGAAGATTTTTGCCGCTGTGCCATAATCACCCACCAGGTAATGCCATACTCCAAGGGGGTAGGCAATGGATTTTTTGCTTGTACCGAGAGAGATAGCCGTATTGTATGCTTTTTTTGACTCTTCAAAGTGAAAGGTAGTAAGGTATGCACCACCAAGTCTTGTATAAAGGGATGCATCGTCAGCTTTGACCTTTTTTGCTAAAAGAAAAGCATCTATGGCCTCTTGAAAACGATACTGTCCTGACAGCAGCAAACCGAGTGTTACTTTGCTCTGATAATCGTCATTTTGGCGAAGCCAGAACATTTCTTCAGTGTCGTAAGCATTACAAATTACGCCGTACAGCTGGCTTTCTAACGTTGCTTTTTCATTTTGATTCATCTGCAATCCTTCTTACTTGGTTCAGTGATAGACCATTCTCTTTGGCAATACGTGAAAGATCGTCAAATTCGTATTTACACCTCATGACACCATAACCTGACGTTATTTTTTCTCTGATTGTGCCGTACTTCGTATCAATCACCCGTGTTTCACGGTCAAGTGTGTATCGTTTCGTAATATACTCACGGACACCTATGGTAGTCGTGTATTTAAAAAGCAGGGATACAATGGTATCCTTGTCACGGTTTTCGCACATCACATGAAGGATATGTCCAGGACGATTTTTCTTCATGCCGGCAGGAACGGTGTAAATATCAAGTGCGTTGCCTTCAAATAGAAGGTCCATAGCAAAGCCCAGTTCTTCTGCCGTCATATCATCAAGATTACAGCAAAGTTCCGTCACTGTATCGTCTTTGTCTATAGTATCTCCAAGCATAACACGAAGGCAGTTTGCCGTTTCAAAATCCTTGGTCCCCATGCCGTAACCTATGGCTGAAACCGTTAACATAGGCATCTCACCGAAGCTGTCAGCAAAGTATTTGAGGAGAGCGGCTCCCGTCGGTGTACAGAGTTCACTTTTAATTCCACCTCCGTAGATCGGACAACCACGCAGAATATATGCCGTTGCTGGTGCTGGAACGGGTAGTATTCCGTGGGCACATTTAACGTGACCTCCTCCCACATGAACAGGGGATACAGCGACCTTTTCCACTCCTAGCTCATCTATTAGCATACATACAGCGGTAATGTCAGTTATTGCGTCCATGGTTCCGACTTCGTGGAAATGAATATCCGATACGGGTATACCGTGTGCGTGGCTTTCAGCTTCCGCAATAAGCTTGTAAACCGCTATGATATCTTTTTTGACGTTCTCCTTGATTTTTAACTCCGATATGATGTGTTCAATCTCGTGAAGTCCTCTTTGTTGATGAGTATGTTTGTGAACATCTTGGTGCTCATGATCATGATTATGGTCATGTTCGTCATGATGCTCATGCATGTGCTCGTTTTCTTCTTTTCCATTCACATTCACGGTAATATGTGTTCCAGTGATGCCACACTTTATTGATGTGGATTTCACGACTGTTACACCTGGGATACCGATGTGGTTTAGCTTTTCTATAAAAGCATCAGCGTCCCCAAGTAGTTCCAATAAAGCTGCAGTCAGCATATCACCTGCCGCTCCCATAGAGCAGTCTATATAAAGAGTTCTCATTATTTAGCCTCCATATGATTTATCATATTTGCCATATAACCAGCACCGAAGCCGTTGTCAATATTGACAACTGAAACACCGCTTGCACAGGAATTAAGCATGGATAAAAGCGCAGCTAGACCACCGAAGGCTGCACCGTAGCCAACGCTTGTAGGGACGGCGATTACCGGACAGTCTGCAAGACCACCAATTACACTTGCTAGAGCCCCTTCCATGCCTGCAATGGCAATGATAACACTTGCAGACATAACTTCTTCTTTGTGGGCAAGAAGTCTGTGAAGTCCAGCAACACCGACGTCAAATACTCGTGTGACCTCATTTCCAAGTACTTCCGCGGTCAATGCCGCTTCCTCAGCCACGGGAATATCGCTGGTACCACCCGTTACCACAAGGATCTTACCGATACCGTCTGGCTTCGGTATTTCTCCGATGATGCCGATACGCGCTTGTTTATGATAGATGAGGGAAATGCTACTGTTTACTATTTTTGCTGCGTCTTCGCCTAGTCTTGTAATTAGAATGGTATGCTGTCCATTTTTTTGCATAGTTTCGGCAATGGCGATGATTTGTTCTGGCGTCTTTCCAGCACCGTAAATAACCTCTGCCACGCCTTGCCTTATCTTTCGGTGCAGATCAATATTAGCAAAGCCGATATCCTCAAAAGGCTCAGCTTTGATCTTAATAAGCGCATCTTCGATAGCTAATTTACCATCCTGCACCGCTTTAAGGATCGATTTTATTTCACTTTGCATTATCTGCCCTCCATATCTAGTAAAACAGAACTATAGTATTTTTTCAGCTCTGTGATAATTTCGTTTTTATAATTCAGTAAAATCGGTAGTTGTTGCTCTTTAATTTGTATTTGTGCCGCATTACTAAGTTCTCTCACTCTGAAATCCCAAAAGCCGAGGGAGAACAAAAAGTCTTCCGCCTTTTCAGTGCGGATCAGTTTTTCCTTAGTTAACTCCACACCCGTCGGTATTCTTGTAGCGAGACAGGCATATGCCGGCTTGTCCCAAGTGAAAAGTCCGGCTTCTTTTGAGAGCTTACGTATTTCGTCTTTAGTAAGACCACATTCTCTGAGGGGAGAACGGACAGATAATTCTCTCAATGCTTTCATACCAGGACGATCGCCTTCCTGGTCGGAGGCGTTCGTCCCGTCAATAATCAATGTATAACCGTCTTTCCTTGCGGTATCACAAATAGTGGAAAACAATCTTTTTTTGCAATAATAACAGCGATTTTTTGGGTTCTGTTTCACGTCGGAATCACTAAGAACGTCAAGCTCGATGACTTTCATTGGTACGTCTAGCATCTGTGTAAGCTTATGGGCATCTTCTAGTTCAAATTGAGGCTGAAACTGCGTTTTGACATAATACGCCGTTACATTTTTGGCGTACTTTTTCGCTATGTATAAAAGATAAGAGGAGTCGACACCCCCTGAGAAGGCTATGGCGATGTTTAAGTTTTCTTTAAAAACACTTGATAGTTTCATAATTCACCTCTGTAATAATAATCTTGTAAAACCAAAGATATGGTTACTTTGTAAATAGTTTTGCCTTGATGACACCCTTAGGATCCTTAATGAGAAGAGCGACGATCCAGATGATGAGTCCCAGTGCAACCACTGACAGACCGAGGAAAAGGTCGTAGAGCATAGTAACAGGTGCGGGAGTGAAGTATTCTGGACCCATTTCAATATACTCAAAGATGGCGTCCACAAACCACATTAGGGATGCACCCCAGTAAAGCCAGCAAAGAATTCCTAGATTCATTTTGCTTTCCAGCGCATTTTTATACCAAATTGATGTGGAAATGACAGCGGCAAATACAGTAGTAAGTAACGTCATAGTATCCCTCCTTATTTTGCTATAAAAAGTGAAGAGGTCTCTTTGATTACTCTTTTTTCAATTAAAGCAGAAATTCCCAACATTCCAAGCCAAACTGCCGTAGTGAGGACAGCCATTCCGACACCAACTGTCACCATTTCTTGTAACATTTCCGCTGTATCAGCAGGATTCGATGTTGCGGTAAGGAATGGGAAATAGGGAACAATCTCCCCATGCCACACATGCTCAAATGCCAGCAGGATTGAGCCACCCCACTGTAGGTTAGATAGCCACTTTAGTTTTCTGGAAAAAGGAATCTTGTGTGCGGATTCCAAATTGACACCGTCGAAAGATACGTTCATTACTTCCGGTGTTTGTTCTTTTTTTGCAATGATTTTTGATGCAACTGTTACGATTGTCGCTTCTGCGGCAGACACGAGAAAACAAGCCATAATATATACCTCCATATAATATATAGTAGTAATACTGAATAAATATATTGCTATTATATCACAATCAATTCAATCTTTGCATGTGAATAAAGCAAACGTTTGCGTAATATCAGCCCAAGTTTTGTGCTAGAATTGCCTATGTATGTAACAAAGGAGAAAGTTTTCATTGTTTATGAAAACTTTCTCCTACACCATTAGCGGCAAGTTCTTACACTTTCTCTTTTTGCAAGATAATAAGGAAGTGATATCTTTAGGGGAAGGGTGTGGCCTTTATTGATGCGATCTATTAAGATTTTTGCAGTCATTTTCCCCATTTCTTCGATTGGAATATGCATCGTAGTTAACATTGGCGATACATATTGAGCAATATCTATATCATCCATGCTTATGACAGATATATGATCAGGAACCTTAAAACCGCTATCCTGAATAGATTTTATCGCACCGATAGCAGTAATATCATTCATACAGAAAAAAGCTGTCACATCTTGATTTCGTTCTAAAATACGTTTGGCACCTTGATATCCCCCTTCTGAAGAGATTGGTACATTGGCAACTATACTTTTATCAAAAGGAATATGATGTTTTTTTAGTACATTACAGTATGCGGTGTAACGGATTTCTTTTGTCATTTCACCAATATAGCCGATGCGAGTATGCTCCTGTGTGATTAAAAATTCTAAGGCATCTGTAGCAATAGCATTTCCGTCACAGATAACCTGGTCATATTCTGCATCAATTGTATTTAGACCACTATAAACTACTTTTTTAAAATGCTCTTTTAGGAATTTTAAGGTTTGTGCATCACAACGTCCTAAAACCGCTACACCATCCACTTCAGTATTTAAAATCTGATTGCGTGTAGCAGGATTGTGAATGTCAAAAGCGGAAAAGGAGTATTTAACAATAAAACCTTCTTTTAAAGCTTCCTGTTCTATGCTTCTTGTAAGGGAGGAAAAAAAAGCATCATTTTTTGCGTCGGAGGAACGGGCATATATACAGGCGATAGATTTGTTAAGAGGTTTTAATGTAGCGCCTGTCTTTAAGGTTTGGGCAGAAGTATTTGGCACATAACTGCCAGCTCTGGCAATTTCCCATATTTTATCTTGTACTTCTTTGCTGGCAGCATTTGTAGATTTACCATTGATAACTCGCGATACGGTGGAAACGGACACACCAGCTTTACTAGCTATGTCTTTTAAGGTCATAAGATACCTGCCTTCCTAGAACTGGTTAGAGTTTGTGTTTGTTTGCATAGGTTGTTCTATGAGAATCATAACATTTTCACTAGAAAGGTGTAAAGAATAATGTGCAAACGTTTGAGTAGAGTTTGCGTTATATTAATATCCTAATAAAGAAATTTCTAATATGTAGCTAGCATCTTTAGAAGGTGCTAAGACTTCAATATCTCTTTTATTAGAAAAGATATCGTCTTCATCATCGAATATAGCGGCACCGTTCCATGGCTCTAAACATAGAAATGGTGCTTTGCCGCCTTTAGGGGTCCAAAAGGCAATAGATTTAAATCCTTTATAATCCATAGAAACACCTTTTCCAGTAGATGGATTTATCAAACTGACACTACGGGATGCAGTGTGTGGGAAATAGACAACATCTTGATCAAACATGGAAGCATTCAAAGGGAGTACCTTTCCTTTCTCTGCATAAGTGATTGTTTTATTCTTGCTAAAGCAGAGATTTTCTAAGTCATAGACAGGTGAAACCAATCGCTCTTCCTTTGAAAACTCTAACACGTAATCCGAAAAAACTTCTCCCTCTTCTAGGGGACACATAAAACCTGGATGAGCACCGATATGATAATACATATCAGAAGTATCTTTATTAAATACATCATAAGTCATAAGAAGCTTATTACCAGAAAGCGCATAGGTTAAGCGTAACTCAAAGTGGAATGGATACATTTTTAAAGTGTCTTTGGAGTCTGACAGAGAAAAGGTGACCTGTGTTTCACTTTGAGATAGTACAGAAAAGTCAGATTCTTTGCAAAATCCATGTTTTGGCATCGTGTATTCTGTGCCGTTCATCATAGTTTTGTTGTTTCTTACATTTCCAATGGTAGGAAATAATAGAGGTGAGGAACGCATCCAAAATGCAGGATCGGAATTCCAAATAAATTCTTTTCCAGATGGGTCCCGAAATGATTTTAATTCTGCCCCGAAGGAGTCTAAAGTTACTTGATAATTTTCAGAGGTCAGTGTAATTTTCATAAAAACTCTCCTTTAAAGTAATAATTATGTAACACTCATACTAACACTTATTAGTACTTTTGAAAATGAATTTATGAAAAATTATATGCAAATGTTTGTGTAGCATCTTAATGTAGATTAAAGTCGAAAAAGTATGAAAAAAGTTCATCCTTATATATTTTGTAGAAGATGATAAAGTAAAGTTAGTAGTTGAGAAACTAATGAAGGAAAGAAAATGGTATATAAAATGAAAAATAAAAGCAAGTAGGATGCTGAAATGGGCATGGATGCTCTTATCGTTTCAACAGCTATGATATTGTGGTATGTCTTATCAATCAATCCACAGACAGCTCGAAGCTTTCCCAATGTAGTATGTACCATTAGTAGTTATTACCAAGGTGTTGTTAACATAGATGAAAAATTTGCTATCTTGAAGTTAGAAAATAGTGATTTTAATACTGTATACAGTTTTAAAGGTATAAATACTGCAATAAAAGACAAGCTTTTTTTCGCAGATAAGGGACAGCGCGCAGTTCCTTGCTACACAATTTTAAAGCCTTAGGGACGCCTTATTCATCGTGACTTGTAATTCCGATAGACAAGTCACCCATGATTTTTTATACCGGGTATCCCTATGATAAGAGTACGAAAAATAGAAGAAAGTTGCCAGAAGCCAACGTGTTTTATAACGTTTTGTGCTTAAAGTAACGCGAAAGGATGGGTATGAAAATGAAAAAGAAGGTATTGAGTTTATTAATGGTAGTTACTATAGTAGCAGGTATGCTAGGAGGATGTGGAAGTAAAACAGAGGAACCTGCAGCGAGCAAGTCACCTACAACTGCAACTACATCTACACCAGAAGATGAGAAAGAGACAGAAGAACCAGTAAGCGCTGAACCAGTCACATTAAATGTCGCTTATATGCCTAACTATGGAAGCCTTTGGTCAATTGAAAATGCAATTGAACAAGGATTCTTAAAAGATGAAAACATTACTGTTAACTTAATAGAATTCCAGGATGGACCAACAATCATCGCTGCTATGGAGTCAGGTAGTATTGATATTGGATACATTGGACAGGGAGCTCATAAACTTTGTGTTCAGGGAAAGGCAAAAATCTTTGCATTATCTCAGATAGACAACGGTGATGCTTTAATCGGTGGTAAAGGTATCACAAAAATAGAAGATCTTAAAGGTAAGAAAGTTGCTTACTCTTCTGGAAGTTCTAGCGAAGATATCCTTCTAAACTCATTAAAAAAAGCAGGTATGACAATGAAGGATATTGAGGCTATAGATATGGATGCTTCTGCAATTGTAACAGCTATGTTATCCGGTGGTGTTGATGCATGTGCTACCTGGTCACCAAACAGCTTACAGATTTTAGAACAAGATCCAGAGGCAACAAAATTAGCAGATAACCTTACATTCTCTGATCAGACCGTAGCTTTAGCAAGCTGGATTGTAATGCCAGACTTTGCTGCGGAAAAAAGAGACATAGTAGTAAGATTTGCAAGAGCATTATTCAAAGCTATGGATTATGCAGCAGAAGATCATTACGAAGAAACCGCAGCTTTAGTTGCAAAACAGGTTGCACAGGATGAGGCTATTGTATACGCACAATGTGAAGATGCTGACTGGTTAACTGGTAAAGAAGTTGCTGCTGGTGCAGCAGATGGTAAAGTAGAAAACTACTATGAATTACAGAAGAAGAACTTCATTAGTAGTGGTGCGGTTACACTAGAGGATGGACAGAAAGAACCAGCTGTATCTGATTATGTAATGCTTGACCTTATGATTGAAGCAGGTAAGTACTAAACACAATCAAATAGTGAAACTTCCGGCAGAACGACGGTAGTTATATAAACAGTAGGGCTGCTTCGCAGCCCTACTGTTTGCTTAAAATACTATTCATGAAAACAAGGATGCTTTATTAAGAAGCTTATTACCAGAAAGCTCATAGTTCAAACGTAACTCAAAGTCAAATTGTCTGCGTAGCATCTTCTTGTATATTAAGGTCGAAAAAAGTATGAAAAAAGTTCATCCTTATATATTTTGTAGAAGCTGATAAAATTAAGTTAACAGTTGAGAAACAAATGAAGGAAAGGTAAAGGTGAATAAAATGAAAAATAAATGCAATAAGATGCCGAAATGGGCATGGATGCTCTTATCGTTTGCAACAGCTATGATATTGTGGTATGTCTTATCCATAAATCCACAGACAGCTCGAAGTTTTCCTAATGTAGTAGAAACACTTAAGTCTGTATCTACAATGATGGAAAGAGGAGTATTTTGGACAGACATTACAAGCAGCTTAATCTCTGTAATTGCAGGTTTTGGAATAGGGTTTGTACTTTCTTTGCCAGTAGCCATTTTGATGGCATGGTATAAGCCAGTAAGAAATATTATTGAACCATGGATTCAGTTCATTCGTAACATTCCACCTTTAGCATATGTACCATTAGTAGTTATCT
>JAEZGY010000023.1 GCA_023416695.1 Bacillota bacterium | reverse complement strand
GTGTAATTTTCTTGGGTGAACGTATTGCACCTGCAGTATGGGTGGCCATTGCAGTAATTGTAAGTGGTATTATCGGTGTTAGCTACACGGAACGTAGTGCTGATGTAAACAGAAGACAGAAGCTTGGGAAAAGATTAGCTATCGTTGCTTTTGCTATGCCATTCTGTTACGCAGTCATCGATGCTCTCGGAAGTTTCCTTGACATTTTCTTCTTAGAACTTGAGTCAAGTCCACTGGTTGGTGTAACAGCAGATAATATCGAATTAGTAGCGAATGTTTCCTATGAATTGACTTTTGCAATTGTCGGTCTGATCTTATTTATTTTTATGAAATGGAAACGTGTGAAATTCGAGCTTCCAAAGCAGAAAGACAAAGTGGTAGCTGCAATATGCGAAACAGCTGGACAGCTGACATATGTATACGCAATGAGCGGAAACGGAGCTATCGCAGCACCAATCCTATCAAGTGTATGTGTTGTATCTTTGATCTTATCAAGAATTTTCTTAAAGGAAAAACTGACAAAGAAACAGTACTTATTCATTTGCATCATTATCGTGGGTATTTTAATGCTTGCAATCTTAGAAGGGGAATAAGACAAATTTTCGATTATAAGTGCAACATTCCACCCATCAAGCCCAGAATGCTTGCATTCATGGGCTTTCTTTTTTATGCTTTTTTGGATGCATAGACTAATGCCTATGATATGTAAATGTAACCCATAAATATGATTGTATAATAAGTGTCATATGATATAATGAACATTATCAAAATATAAAATAAAAGGGATACAGAAAATGAAACAGCATGAAGAAATTCTCAGTAATTTAATTTACATGAGTGAAAAAGTGTTTCCAGCAAAATATCATCAGATAGAAGAAAAGTCCAGACAACTTTATGCATCATATTGTAAACTAGAAGAGGGAAAGCCCAAAGCCATTACAATGCATTCTGTTAACAAAATATTTCCTTGTATTGCCTTTTATAAAGCCGCAATTGAGTTTACAAATCAGCAGGAACAAGCATATTTAATCATAGAGAACTATTTTACGACACAATGTGAAATGTATGCAAAGAAATTGCAGAAACTATGTCGCATTCCGTTCGTATATAAACTTGTTCCACGTATTATGGCTGGAGTGATACATAGAACCTTTGGTGTGAAGTCTGGTTTCGAGATAATAGATCACAAAACAAAATGTCATATATGTCATATTGACATGATGAAATGTCCATATTTTTCAGCTTGTTCATTGTATGGATGTCCTGAATTGACCACAGTGTTTTGCAATGCCGATGATGTATCGTATGGGAATATGCATCCAAAGCTTTCTTGGGAACGAACGAAAACACTTGGGAGAGGCGACGGTTACTGTGATTTTATTTTAAGGAGAAAAAGATGAGTTAAAGTCGGGGGTATCAATATGGGGAAAGTCTTATTAATTGGTGGAAGTCCGATGATCGGTAAATCCACTGTAGCAAGAAGAATATCGTCAATGTATGAACTTCAGAATTTTTCTACAGATGATATAGGTGAAATACTACAAACAGTAGTAAATATAAATCCCATGAAAGATATGAATTATCTTGAATACTATGAAAATGTAGAACCGGACGTTCAAATTAGTGATATGCTAAAGTATCATAAAGCATTAGAGAATGCTATTACAAAAATAGTTAGTATTCACTCTAATTGGGGCCAGTCTATGGTAATGGAAGGGTATGCAATATATCCTAATATATTAATGAACGATAATGTAGATGCAATATGGTTGATAGCCTCAGAAGAATTACTAGCGGATAGAGTAAATCAGAGCCAGGCATTTGAAGCAGCGTCAGGTAGAGCAAAAGAAAATTATTTAAAACGTTCTATCTGGCATAATCAGTTTTTGAAAGAACAATGTAAAATACATAATCGCAAATATATAGAATTATGCGGACAAGAGACGAGAGATGATATAGTAGAATGTATTATGAGAATGGTGAATATTAGGTTTTAAAAACTAGTGCGGAGGGAAAACTTCGCACTTTTATTGACTATTTTCTGTAAATAAAAAGAACCAGCTGCATTGCTGCCGAAGTTTGCGAACAAATTCGCTACTCCTACTGATTCCACTTTTAATATAGAATATTTACTTGACTATGTCAAACATTATGTTTTACCTTGACACTATTGCTAAAAAATGGTATATTATACTTGATTGGAAGCTTTATCTCCAAAATAAAGTCTAAGTAATTCCAAAAGGAGAAATGTGATATGAAAAAATTAAATGAAGGTGCAATACATTAATTGAATATTGGGCATGCCACAGGATTCTTTTCTTGGACTGCCGCATTTAGACTCTTATGAATAGCTTAACTTTGTTAAACACATGATAAGATGTGTTTTTTTTGTACACTTTTTTCAGTGCTTTTACCGCAGGGATAGCTTCTAAGAGCTATTACTGCGGTTTTCTTATGCCCATTTTTCTTAATGTATTGCGATTTAAAACGAGACTAGAAAAGAAAGATAGGTGTAAGATTTGAAAGAAGTAATGAAAGGTTTTATAACGGCTGTTCAAAGGGAACGCTATGAAGTGCATGTTAACGGTGAGAATTATTTTGCAAGGTTAAAGACAGGAGTCTATTACTCAGAGGAACGAAAGGAAGAGTTTCCAACAGTAGGAGATTGTGTTGATTTAGAAT
This sequence comes from Bacillota bacterium, assembly GCA_023416695.1. Taxonomy (GTDB): domain Bacteria; phylum Bacillota; class Clostridia; order Lachnospirales; family Lachnospiraceae; genus KM106-2. Next base: position 77,084 of record JAEZGY010000023.1, on the reverse strand, counting down.
ACAATCCAATGGGTGATAGCCTTATCGTTAAGACTAATGATAGAAAATCAAAGTTTTCTAGAAAGGACCCTGATGTCGGAAAGGGAGAGCAGATGATTGCTGCGAATTTTGATTACGTGTTTATTCTGATGTCTCTTAATTATGATTTCAATTTGAGACGTTTGGAACGGTATATTACTGCTTCCTGGCAAAGTGGTGCTAGGCCAGTGGTTGTACTGACAAAAGCAGATATTGGGGAAGACGTGGATAAGAAGCTAGAACTGGTTCGTGGGATTGCCGATAATATTGAGGTTTATGCAGTAAGTTCCGTTACTGGAGAAGGAATGGAACAGCTTAACAAGTATCTACAGCCAGATAAGACAATTGTGTTTTTGGGATCCTCTGGAGTAGGTAAATCTAGCTTAACCAACTATTTGCTAGGGAAAGAAGTAATGGAGACAGGAGAGATTAGGGAATTTGATTCCAAGGGACATCACACTACAACCCATCGTCAGTTATTCATTCTAGATAATGGGGCCAGAATCATAGATACCCCAGGGATGCGTGAACTTGGCATGTGGATAGTAGAGGATGGACTTGATAATAGTTTTGTGGATGTCCTGCATTTGACTAAGAAGTGTAAATTTAGTAATTGCACCCATACCAAGGAGCCTGGCTGTGGCATTCTAGAAGCTCTAGAAAATGGAGCCTTAACAACTACAAGATGGAAGAGTTATTTAAAGATACAGAAGGAATCGAAGTTTCAAAAGGAAAGAGAAGCTAGAAATAAAAAAAGTGAAGTGAGACTAACGAATATGAAAAAGAGGAAGAGATTTTCATTAAAAGTTGGGAATAGAAAGGAAGAATGGTTATGATATTTAAAAGAGTGGATGAAAAATATGTAGATCAAGCAGTGGAATTAGCCTTAGTGGAGTATAAAGCGGAGTGCAATAAAGTGATGGATTTGCCAAACCTTGATTTTAAGAATCAAATCAGAGATTTGCTTACAGACTTATTTGGAAGAAAGCATGGAGTCGTTGCCATAGAAGGGGAGGCTATGGTAGGATATATGGCATTTTACAGCCCTATAGATGGCTTTTTTGGAAACTGCAAGGGAGCATGGTCTCCACTAGGAGGTAGTGCGTTTTCTTATGGTAAGCGACAAATGATTGCATCCAGAGTATTATCTGCTGCAACCGAACAGTTGGTAAAAGAGGAAGGTATCACAAGCTTTGCTATGACTCAATATGCCAATGATACAGAAGTGTCAACTGCATTTGCACTAAATGGGTTTGGCATACGATGCTCCGATGCTATTATGAGATTACCAAGGACAACAGAGGGAAAGATAAGGAATAAAAACCTTACATTGAAAGAGCTTAAAAAGGAAGAGAAAAACCTAATCCTAGAGTTAAGAAAGCATTTGACGAGGCATTTGTTGCAGGCGCCAACTTATTATCCAACGGATATTAGAGAGTATATGGATTGGTTTTCGGAAGATAGTATTCGTGTATTTGTGGCTTGTGATGATGATGAAATCATTGGTTTTATGTCAATTGAAGATGAATCGGAATCCTTTATTAGTCAAGCAGATGGTGTAGTCAATATCTGTGGGGCATTTGTAAATGAGGAATATCGTGGGAAAGAGGTTGCCGTTGATTTATTGCATTATGTTTGTGATATCTGTGAGAAGGAGGGAGCAAAATACTTAGGGGTTGACTATGAGACGTTAAACCCTAATGCACTACGATTCTGGAGCAAGTATTTTAAAAGCTATTCCTTTAGCTATCATCGTAGAATTGACGAAAGAGTCATTGGCTATGAATCCTATTTGGAAAAAGAGTGGGGGAGATAATAGCCATTAGTACATAGGTAAAGCCATTTTCCTCAGTCCAACTAGATACGGACTTTGGAAAATGGCTTTTTCATTAAACTCAATTAAAATGAAACGATAAGCTGCATTTTAAATTGCTCTTCACCATACACAGCGTGAGGGATATCCTTTGGCATGATAAGAGTCTCCCCTTCAGTTAATACAAATACTTCTCCACCTACAGTAAATCTACCGGTTCCTTCTAGAACTGTTACCATAGCGTCTCCACCTGATGCATGAGTAGATATTTCCTCACCTTTGTCGAAAGAAAACAACGTCATGCTGACAGTCTCATTTTGTACTAAAGTTCTACTAATTACTCGACCTTCTTGGTAATCAACTAAATCTTTTAATTTCAATATAACTTGCTTTTCTATATTTTTATACATACAAATACCTCCTATAAAGTATGTTGATTTTATGTTGGTAGACAATATTACTATAACATGGATGGATATGTTTTAGAATATATAAAATCATTCTCACTCAAAGGATAATGGCTTTAAAGTAGGAGCAATTAAGTTGCTTGCTTAGTGGGTTCCTTCTTTTCACTTAAGTATTCTAACACCATACTGAGTAATAAGCCCATTGCGATAAGAACTGCACCCCAGAATAGTCTAGGAGAGATACTCTGTCCATAGGCTAAATCAATGACAATCCCCGTGAATATTTGCCCTATAAATGCTAGAAGTGTTAGACGAAATGCCGATACCTTCGGGATAGTAATGTTATAAAGAAAAACTACCATAACGCCTAGAATGCCGCCAAAAAACATCCAAGGCTTTACTGTACTAAGGGTAATCCTCTGTGTAGTTGGAAGGAAAATAACCAAGAGGATACAGATTGGTAGTCCAACTAGATGATTATAAAAAGAACTAACAATGGCTCCTGTTTCATTGGATAAGCGGGAGTTTATTGATCTTGATGTTACTACAGTGACACCAGTTGCCAAACAAACAATCATTGCAAGTATTTTATTCATATCAGAATAATCCATCATGATTGCGACACCAACACAGGATAGAGCTAGCCCAATCCATGTTGTGTTACTAATAGGATGCTTTTTCATGCCAAACCATCCAAAAGCGTCGATAATATTGGAAGTGATGCTTTGGCCAAGCAGACCAAGAGCTACAATACTCATCATACTGGTATGAGTAAAAGCATAATTATTAAACAGTGTTGTCACGACACCCAGTACTCCTCCAAGGTAAGCCCAGAAGGGGACAACCACCTTTTTACGAATTTTCTCCTTTTTTATATAGCACACTACAAGTGCAAAAAGAGTGCCAACCATATGTATGATAACTGATGCATAATAGGTTCCGAGGGAATTTGATAAGTCTCCATTTACGGATACCATAACAGAAATAAGTACACCGACAAGTAAAACGAGAAGCTGATACATTTTACAGTCCTCCTTTCGTGATTGCTAGACCTATTGTATCACCTCTAGTTACTAGAAGTATAGGACATTTGTCATGACAAGTCATTGGGATAGATGATTTGCTAAAGCTTGAAGTTATTCTATACTAGAGAAACATGTCGGAACATGTCTATTAACTTGACGTTTACAAGTTATACTGATAAAATGAAAAAAATGGAAAATAAGGGGGGAAATTATGAGAAAAAGATTTATAGCAATCCTATTAACGGTTATCCTAGTGATATCTTATTTACCTGGGGATATCCCTTTCTTCGGTGCTATACCAGTAAGTGCGGAAACCAGCGGAGACTATTCATATGACATTTTAAGTGATGGAACGGTAGAAATCACAGGATACACAGGTAAGGCTACTGAACTGAAGATTCCTAGAACAATTGATGGAAAAGCCGTGACTAGCATTGGGTACAGAGCATTTGACTCAAATACAACTATTGAAAGCCTAACAATACCAGACAGTGTGACGAGTATCGACCAACAAGCATTTTCGTATTGCTTTAAGCTAATAAGTATTACCATTCCAGACAGCGTGGAGAGTATCGGTATGAATGCATTTTTTAGTTGCACAAATCTAACAGATGTTACCATTCCTGGCAACGAGGATATTCTTAATGATTGGAATATATTTTCTTATTGCGAGAGTCTCAAAAGCGTAACAATCCTAGACGGAGTGACAACTATTGGAAATAGCACATTTATTGGCTGCAAAAATCTTAGAAGTATCACAATTCCAGACAGTGTTTCGGTAGTTGAAGCAGGTGCATTTTCTAAAACAGCCTGGTATAATAATCAACCTGACGGTCTGATATATGCGGGGAAAACTGCATATCAATATAAAGGAACTATGCCAAAGGATACAAGGATTACGTTAAAAGATGGAACAACATGTATTACAGGTAAAGCATTTGAAAATTGTTCTAATCTTGTTGACATCACAATTCCCCATAGTGTAGTAGTTATTGGTGAGTTTGCATTTAAATCTTGTAATAACTTAACTAGTATAATAAACCCTGATAGTGTGACTCATATTCGTGAGTCTGCATTTCAGGGCTGTACAAACCTTATAAGTATCACAATTCCTGAAAGCGTCACAAATTTCGGATATCGTCCATATGAAAATGCTAATGGCGTACTTTATTGTTACGCTGATTCAGATGCTGCTACATATGGAAAAAGCATTAACAATGGGATGAAAGTTCGTTATTTGATTGATAAATATCACGCCACTTTGGATGCAACTTCATATATGTATGACGGAACAGAAAAAACTCCAAAGGTTACCGTAGATGGTTTAACTAAGGGAACAGATTTTGATGTAGAATATACGAACAATACAAACCCAGGCACAGCAACAGTCACTATTACCGGCAAAGGTAATTATGCAGGAACCATTACAAAGACCTTTACCATTAAGGGCATATCTATCTCAGGCATGATTGCTACCCTGTCCACAACCTCATACATCTATGATGGCATAGCGAAAACTCCAAAGGTTATTGTAGAAAACGGGGATAAAACTCTTACTCTGGGTACAGACTATACAGTATCCTATGCCAATAATATAAATGCAGGAACAGCGACAGTCACTATCACAGGGATAGGTATTTATGCAGAGACCATCAAAAAGACCTTTACCATTAAGGGCATATCTATCTCAGGCATGATTGCTACCCTGTCCACAACCTCATGCACTTATGATGGAAAAGCGAAAACTCCAGGTGTTACTGTAAAAACGGAACGAAAACCCTTACTCTTGGAACAGATTATAAAGTATCCTATGCCAATAATGCAAATGCAGGCACAGCAACAGTGAGAATTACAGGGGTAGGTAATTATACAGGGACTATTACGAAAACCTTTACCATCAATCCAAGTTCAATTGATGGTTTTTCCATCACCTTATCCACAACCTCATACACTTATGATGGAAAAGCGAAAACTCCAGGTGTTACTGTAAAAAACGGAACGAAAACCCTTACTCTTGGAACAGATTATAAAGTATCCTATGCCAATAATATAAACCCAGGAAAAGCGACAATCACTATCACAGGGGTAGGTAATTATACAGGAACCATTAAAAAGACCTTTGCCATTACAGCCAAATCTATTTCAGGCATGACAGCCAAGCTATCCACAACTACATATACTTATAATGGCAAAGCGAAAAAACCTTCTGTTACATTGAAACATGGAACAAAAGTATTAGTTTTGAATAAAGACTATACCGTTAGCTATGTTGCAAACATAAATCCAGGTAAAGCAACAGTGATCCTAAAAGGGAAAGGCAACTACACAGGGACACTGAAAAAGACTTACGCAATTAAAATGGCCACACCAAAGCTCTCCCTTACTGCAGGAAAAAAGAAAGCGACGATTAAATGGAGGAAAGTAGCAGGTGCAAGTGGATATGAAGTGTTCATGTCAACTTCCAAATCAGGAAAATATAAAGGGATTAAATCTGCAAACCAGAAGACATACACCTTCACAAAAACTGGTCTGACAAAAGGTAAGACCTATTACTTTAAAGTCAGAACCTACAAGAAAGTAAATGGCAAAAAGGTTTACAGTGCATATTCAACAATCAAAGCCATTAAGGTAAAATAAATGAAACGCAACATATTTTACTACAATTAACAGTTTTAAGTAGTTAAGTAGAATCCTGCTAAGAGGTTGCATCTTAGCTTACAAAAGATTGGTGTGTTAAACACCAGTCTTTTTGTTTGTTCTTTAAAAGAAAAATGAAGAATTTCAGTTTTTATCAGACAAAAATATAGAAAATAAGAAAGACAAGTACGGTGCAATCAAATATGGTGTTAGATAATTAATTGCACATTACTGATTCAGTAGAACTTGCAACAATTCATAAATATCTCTTATTAGCCCATATTTCTTCCGGAACAAGGAGGAATTATGAGTCATTTTCTTGACTTTTACAAAATATGCTGATAAAATGAAAAAAATGGAAAATAAGGGGGAAAATTATGAAAAAGAGATTTATAGCAATACTATTAACGGTTATCCTAGTGATATCTTATTTACCTGGGGATATCCCTTTCTTCAGTGCTATATCAGTAAGCGCTGAGACCACAGAAGATTATACATATGTTGTTTTAAGTGATGGAACGGTACAAATTACAAAATACAAGGGTACTGCAAGTGAGGTGGAAATTCCCCAAACAATTGATGGGAAAGCCGTGACTAGCATTGGGGACTCTGCATTTTTTAATAGTAGTGTTATTACAAGTGTAACAATCCCAGACGGCGTGACGAGTATTGGTAAATACGCATTTTATGGTTGCAGCAATCTTATAAGTGTGACAATTCCAGACAGTGTGATGAGTATAGGTGACTATGGATTTGCAGGTTGCTCAAAACTAAAAAGTGTTACCATTCCTGGCAACGAGGGAATTCTTGATGCAGAGGGTATATTTACTTATTGCCAAGGTCTTGAAAGCGTAACAATCCTAGACGGAGTAACAAGTATTGGTGGTTATACATTTGACGGATGCAATGTCCTTAAAACCCTAACAATTCCAGATAGTGTTTCGGTAGTTGGAAGGTATGCATTTAATAATACAGCGTGGTATTTTCTTCAATCTGACGGTCTGATATATGTGGGGAAAGTTGCCTATAAATATAAATATACAGGAACTATACCAATGGATACAAGTATTACGTTAAAAGAGGGAACAACAAGTATTACAAGTAATGCATTTGATATCTGTGCTAATCTTATTGAGATCACAATTCCAGACAGCGTGGAGAGTATCGGTATGAATGCATTTTATGCCTGCACAAACCTTAGTGATATAACAATCCCAGGCAGCGTGACGAGTATTGGTGTTAATGCATTTTATAAGACAGCGTGGTATGATCATCAACCTGATGGTTTGATATATGTGGGAAGAGTTGCCTATAAGTATAAAGGAAATATGCCGGAGAATACAAGTATTACGTTAAAAGAGGGAACAACAAGTATTACAGGTAATGCATTTGATAGCTGTGCTAATCTTATTGATATCACAATTCCCCATAGCGTGACAAGTATTGGAGAGTATGCATTTCTTGGTTGCATGAACCTTACAAGTATAACAATTCCCGAAACCGTAACAAGTATTGGAGATTCTGCATATGCAAATGCTAATGGGACAGTTTTTTGCTACGCTAGTTCAGCTGCTGACACCTATGCTAAAACTATTTTAAATGGGATGAAAGTTCGTTATTTGATTGATAAATATTCTACAACTTTGGTTACAACTTCATATACGTATGACGGTGCAGCGAAAACTCCAGAGGTTACCGTAGATGGATTAACTAAGGAGAAAGATTATGATGTAGAATATAAGAATAATACAGAGGTAGGAACAGCAACAGTCACTATCGAAGGGAAGGGTGATTATGCAGGAACCATTACAAAGAGCTTTGCAATCACTGTAAGTCCTATTGATGATTTCTCCGCCACCCTAGAAACAACCTCATACACTTATGATGGCATAGCGAAAACTCCAGAGGTTACTGTGAAAAACGAAGAGAATACCCTTGTTCTGGATACAGATTACACAGTATCCTATGAGAACAATACAGACGCAGGTACAGCAACAGTCACTATCACAGGGAAGGGTAATTATGCAGGAACCATCACAAAGACCTTTACCATCAATCCAAGTCCTATTGATGATTTTTCCGCCACCTTGTCTACAATCATATACACTTATAGTGGAAAAGTGAAAGTTCCAGACATTACTGTGAAACACGGAGAGAATACCCTTGTTCTGGATACAGATTACACAGTATCCTATGAGGACAATACAGACGCTGGTACAGCAACAGTCACTATTACAGGGGTAGGTAATTATGCAGGGACCATCACAAAGACCTTTACCATCAATCAACGTGCTATTGATGATTTTTCCGCTACCCTGTCTACAACCTCATACACCTATGATGGAAAAGCGAAAACTCCAGACATTACTGTAAAAGACGTAAAGAAAACTCTTATTCTTGATACAGATTACACAGTATCCTATGAGAAAAATACAGACGCTGGTACAGCAACAGTCACTATTACAGGGATAGGTAATTATGCAGGGAGCATCACAAAGAACTTTACCATTAGTGTCAAATCTATTTCAGACTTAACTGCCACCCTATCAACAACCTCATATACTTATGATCGAACAGCGAAAACTCCAGGTGTAACTGTGAAACATGGAGAGAAAACCCTTACTCTTGGTACAGACTATACAGTATCCTATGCTAACAATACAAACCCAGGAACAGCAACAGTCACTATCACAGGAAAGGGTAATTATGCAGGCATTATTACGAAGACCTTTACCATTACAGCCAAATCCATTTCAGCCTTGACAGCCAAGCTATCCACAACCACATATACTTATAATGGAAAAGCGAAAAAACCTTCTGTTACATTGAAACATGGAGCAAAAGTATTAGTTTTGAACAAGGATTATACCGTTACCTATACAGCAAACATAAATCCAGGTAAAGCAACAGTGATCCTAAAAGGGAAAGGCAACTACACAGGAACACTGAAAAAGACTTACGCAATTAAAATGGCCACACCAAATCTCTCCCTTACTGCAGGAAAAAAGAAAGTGGCGATTAAGTGGGGGAAAGTAACAGGTGCAAGTGGATATGATGTGTTCATGTCAACTTCCAAATCAGGAAAATATAAAGGGATTAAATCTGCAAATCAGAAGACATACACCTTTACAAAAACTGGTCTGACCAAAGGTAAGACCTATTACTTTAAAGTCAGAACTTACAAGAAAGTAAATGGCAAAAAGATTTACAGTGCATATTCAACGATCAAAGCCATTAAAGTAAAATAAATCACATTGTGATACTAATAAGATAGACTTTATAGCGAAGTGGTTTTTACTACTTCGCTATAACTATATAAAAGGAAAGTAGAACTGTTACCAATAACATAAAGAGAGTGGCACAGATGTCTATTGTCTTGACGTTTACAAGATATATTGATAAAATGAAAAAAATGGAAAATAAGGGGGAAATTATGAAAAAGAGATTTATAGCGATACTATTAACGGTTGCTCTAGTGATATCTTATTTACCTGGGGATATCCCTTTCTTCAGTACTCTATCAGTAAACGCTGAAACCAGTGGAGATTATTCATATAAAGTTTTAAGTGATGGAACAGTAGAAATTACAGGATACACAGGTACTGCTACTGAGGTAGCAATTCCAGGAACAATTGATGGGAAAGCTGTGACTAGCATTGGGAAATATGCATTTAGAACAAATCCAACCCCTGTAAGCATAATAATCCCAGACGGCGTGAATCAAATCGGTGAATGTGCATTTATGGCGTGTCAAAATCTAATAAGTGTTACCATTCCCGGCAGTGTGACAAGTCTTAATGAATGGGGTTCATTTTATTCCTGTCAAAGTCTTGAAAGTGTAACAATGCTTGATGGAGTGACAAGTATTGGTGCATCCACATTTGATAGTTGCGTAAAACTTAAAAATATAACGTTTCCCGACAGTATTTTGGAAATTAGAGGTGATGCATTTTATAATACAGCGTGGTATGATAATCAACCTGACGGTCTGTTATATGTAGGAAAAGTTGCTTATAAGTATAAAGGAACTATGCCAGAGGATACAAGTATTACGTTAAAAGAGGGAACAACATGTATTACAGATAATGCATTCCAGAGCTGTACTAATCTTATTGAGGTTACAATTCCCCATAGCGTGACATTTATTGCTACTGCTGCCTTTGGTAACTGCAAAAATCTTGGGAGCATCACAATTCCAGATAGTGTGACGACTATTAGTGATTATACATTTCAATACTGCTCAAATCTTAGTGATATAACAATCCCAAGCAGTGTAACGAGCATTGGTAAGTATGCATTTGAAAATTGTACAAGTTTATTTAGTATAACAATCCCAAGCAGTGTGACAAGTATCGGTGAGAAAGCATTTAATGGATGCACATATCTTACAAGTGTCACAATTCCTGACAGTGTGATAAGTATTGGGAAAAATGCATTTTTTAATGATTCGTGCATAATTTATTGCTATCCTGGTACAGCTGCTGACACCTATGTAAAAGCCATGACCAATGGGATTAGAGCTCGTTATTTGATTGATAAATATCCCACCACTTTGGCTACAACTTCATATACGTATGACGGAACAGCCAAAACGCCAGAGGTTATCGTAGAGGGATTAACTAAGGGAAAAAACTATCTAGTAGCGTATACGAACAATACAAATGCAGGCACAGCAACAGTTACTATCAAAGGGGTAGTTAATTATGGAGGAACCATCACAAAGACCTTTACCATCAATCCAAGTTCTATTAAAGATTTTTCCGCCACCTTATCAACCACCTCATACACTTATGATGGAAAAACGAAAGAACCAGAGGTTACTGTGAAAGATGGAGAGAACACCCTTGTTCTCGGTAAAGACTATACAGTATCCTATGCTAATAATACAAATGCAGGCACAGCAACAGTGACCATTACAGGGATAGGTAATTATGGAGGAACCATCACAAAGACCTTTACAATCAATCCAGGTTCAATTGATGGTTTATCCGCCACCCTGTCAACAACCGAATACACTTATGATGGAAAAGCGAAAGAACCAGAGGTTACTGTGAAACACGGAGAGAATACCCTTACTCTTGGTACAGATTACACAGTATCATATGCTAATAATATAAACCCAGGCATAGCAACTGTCACTATCACAGGGACAGGTAATTATACAGGAACCATCACAAAGACCTTTACCATTACGGCCCAATCTATTTCAGACTTGACCGCTACTCTGTCAGCAACCGAATACACTTATAATGGAAAAGCGAAAAAACCTTCTGTTACATTGAAACATGGAACAAAAGTATTAGTTTTGAACAAAGATTATACCGTTACCTATGTGGCAAACACAAATCCTGGAACAGCAACAGTGATCCTAAAGGGGAAAGGCAACTACACAGGAACACTGAAAAAGACTTACGCAATTAAAATGGCCACACCAAAGCTCTCCCTTACTGCAGGAAAAAAGAAAGTGACGATTAAGTGGGGGAAAGTAACAGGCGCAAGTGGATATGAAGTGTTCATGTCAACTTCCAAATCAGGAAAATATAAAGGGATTAAATCTGCAAATCAGAAGACATACACCTTCACAAAAACTGGTCTGACAAAAGGTAAGACCTATTACTTTAAAGTCAGAACCTACAAGAAAGTAAATGGCAAAAAGGTTTACAGTACATATTCATCGATCAAATCCGTTAAAGTGAAATAAATGGATGGCGTAGTTCTTGTTGATAAAACTCAGTTGCAGAACAAAATGGAAAATAAGGGGGAAATTATGAAAAAGAGATTTATAGCAATACTATTAACGGTTGCCCTAGTGATATCTTATTTACCTGGGGATATCCCTTTCTTCAGTGCTACGTCAGTAAGGGCTGAAACCAGTGGAGATTATACATATAAAGTCTTAAGTGATGGAACGGTGCAAATTGCAGGATACACAGGTACTGCTACTGAGGTGGAAATTCCAGAAACAATTGATGGGAAAACTGTGACTAGCATTGGAGACAGAGCATTTGACCGAAATTCAACTATTACAAGTGTAATAATCCCAGACAGCGTGAAAAGTATTGGTGATTATGCTTTTTGTATATGTAGTAATTTAACTAGTATAATAATCCCTGAGGGTGTTACAAGTATTGGGAAATCGGTATTTCTTTCATGCTCCAATCTTTTAAGCGTGACTATTCCAGACAGTATGACGAGTATTGGTCAGGAAGCATTTGCTGATTGCCGTAAAATAAAAAGTGTTACAATACCTGGAAACGAGGGAATTCTTGATGAATGGGGTGCCTTTAATGCTTGCACGAGTCTCGAAAGCGTAACAATCCTAGACGGAGTTACAAGTATTGGTGAGGCTTCATTTGCAAACTGTGATAGCCTTAAAAACGTAACGGTTCCAGACAGTGTTACGGTAATTGGAGCAGATGCATTTGCTCTTGCGTGGATTAATAATCTACCTGAAGGCATGACATATCTGGGAAAAGTTGCATTTAGATATAACGGAACTATACCGGGGGATACAAGTATTACGTTAAAAGAGGGAACAACATATATTGCATATCAAGCATTTTATATGTCTACTAATGTTGTTGAGGTTATAATTCCTGATAGCGTGACAGGGATTGATCAGTATGCTTTTTCCTACTGTGAAAATCTTACTAGCATCAAAATTCCCGATAGCATTACAGTGATTAATCCCTATACTTTTTACTACTGTAAAAACCTTACAAGCATCAAAATTCCCGATAATGTGACGAGTATTGGTGATTTTGCATTTGCTGGATGCTATGACCTTAGTGATATAATAATCCCAAGCAGTGTGACGAGTATCGGAGAGTATGCATTTAGTAGCTGCAGAAACCTTAGTGATATAACAATCCCAGATAGTGTAATAAGTATTGGTCAAAGAGCATTTGGTTCATGCACATACCTTACAAGTATCACATTTCCCGAAGCCGTGACAAGTATTGGAAAGTATGCATATGATAATGCTAAGGGCGTACTTTATTGCTACGCTGGTACAGCTGCTGAAACCTATGCAAAAACCATTACCAATGGGATGAAAGTTTGTTATTTGATTGATAAATATCCCACCACTTTGGCTACAACTTCATATACATATGACGGAACAGCCAAAAGGCCGGAGGTTACTGTAGATGGATTAACTAAGGGGAAAAATTACAAAGTATCCTATGCCAATAATACAAACCCAGGCACAGCAACAGTCACTATCAAAGGGATAGTTAATTACGGGGGAACCATCACAAAGACCTTTACCATCAATCCAAGTTCTATTAAAGATTTTTCCGCCACCCTGTCAACATCCTCATACACCTATGATGGGACAGCGAAAACTCCAGGTGTTACTGTGAAAAACGGAGAGAATACTCTTACTCTTGGTACAGATTACACAGTATCCCATGCTAATAATACAAATGCAGGCACAGCAACAGTAACCATTACAGGGATAGGCAATTATGCAGGAAGCATCACAAAGAACTTTACCATTAGTGTCAAATCTATTTCAGACTTAACTGCGACCCTATCTACAACCTCATACACCTATGATGGCATAGCGAAAACCCCAGACATTACTGTGAAAAATGGAGAGAACACTCTTACTCTTGGTACAGACTATACAGTATCCTATATCAATAATACAAACCCAGGCACAGCAACAGTCACTATTACAGGAATAGGAAATTATACAGGGACCATCACAAAGACCTTTACCATTAGTACCAAATCCATTTCAGACTTGACCGCCACCTTATCCACAACCACATATACTTATAATGGAAAAGCGAAAAAACCTTCTGTTACATTGAAACATGGAGCAAAAGTATTAGTTTTAAACAAAGATTATACCGTTACCTATGTGGCAAACACAAATCCTGGAACAGCAACAGTGATCCTAAAGGGGAAGGGCAACTACACAGGAACACTGAAAAAGACTTACACAATTAAAATGGGCACACCAAAGCTCTCCCTTACTGCAGGAAAAAAGAAAGTGGCGATTAAGTGGGGGAAAGTAACAGGCGCAAGTGGATATGAAGTGTTCATGTCAACTTCCAAATCAGGAAAATATAAAGGGATTAAATCTGCAAATCAGAACACATATACCTTTACAAAAACTGGTCTGACAAAAGGTAAGACCTATTACTTTAGAGTCAGAACCTACAAGAAAGTAAATGGCAAAAAGGTTTACAGCGCATATTCAACGATCAAAGCCATTAAGGTAAAATAAATGGATAGAGAAAGGATGTTTCTAATTACTTCGGTAGTTAAAAACATCCTTTTTTGTGGCATTATTTGACAAACTAAAAGGATAGGAGTAAACTTATTTAGCCTATCATCTGGTAGGTAGAAAGAATGCATATTATTTGAACAAATACTAAAGAAGGAAGGATAGAGTTTTGAAACCAAAATTATTCTCGATATTAAAACACAGGAAACAGGAGTTAACTACAGCACAGTTAAAAAACGATATTATTTCAGGAATCATTGTGGCAATCATTGCATTACCGCTTTCCGTTGCACTTGCAATCGCCTCAGGGGTAACACCTGAAAAAGGATTAGTTACCGCCATTGTGGCTGGATTTCTCATTTCACTATTAGGAGGAAGTCGAGTTCAGATTGGAGGCCCTACGGGTGCTTTTGTTGTTATCATATATGGAATTATTGCTCAATATGGCCTAGATGGCTTACTTATTTCCACCATTCTTGCAGGTGTTTTTATGATAGTAATGGGAGTTGTAAAATTAGGTAGCGTCATAAAGTTTATCCCGTATCCGACAACAACAGGCTTTACTAGTGGCATTGCCATTGTACTGCTATCGACACAAGTGGTTGACTTCTTTGGACTTAGAATTGACCAGGTCCCATCGGAGTTTATAGATAAGTGGGAGGCATATTTTACACATTTTAATACCATTGACTTGGCTACCACATTAGTTGGCCTCGCTTCGTTACTCCTCATAGTACTTTGGCCAAAGGTGAATAAAACCATACCAGGCTCCTTGATTGCTTTAGTAGTAGTGACCGCGGCAGTGAAAATATTTAATATTCCAGTGGATACGATAGGAAGTAGGTTCGGTAATATTACTAGTAGTATTAAGCTAATTGATTTTTCAGAACTTCATATTAGTTTACCTGTAGTAAAGGAATTGATACGACCAGCCATCACCATTGCCTTTTTAGCTAGTATAGAGTCCTTACTTTCAGCTGTTGTAGCCGATGGCATGATTGGGAAGAAACATAATTCCAACATGGAGTTGATTGCACAAGGTGTGGCAAATATCGGATCCGCTTTGTTTGGAGGTATTCCAGCCACAGGAGCCATTGCTCGTACCGCCGCCAATATAAAAAATGGAGGACGTACACCGATTGCAGGAATCGTGCATGCAATTACTCTTCTATTAATTATGCTCCTATTTATGCCACTTGCCAAAATGATTCCCATGTCTACACTAGCTGCCATCTTAGTGGTGGTTGCCTACAACATGAGTGAGTGGAGGTCCTTTAAAGCAATATTTAGTTCTACCAAAAGTGATGTTACAGTCTTGCTGGTGACCTTTGTCTTAACCATTGTATTTGACTTGGTAGTTGCCATTGAAGTGGGAATGGTTCTTGCGATGTTCTTATTTGTAAAAAGAATGTCAGAAAATAAAATGATAAAGAATATAAGTCATGAAATGGGAGTGGTGTTCCAAGAAGCAGACGACGAGGAAGAGATAGAGCATAGTAAAATGAAAGAGCATATGGATAAGCGTATTGCAATTTATGAAGTCAATGGCCCTTTATTTTACGGTGTGGTGAACAAATTCCTAGACATCTTAAATGAGATAAGAAGTACAACAAGGATTCTCATCTTAAAAATGAATCATGTAAATAGCATGGATGCCACCGCCCTGAACGCACTTAGGCAATTAGAAAAGAGATGTAAATCTCAAAAGATATTGCTTCTTTATGCAGAGACATTGCCACAGCCAAAGAAGGTATTAAGTAGAAGTGGTTTTATTGATCAGATAGGAAAAGATCGTTTTTGCGCTACCACAGAAGAGGCAGAGAAATTGGCTAGTGAAATAATTGCGATTGATTATCGTGTACATATGGACAAGAAAAAGTCCAAAGCAATCGGTTAGAAGAGATAGAGAAAAGGATATTGGAGAAGTAGTATGGGGCATCTTAAATATGGCTGCACATATTAGAGTTCCCCGTTATATGGTTTTGCCAAAAGCTCTTAAAATATAAAGGTTGACATTTTCAACCATATAAGTATAACTATTAAGTAAGCTTGTAAAAAAGTGGAGAATATAAGAGGAGGTTATGTGGATTGTGGTGATCTTATGTTTGATTGTCCACTTACATAAGGGGAGTTATTTATGGGGAAAAAGAAGAAGGATATTGTAATTAGTATAGTAATAGTCATAGTATCAGTTCTTATATGCTGTTTTATAGTATTTATCAATCCAGCAATCTATGATTATCAGTGCAAAACTAGAGTATATAAAGAACTAGAAGATTCTATCACCGAAAGTGTGTTACATGCCAATATCAATATTGTAACCAATACAACTACAAAATCAGGCAGTATGGTTTCTAGCTATAACTTGGGAGCAAGTGGAGTCATTTTTGAACGAAAAGGGAATCATTATTATGCATTAACGGCAAGCCATGTTGTATCAGAGAAGAACAGTGGCGAATTTATTATAATTCCATATGGTTCACCTACCTATACGGAGTATAGTGCTAACTCGAAAACCCATATTTCTTTATCAGAATACTATGGACAATTTGCAAAGGCAGAGGTTATTTATACGGATAAAACCTTTGATTTGGCAGTCATTCATTTTACATCTGATAGAGAATTAGCAGTTCTACCCATTGCTGAGAAAAATCCAGATTATCAAGAACGTATAGCGGTAATTAGTAATCCAGATGGGGAGAAATTTGCTAAGACCTACGGGGAAATAAAATCAAAGGGATTAGTGGAATTTTGGACAAGTGATGGCCTTCCATCTAATATGGTTCTTCAACATAGTGCATACGAAGCTCCTGGCAGCAGTGGAGGGGTAGTTTTAAATAATAGTATGGAAATTGTCGGTGTCAATATCGGTGGTTCCACAAATTTTTTAGGAAAGTTTCTTTCAGGTGCAATGATTCCAAGTGAGCAGATACAGCAATTTTTAAGTGAGTCTAATTTAAAAGAATAGCTACTACCTTGTGGATAGGAGGATTACTATGTTTATAAATGTTGATTGCATTGAACTGTATGTGGATAACTTAGATGAAGGTATTACATTTTACTGTCAGTCCTTAGGGCTAAAGTTATTATGGAGAGAAACTACATCAGCAGGTTTGGGAATGAAAGAAGGGATAACAGAGGTTGTCATCCAGACCGACAGAAAGAATATGAATGTAGATTTTAAAGTAGAAGATGTAGAGGCTGCGTTAGAGGAATATGTAAAAGCAGGTGGAGAGATTGTTTGCCCAACGTTTGATATTCCTATTGGGAAATGTGCAGTCGTTGGTGACAAATGGGGAAACCAATATGTATTGTTGGATATGACAAAAGGTACGTACATAACGGATGAAGAGGGTAATGTAATAGGAGTATCAAAGTAAACTGTAGTAGGGGAGATTCTAAATGCCATCATATAAAATGATATCTAAGACATACGGGTTGCTTGACATAATTTATTTTCGCAATACGCCAAGAAACCCAAGGAAGAAAATCATGGAGTTAATTCCTGATGAAGACAGTAAAGTACTTGATCTTTGTTGTGGGACTATGAGCAATAGTATAGAGCTAGCGAGAAAGAAGCAAAAGCTTCAGATAACAGGATTAGATATATCTAAAGAGATGCTCGCTATAGCGGCGGATATAATAAATGAGCTCCAACTAACTAATGTAAACACAGTGGTTAGAGATGCAACGGATACCAAATTACCAGATCATTATTTTGATTATGTCATTCTTGGCTTAGTACTACATGAGACCACAGAGGAGCTTAATAGAAAAATCCTTCAGGAGGTCCACAGGATACTAAAGCCGGATGGAAAAGTGATTGTGTTGGAATGGGAGCGACCAACCAAAATCAGACAAAAAATATTATTTTTTCTTATTCGACTATGCGAGCCAAAGCCATTTAAAACGTTTATCAAATTGGGTAAAAAAGAGTATTTTGCTAGTCATCATTTTGAAGTGGAAAAGATGTTTTCCACAGATTATTCTTGTGTGGTTCAGTGTAATAATAGTCAGAAAGGGAAAAAATTATGAATTACGTATATGAAGTAAGAAAGAACTATCGTCAGGATGATGTATTAAGAAAGAGTTTTAATGAGCTAGCAGGGGAGACCTTTGGGCTAGACTTTGAAGGTTGGTATCAGAATGGGTACTGGACAGATAACTACAACCCCTATTCCATTGTGATAGACAATAAGGTAGTCTCTAACATATCGGTAAATAAGATGGAGTTTATGTGTGATGGAGAACATAAAACCTACATTCAACTAGGTACCGTAATGACGGACAAAGAGTACCGTAATCAAGGCCTAACCAAGATCCTTATGAAAGAGATTGAAAATGACTTTATACATATGGTAGATGGTTTTTATCTGTTTGCTAATGATAGTGTATTAGACTATTATCCTAAGTTTGGGTATGAAAAAGCAACAGAATATCAATATTCCAAAGTCATAATAGCTGGCTCCAAAGAAATGAGTTGTAAGCCAGCCAGACAAATTGAAATGAACAATAAAGAGGCAAGGCTTCTTTTAGAGAAGGCCATAGATACATCCATAAGCAACAGCTCCTTTGCTATGATTCATAACAAAGGATTAATTATGTTTTATGTGACACAGTTTATGAAAAGCAACGTGTATTACATAGAAGGGGATAAAGCTTATGTTGTGGCTGAAATTAAGGAAGATCGGTTATTACTACATATGATTTTTTCTGAAAAAGTGGTGAATATAGATAACATTGCTAGTGCCTTTGGAAGCAAAATCAACAAGGTAGTACTGGGCTTTACTCCACTTTGTAAGGAAGGATATGAGATAGAGGAAGTCTGTGAAGAGAATACTACTCTATTTGTGAAGGGTAGAGTTTTTACCTCATTTAATGAAGAGAAAAGGATGTTTCCACTGCTATCTCATGCATAGTTCACTGAACACAAGTGTATCAAAGGAGTTTAGAAGTAATCAATAGACTTGTCTTTTGTAGATCCAAACGAGGAGAGTAGTTTATGAGAAAACATTACATTGATAATCTTAGGTGGACCTGTATTCTGCTATTAATTCCATTTCATGCAGCCATGGCATGGAACTGCTGGGGAGAAGGTAACTATGTTTATTTTGGAAGCAATAAAGCGTTAAGCTCTGTTATTACAACCATTAGTCCATGGTATATGCCATTGTTATTTTTGTTAGCAGGAGTCAGTGCTAGGTTTGCCTTTCAAAGACGAACCATAGGAGAATTTCTGATTGAGAGAGTGAAAAAACTCCTTTTGCCTTTTGTGATTGGTAGTTGTACCGTAGTCGCTTGTATGACATATATAGCAGACTGCTATAATTGCGGTTATACAGGTAATTTTTTTACACATTATCAAGTCTATTTTACCAAGTTCACGATGTTAACAGGGTATGATGGTGGTTTTACACCGGCTCATCTTTGGTTTATTCTTTATCTATTTATCGTGTCCTTATTAACAGCGTTTGTGATCATTTTACAGAGGAAACTAAAACCACAGTTTAGTTGCAAAGGACTAAACATAGTACATATTGCACTGTTAGGTGGGGTTCCTCTTGTTATGTATCCTGTACTTAAAATAGCAGATAAGAGTATTGGAACGTATCTCATATTATTTATACTTGGCTATTATGTGATTTCAGAAGAGAGGGTTATGGATAAGATAGCGAGATATAAGGCTTTCTTTTTGTGTGTTGGACTCGTAGCTGATGTAATTTATACCTATCTTTGTATCTGGATGGAGTTTACCAATGAGATAGTCAATACGATGATTATGTTTATCGCCTCTTGGTGTTTGATGATGGCGATTCTAGGTTATGCAAGAAATGGCTTTCAACAGGATAATCGGTTAACGAGGTATTTATCTAGTAGGTCTTTTGCTTTTTATATCTTTCATTTTGTATGGTTACTGGTATTTCAGTATGGGTTATCAAAGGTGTTGGAAAGCCACATCCTTCTATTATATGTTCTGCCTATGGTAGGAGCTCTAATTATGACGATTCTTACTAGTGAAATCATCATTAGAATTCCAGTGTTGGCATTTTTATATGGTTTAAAGCCTGTAAAAAAGAGAAAATAGGTTAGGAGGAATATTCAGGGTTTCTTTACACTATCTCATGTAAAGAACCATTGACATAAATCATCCCCAGGTGGTACTATAAAAAAGTGATAACATAACATGAATAAATAATAAAGTCGAGGTGACCTTATCCGGTACTCTTGATATTACATAATCGGTAATATAAGTAGCACGTGGAGAATACAGTAAAATCATAATTATATAGAGAATAGTAACTGTTTGAGGACAGTTTTATTTCTATACCTTGAATATGATTTTATCAAATTTTCCACATAGCTCATAATTTTGTTTACTAGCTGTGGAGAAATCCACAGCTTTTTGTTATGTTATCACACAATATAATAAAGGATGGGAATCAATATGAAAAATAGACCAATAGTAAATATTACAAAAGATAACTGTTTAGAGGAGCTTCTAGATGCCTTATATAAGAATTTGCACAGATTCAAAGAGTTTGATGGAATTGCTGGAATTATGTTAGATGGAGGTTTGTCTAGGGGCTATGGGGACCGTTTATCAGAAATAGATGTGGTAATCTTTCTTCATGATGAGGCATATAGAAGCTATCAGGAAAAGAAAACCCCAGTTAGTTTAGGCATTACAATGCTTGATGGATACTTATATGATGTAAAGCTTCTAAATTATGAGGAGGAACTACAAAGAGAATACGACAGTGTATCGTTGTGGGATTTGTCCTATGCAAAGATTGTTTATGACGAAAAGGGAGAATTAAAGGCCTTATTTGACCAAAAGCTTGCCACCAAGGTAGTGGAAAGTAAAGGGGAAGGTCTTATGTTTGAAGCATGGTGGAGCTATAAGCTTGCAGGTGATATCTGGATCTATCGAGAAGATCCAGTGCAGGGACATTACTGCTTGAATAATGCCATAAAACCTCTTATTTCGTGCTTATACATAGCCAATAGAGAATATATTCCTCATGAGAAATGGTTACTACATATGAGTCATTCCTTACCATGGAAGCCAGAAAACTATGAGAGTCGACTTGCTGCAATTCTAAGTACAGGGGATATGAGTATGGAAAGCCTTCGCACCAGGCAAAAGAGTATAGAGCAGTTATGGCTAGAAATTGATAGCTATCTTTGTGAGAAAGTTGGTTTTAAGGAAGGGCTAAACTTGATGCATAAAGGAGTCTATACAACCTTAAATAAAGCAGTAGAGAAAGGGGATATCCCTATTGAGGAATGGAAGCAGTTTAGTAGCTTGTCTGCCTTAAATTATGAACCATTACATACAGTGGCTAAGCTTACAAATACTCATGTAGTCATTGACAAGGAAAAACTAGAAACAATTGAAGAAAGAGAAATGTATGAGTGGTTTCTGGATATTGTAAAGAATGTTAGGCAGAAAAAACAAGAAAATATGATATAATGATGACATTGGGGAATGAATGCGGTTACTTTTTGAAAAAGGGAAGGTAGTAAGATGAAGGTATTATTATTATGTTTAAAAGGCTTTGAGACTATGGAGTTTAGTGTTTTTATTGATGTCATGGGATGGGCAAGAGACGAGGCTAACGTAGACATTCATGTAACAACCTGTGGTTTTAGTAAAACAGTACAAAGCACCTTTGGTGTACCTGTGGTAATGGATACAACCATAGAAGAAATCCGTGTAGAGGAGTATGATGCACTTGCAATTCCAGGTGGATTTAAAGAATACGGATTCCGTGAGGAGGCATTTCAGGAAGAAACCTCAAAGCTGATTTGTGAGTTTCACCGTCAAGTGAAACCCATTGCAACGATCTGTGTGGCAGCCTTTGCCCTAGCTAAAAGTGGTGTGTTACATGGTAGAAAGGCAACCACCTATCATTTAAAAGATGGTATTAGGCAGAAGGAGCTTGCTACCTATGAGGGTATCACGGTACTTAATGAGCCAGTAGTTGTAGACGGAAATATTATTACGTCTTACTGTCCACAAACGGCGCCTGAAGTTGCATTTCGCCTATTAGAAATGCTGGAGAACAAGGATACTACAGATTACATAAGAGAATTAATGGGGTTTTGATAAAATGGAGGTATTATGAAGATATTACATGTAGACGTATTTAGCAAAGGACCATTTTCCGGAAATGGTCTCACCGTTGTTTTTGTAGAAAGTGTGTTAAGTCAAGAAATGATGCAACAGATAGCCTGTGAATTCAAGCAGTTTGAAACCATTTTCTTAATGGAGAAAACAAAAGATACCTATGAAGCAAGGATATTTACGACTCAGGAGGAGCTAGACTTTGCAGGACACCCTATTCTAGGGGCAGCAGCTGTAGTACATAGTGAAAAGTTTCAAAATGAAATGGATAAAGCAATTACCTTTCAACTAGCTCATAAAGAGGTAGTCACAAATTCCAAAAAAATGAACCAAGGGTATGAGGTTGTCATGAATCAAGGCGTACCTGTATGGGGAAAAGAAGTTAGCCAGGAGTGGAGAAGTAAGTACTGCGAAGCTCTTAATCTAAAACTAGAGGATTTATGCCATGAGTACCCCATGGAGGTTGTTTCCACAGGCTTACCATATCTACTAGTTCCAGTAAAAAGTGGACAAGGTACAGCAAGAATAACAAGTGAAAACTTTGAAGAACTTTTAGCTGAAAATGACGCAAAATTTACCTATATCTTTGATATCGCTAGGATGGAAGGTCGAACCTGGGAGAACTATGGCGGTGCTGAAGATGTAGCAACAGGAAGTGCAGCAGGCCCTATGGGAGCCTATCTCTACAAGCACTCTGTTTATAACAAGAGTGAGACCATCGTAATCAATCAAGGAAGCTACTTAAATAGGCCTAGCATCATAAAGGTTAGCTGTAATGAGGGTAGCGGGGAGATTTTAGTATCTGGACATGTAACCATTCTTTCAAAGGGAGAACTGTATCTATAGGAAGAGGGGTATCTTCATGTGTATAGAGAATATAAGTAAAATTCCTTGACGAAGTACCCATAAAGTGATACTATCAGTTCAATTAAATAACTGCATTACAGTATAAGAAAAGGCTATGAAAAGAAAGAGTAGCATGTTCGATTCCAAACAGAAAGATGCCGGTTGATGAGAGGCTCATGGATAGGGGATGTGAATACGTCTTGGAGCTGCGTACCGAACGAATGGATTAAGTAGGCTACGACGGAGAGCACACCGTAATCAAGTGCAAGGGTATCGCTAAGGCTGTACCTGCTGAGGTAGATAGTGTGAGCTATCTATAAACTTAAGGTGGTAACGCGAGAGTCACTCTCGTCCTTATGGAAACATGAGGATGGGAGTTTTTTCATTTCTTAGTGTAATGCCAAGTATTTATTAATATTAAACAAGGAGATGTTAAATGATGTTATCACCAAAGGAGCAAATGCGTATTATTTGCAAAGGAGCTCATCAGTGTGTCAATGAGGAGGAACTACTAACCAAACTTACTAAGTCCTACAAAGAAAATAAGCCACTTACCATTAAGCTTGGCTTAGATCCTTCTGCCCCAGATATTCACCTTGGCCATGCTGTGGTTTTAAGAAAGATTAGACAGCTTCAAGAACTGGGGCATCAGGCAGTAATCATTATAGGTGATTTTACTGGTAAAATCGGTGATCCAACTGGCAAATCAAAAGGAAGAGTAGCACTGTCAGAGGAACAGGTAAAGGAGAATGCCCTTACTTACTGTGAGCAGATATTTAAAGTACTAGATCAGGAGAAAACAGTCGTCCGTTTTAATAGTGAGTGGCTATCAAAGCTAACCTTCGAAGAGGTAATAAAGTTAGCGGCAACCTCCACTGTAGCTAGGATGCTTGAGCGAGATGACTTTAAAAACCGTTATAAGAATGGGGTTCCAATTGGAATTCATGAATTTTTTTATCCTCTCATGCAAGCCTACGATTCTGTAGAAATTTGTGCAGATATTGAGTTAGGTGGTACCGACCAAACCTTTAATGTGCTTATGGGGCGAACCTTGCAAAAAGTAATGGGTTTGGAGCAACAGGTGGCTCTCTTTATGCCGATATTGGAGGGGACAGACGGTGTCGAGAAGATGAGCAAAAGCCTTGGCAACTATATTGGGGTAAATGAACCAGCAGAAGTAATGTTTAAAAAGGTGATGGAAGTACCGGATGCTCTCATTATTAAGTACTTTGAGTTAACCACAGACGAACATCCAGACGAGATTGATAAAATCAAGGATGATTTGCTAAATGGTGCAAATCCAAGAGATAGTAAGCTTAAGTTAGCAAAAATTATCACAGGACTCTACCACACAGAGGAGGAGCTTTTAAGAGCCATCTCCTTTTATGAGGAGGCCTTTAGTAAAAAAGCTATTCCTAAGGATATCCCAACACTGTCATTAGAGGAGGATAAGAGAACGGTTGGTGATAGCATTCCTCATCTGATTGCCATGGACTATGTAAAAAGTAAAAGTGAGTTTCTTCGTCTTGTTAAACAAGGAGGAATTCGTATTAATGGGGAGCAAATAAATGACGAAGAATTAGATAGGGTGTTAGTGGAAGGTGACGTTATGAAGATTGGAAAGAAGAAGTTTGTAAGGATATAGACGGAATGTATCACTTCTTTCTACCCTGCAAATACTGAAGATAGGAAAGGAAAAGGAAAAAAACTATGCCTAGAGTCATTCATGAAATTAGTCCGGTCTATACGAAAGCGTCCAAAATCTTAATACTTGGAACATTGCCCTCTGTAAAGTCTAGAGAGAGCCAGTTCTTCTATGGTCATCCTCAGAATCGCTTTTGGAAAGTGCTATCCACGCTTCTTAACAAAGACCTTCCTTCTACAGTAGAGGAGAAACGTCAGCTATTACTTACTTCTAATATTGCCCTTTGGGATGTGATTGCTAGCTGTGATATCATCGGGTCTTCTGATAGCAGTATTAAGAATGTGGTACCCACTGATTTAACTCGCATTATTAAGGAATCCTCTATTAAGCAGATTTATTGCAATGGAGGAAAAGCCTACGACTTATATCAAAAGTATAGTCATAAATCCACGGGCTGGGAGGCAGTAAAATTACCAAGTACAAGCCCTGCTAACGCTTCTTACAATTTAGACAAACTGCTAGAGGAGTGGAAGATAATTTTAGATTGGTTATAAGGGTGCCTTGGTTTCTTGCCAGAGGCACTCTTGTTTAGCAAGAGATAGTTAAAATATGGATGCAATGGACAGTAAAAACATGGTATACTAAATCAGTACATAGTAGGGGTAAGTATAAAAAGTAATGAGGAAGAGAGTATGGAGAAGAGTAAAAAGAAGAAAAAAAAGATATTGTTTCCAGGAAGGCCATATGAAATAGACACCATAGAACTATTTTTACAGGAGAAAGCAAAGGAAGGCTGGATGTTTGTAAAACGTTCTGGTGCTTTTTATGTATTTGAAGAATGTGAACCAGTCATAATGCAGTTCAAGGTAGATTATTTTAGGAAAGGAATTATGTTAGGTAAAGATCCAGATCCTACCATGGAGTATTATATCGATTACTTTAAGCATTATGGTTGGCAACATCTCTATAGTGCTGGAAAAGTGCAGATTCTTTGTGCTCCAGAGGGAACCCCATGGCCGATTCAGTCAGATGAGAAAAGCAAATTTAAAATGGCCATGAAAATTGCCTTTCATGATAATATAGTGCTAAGTATGTTAGGATTCTTTATAGCGTCTATAAGTTTATTGCAAAATTTATATTATAATATAATGTATCCGTTTAATTACACAAGATATTCCAGTAGCATAACAGATGGAATGACGTTAGGCTTAGTTTGTTTTCTTTTCCTATGTGTATTGTATGCATTAGTATGTACGGTCAGATTCGGGATTTTTTTTATAGACAATACTAGAAGGATAAAAAAAGGATTACCTATAAAATATTACAGTAGAAAAAATGCATATAGATTTGCAGTAATCTGTAAGGTAGTATGGTTAGTCTTACTTGGCGTACTTTTGCTCAGCATATCCATATTTTCAAAAACGATGTCCATTTTTATACTACTAGTGATGGTACTAGCAATAGTAGGTAGCGTTATTATGTATAAACTCTTCCCCAAGAAAGAATTTTATACGACACTCACAGTTTTTTCAGATATTGCCTTGGGGATTTGCTTAGTGTGTATAATAGGAGGGCTCTATATCTTCCCTTCTCTAACAGGAACTAGCTCTACGAAAACAGAGTACAATGTGACTTATGGTAAATCGATAGATTATGATAGTTCTGTATCAATATTTGGTAAGCTGGAACAGTATACCGATGTTGATGTATCTGGAGACAAGACAATAGGATATTCAATTGATAGATTTACTAGTAGATTTACTTCTGTCATGGAAACATACAATGACCTAGTGTTAACAGACAGGAATTGTTCTTTAAGTAAATTGGCTGATGCAGAAAGTAATTGGGGTTCTAATCTAGTATACCAAGGCACCAAATACGAATCAGACATGTATGTGGTGATAGGAGAAGGAATTACCCTAGTAATTACTGGTGAGTTAAATAGTACGCAGGCGGCAGCCTTATCCTCCTATTACATAAAATAAATGAGTGAGTTATGATACATTGCAACGGTTCGTTGCGTGATTTCCAACGTGGGTTGGTAGACGACGTGGTGTCAAAGAGATACATTGGATAGATAAATATCTTTGGATATACAGGTATTTAATAAAACCATAAGTAAGGAGAAATTCAGTATGAGTCTTGATGAAAAGATAATTAGCTTACGAAAGAAAGAGGGGCTTACCCAGGAACAGTTAGCAGAACAGCTTAGAGTTACTCGCCAGACAATATCTAAATGGGAGCTTGGCCAATCTACACCGGATTTAAATTATATTAGTCAGTTAAGTGATATTTTTCATGTATCCACGGATTATTTGATTAAAGAGGAACAAGAAACTGTGTCTCAGACAGTAAGACAGTCCACTCCTGTAGAAATGACTTCTACCGTAAGCCGTATTTCCCCTTTGCAAATTGTGGGCATCATTCTTGCTTCCTTAGGTGGAGTGTTACTGGTAGTTGGAATGATTATGAGTAGCTCTAATGGGGACTGTATTCTTGCTATTATAGCAGGGGTATTGTTATTAATCTCCGGATTGGAATTTATCGTAGTAAAAAGGCATCCTGTACTAGTAGTTTTTTGGACCCTGTGGGTTTTTCTTATGCCCTATCCAGTACTTTATGGCCTTAATAATATAGCATCATTTGGTGGTGGTTTCTTTACCATGGGAGGTATTGTTGCCATACTTACATTGCTTTTCCTTGTCGTACTTATAATCACTACAGTATTTACGTGCCGTAGATCAAAAAAGAAGAGGTGATATCTTGTTTGCTTTACCGACTATTGAATTTAGCAAAGTAGTTCATTTAGCAGATCATAGCTCTAGTAATCGGGTGTATCCACTTTCTGTGGTAGAAGGAGTTCAGACAGGAAAGGTTTTCGTGAATTCAGTAGAGAATCCAACCTGTGCGCTAATCTGGCATTACTGTGGGTTTTACTACTTACTTGGGGAGCCAGATGAGTTATTTTTAACAGAGTCTGCAGAACTAATTCGTAGGCAGAAAAATAATTTGAAGTGTTTTATCATTGAAGATAACAACCCACAATGTGATGCGTATTTCTCCAAAGAACCTGACATCATCCGTCAGGAGCGGTATCGCTTTTCACTTGATGAAAGCAAAGATATTTCCTTTACGATTCCTCCAGGATTTCAGTTAAAGGAGCTGGATGCTGACATGTTAGCAAGATTAGAGGGGAA
Organism: Bacillota bacterium; assembly: GCA_023416695.1. Classification (GTDB taxonomy): domain Bacteria; phylum Bacillota; class Clostridia; order Lachnospirales; family Lachnospiraceae; genus KM106-2. Next base: position 49,129 of record JAEZGY010000023.1, on the reverse strand, counting down.
AATTATCCCTAGCTTTTCCTGGGACTCTATGTCTGAGTTTTTAGACAAGGGGAAAGGATTTTGCCTTTTATATGGAGAGGAGATTGCCTCAGTAGCATTTTCTTCTGGCATTAGTCATGATGAGATTGATATAGGAATTGAAACCAAGGAAGCATTTCGAATGCAAGGTTTGGCTGCTATTGTAGCAAAAAAAATGATACAGTATGTATTGGAAGTTGGAAAGACACCGACCTGGGAGTGTCACATGGGGAACCTAGGTTCCAAGCATACCGCAGAAAAAGTAGGCTTCGTGTTTAAAAAGAGCTATCCATTTTTTAAAGCAGTCATCTGATAATAGAGTCATCACATAATGGGAATATAGGAGGAGAAGATTGTATGAGAAGAAGTGACAGAGAGATAAAGGAATTAGAAAACATCATAGAAGTCATAAAGAAATGCGAGGTCTGTCGAGTTGCATTACATGATGAAGAATATCCGTACATATTACCACTGAATTTTGGTTTTGGTATAGAAGAGGGTCAGGTTGTATTATATTTTCACGGAGCTACCGAAGGCACTAAGTATCAATTAATTGCTAGAGATCCTCGTGCTAGTTTCGAGATGGACTGTTCCCATAGGCTGGTGCTAGAAGAGGATACTGGCAATTGCACCATGGAATATGAGTGTGTTATAGGAAGAGGACGAATGGAAATTGTGACAGACTATGACAAGAAGAAGGAAGCATTAGATATTCTTATGGGACAGTATCATGCAGGAGACTTTCAATATAATGAAGCCATCATAGATCGTACCACTGTAATGAAGCTTATTGTACAACAGATGACAGGTAAGAAACGTATGGTAGCAAGGAAGTAGAAATTATTTAGTATTAATAAGGAGGTAGTATAATGTCAAAAGCAGTGATTATCTATTATTCTGAACATCGCAACAATACAAAGAAGGTATTAGAAGCTATAAAAGAACAGTGTCAGGTAGGCCTTGTACCTATTCAGGAAGTAGATACGATTAACTTAGCAGATTATGAACGCATTGGTTTTGCTTCAGGTATCTATCATGCAAAGTTTGCACCTGGTCTATATAAATATATAGAAAGTCATAAAGATGAATTAAAAGGAAAAGAGACCTTTCTTGTGGCAACCGGAGGAGGGGGCAATAACCAAAAGGTATTTGATGCATTTGGTGAGCTTTTAAAGGAAGCTCAAGCTACTGTATTAGGAAGTTACTACTGCAACGGATGGGATTGTTATGGACCATTTAAACTAATGGGTGGTATTCATAAGAAGCATCCTGACGAGAAAGACTGTAAGGAAGCAGTATCATTTTATAAAGGATTATAATAATTTATAGAGTTATAGTATTAGAAGGAGACTTATGGAATCAATAACAACAAATCGTTTACTTCTTCGTTCTTTTCAACCAGAGGACGGAGAGGACTTATATGAGTATCTTTCAGATCCTAAGGTTATTGCTTTTGAACCTTATGAGGTCTATACAAAAGAGGGAGCTATGAAAGAAGCACTGAGTCGTTCCAATATGGAATGCTTTTTTGCCGTTTGTTTGAAGGATACAGGAAAGGTCATTGGAAATCTCTATTTGCAAAAAGGAGAATTCGATACATGGGAGTTAGGTTATGTATTTAATGCTTCCTATCATGGGAAGGGTTATGCTACAGAGGCTGCAAGAGCTCTACTGACAAAAGCGTTTCATAATTGGAAGGCAAGAAGAGTTGTTGCCATGTGCAATCCTCTTAATACCCCATCCTGGCGTTTATTAGAGAGGCTAGGAATGCGAAGAGAAGGAACGTTACTACAAAATATTTACTTTAAATGTGATAAGGAAGGCAATCCCATCTGGTTAGATACTTATGAGTATGGTATTTTAAAAGAGGAATGGGAGCTTGTCAACAAAGAAAACATAACAGGATGAAAGTGTATGGAAAAGACCTATAGAACATCAGAGGTAGCAAAGGCCATTGGGATACATCCCAATACCGTCCGGCTATATGAGGAAGTAGAGCTTATTTCAAAACCTTTACGTAAGAATAATGGGTATCGGGTTTTTACAGACTTACATATAGCCCAATTTAAACTTGCAAGAACAGCATTTCAGATAGAAGTGCTGCAAAATGGCTTACGAGAACATGCCATTTCTATCATAAAAACTGCAGCTAAGTGTCAATTTTCTGAAGCTATTCGTATGACAGAGGAATACATTACCTCTTTGGATAGAGAAATGGACAATACCAAGGAAGCAATTGACATAGTTAATCAGCTATTAAGTCATAACACGCCAGAAAATCAACATTTTCTTAAACGCAAAGAGGTATCTGAGTTTCTTGGTATTACTATGGATACTCTTAGAAATTGGGAAATGAATGGCCTAATAAAGGTAAAGCGTAGGGAAAATGGTTATCGAGTGTATACGGACAATGAGATAAGAAGGCTTAAAATTATTAGGACTCTTCGATGCGCTAACTACTCGCTATCCTCTATTCTTCGAGCATTAAACGAACTGGAGATAGATTCTACTGTAGATATTGCAGAGATTTTGAACACGCCAAAGGAGAATGAAGATATTATCTCTGTTTGTGACAAGCTAACGATTTCTTTATGTAAGGCCAAAGAAAATGCGTTTATTATGTTATCTATGCTGATGGAAATGAAAAATAAATTTAAAAACCCTCCACTTTAACACCAGACTTTTGTTTGGTGTTATTGTTTTTTTATGAAAATAAGGAGGGACAAAATGGAACAAGTAATTAAAGTGACTAATTTGTCAAAATCATATGGTTCACGAAAAGCAGTAAGTAACCTTAGTTTTTCTGTTAGTAAAGGAAGCATCTTTGGATTACTGGGTGCCAATGGTGCTGGTAAAAGCACAACCATAGAATGTATCCTCGGCACAAAAGCCATGGACAGTGGAGAAGTTTCAATTCTAGGAATGGATCCAAGGCTTAACAGAAAGAAGCTATATGAGCAGGTAGGGGTTCAATTTCAAGAAGCAAAATACCAGGAAAATATTCGGGTTGCGGAACTATGTAGAGTAACAGCCTCTCTTTATCGACACCCATTAGATTACAAAGAGCTGCTACACAAGTTTGGCATTGCAGATAAGGAAAAGACCTTGGTAAAGGAGCTTTCAGGAGGACAAAAGCAACGACTATTTATTATTCTCGCTCTACTACCAAATCCTGAGGTAGTATTTTTGGATGAACTTACGACGGGGCTAGATGCCAGAGCAAGAAGGGATGTATGGCAGATTATGAAGGGGCTAAAAGCCCAGGGAATTACCATGCTTTTAACTTCTCACTTTATGGATGAGGTGGAGCTTTTATGTGATACCATCTGCATTTTGAAAAAGGGACATGTAGCATTTATGGGAACTGTCAAAGAAGCCATTGCTCATAGCCCGTATGACAAGCTTGAGGACGCATATCTTTGGTATAGTGACGAGGAGGTTGTTGATGATGAAAGCCTATAGAGAAATGTTAAAAACGGAAGCAAGACTTTCCCTTCGAGGAATGGATATGTTGATTTTTGCAGTGATGATGCCCCTTGTAGTACTTGTGGCACTTGGAGTAATCTATGGAACGAAACCTGCCTTTGAAGGTGCTGAATATACATTTTTAGAACAATCCTTTGGTGCGCTGGCTTCCATAGCCATCTGTGCGGGAGGGGTTATGGGGTTACCCCTAGTAATCTCTGACTATAGAGAAAAACATATTTTGAAAAGATTTCAAGTGACACCAGTAAAGCCTAGCTTACTCCTCTTCGTTCAGATAAGTATCTATATCTTATATGCAGCGGTATCCTTAGTGACCTTATTTGTCTGTGCAGTACTGTTTTTTGATCTACGGATTCAGGGAAGTGTTCTCCAGTTTCTTCTCGGTTGGATTCTAGTCATGTTCTCTATGTTTTGTCTTGGAATCATGGTAGGAGGAGTTGCGAAAAACTCAAAGAGCGCAGGTGTCTTGGCCAGTATCTTGTATTTTCCTATGTTGATTTTCTCAGGAGCCACTTTACCATATGAAATCATGCCAAGTGGGATGCAGAAGGTGGCAGATATCATGCCACTTACCCAGGGAATCAAAATCTTAAAGGCCTCTATTTTAGGCCTTCCTGTGGGCAATGTACTTCCTTCCATCTGCATTTTGTTAATCGTAGCAGTTATTTGCTTAGGGGTAGCAATTCGATTATTTAAATGGGAATGATAATTTAGTATTGACTTTACATATTCTACAAGTACAATATTATACAAGTAGAATATGTAAAGGAGATAAAAGATGAAAAGAAAATTAGGTGTATTGATGTTATTAGTGATGTTCGTACTAGGTAGTTGTGCAAAGAATGAAGAGCCTATGGTCAGTGGGGATACCAAAAGAGATACCGAGAATAGTGCAAAGGCTACGGCAAGTACGGATAAGCAAGATAACCAAGATGAGACGAATCAGCAGAATGAGGCACTTGCTAAGCCGTTAACCTATCAAGAGAAAACATTAGGGATCACAGTGAAGAACAGAGCTGAATTTATTAAGAAGTTCGGAGAAGAGGCGTATTCTACGTGCATGATGGCAGTTCCTTTGTACTTAAATCTGTATAACAACTCCCAGAGTAAGATAACTGAGCAGAATATAGAAAAGTATAAGAAAAACTATACTGTTGAAAACATTGAGCTTACATCTTCCTTTGATGGACACACTATTCCTGCAGATTATATTATAAACGGCCATAAGAACTGTGATACAGTGATTATGGTACATGGTGCTGGACAGAATCGTCGTGGGAACAATGAGCAGGTTGACCTTTTCCTTAGTTTAGGATACAACGTCCTTCAGTATGACCAACGTTGTTCAGGAGATAATACCGCAGTTCTTACTACATATGGCATATGGGAAAAAAATGATTTATTTGACTATGTGAAATATATTGATAAAGAGCTTGATGAAGAGAAGAAGATTGTGATATATGGTAAATCAATGGGTGGTGCAGCAGTATTATCCTTAATGGGTGTGAGTGATGCAGAGGAATATGTAGATTATGCAATTTTAGATTGTCCTGTTGTCAGTATGAAGCAAATGTTTTATAGTGGTATTAAGAATTACTGTGAAGAGCAATATATTGATGAAACTTATCAAGTCTGCAATGAATTTACAAAATCCTTTTTGGGTTTTACCTTTGATGACGGAGAAGCGGCTATCACTGCCAAGAATGCAAAAATACCATTTCTTATGTTTGCAACAGAAGGTGATGAAATACTATCTTATGAGGACCAAAAACAATTTTATGATGCGGTTGATAGTAAAGTAAAATATCTGTATACTTCTATGAATGCAAAACATTGCTGTATCTTTAGTGATGAAAATGCTGCTTATACGGAACTTATAAGTGAGTTACTATCTGGAGAATTGCTCGATTCTTAAATATAGGATAAAGGAATGATACCATGTCACTCAAATATGGAATTCTAGGATTATTAAATTATGAGCCACAAACTGGTTATGATGTAAATACCTTTTTTAATGAGTCTTTGGCATTCTTTTGGAGTGCACAAATAAGTCAGATATATCGTGAGTTAAATAAACTGGAAGCAGACGGATTGGCTCGGAGTGAGGTAGTAGTCCAGTATGATAAACCAAATAAGAAGATTTATCATATCACAGAAGAGGGGAAAAAGGAATTTTTGAAATGGTTATTAGAAGGTGGATCTCAAGAGACATTAATTCGTAGCTCCTTTCTAATGAGGGTTTTCTTTTCTGCTGAACAAGGCAGGGAAAATACCATACAGATGTTAGATAAATTTAAGGAAGATATGAAAGCGGTTCTTGAGACAATGGAACCGATTAAAAATTATATCAGTTCATCACCTCATTCAGATCAAAGCAAGCTTTATTGGGACATTTCTGCGGATTTTGGTTATAGATACTATAAGATGTGTGTGGAATGGGCTGAAAATGCAATTACTCAGCTAAAGGGGTAGTTGCCAATATATTAGATAAAAGAATGGCTATGGCATTTTTTAATGCCATAGCCATTTGTTTTATTTAAACATAATGAGCTCACCTAGGTCATAGTGCATAGTAATGGTGTCATTCTCTTCCTGCCAAGAGATGATAACCTCTATCCCAGTAAAGTAATCCTTGATGGCCTTAGTATCTTTTAGACCCTTGGAATAAAAGACAAAGTCACGTTCCGATGTAGTAAGTTCCTTTGTTGGGTTCTGATCAAAACCTGAACCATACCAATACCTGTTTTGCTTATCTTTGATCAGAATATTATTAAAAACTGGTATAGTAATCTTGGCCTTGTTTGTATCATTGAAATTTTGGGTTTCCACAATGAGATGGATATTCTTAAAATCATTCTTTGTAGGATTCACTAATTCCCCCGTACCAATAGATTGAAACTCCTCGTCAGTTAAATCAGATACAGTAAATAGGACATTAGTTCTTGGGGACGCCTTAGCTTCTTTATTACTTGAGCATGAGGAGGTAAGTATAATACTAAGAATTACAACAGTTAAGAGAAAAGAATTTTTCATAAACAGCTCCTTATTATGTAATATGCATTTATATACATATTATGGAAGAAAACTATAGAAATGTCAATTGGAAGTACTGGCTGTAATAGCAAGGGGGTAATTAAGTGTGCGAGGAAATAAAGTTGAACGGTATTTATAGTTGAATATAGAAAAAAACAAAAGTATAATACTGGTAACTGTAAACTTATGCAATTGCATTATCATATGTCCCCGCCATGACCACATAAGGAGGAGTCTATGGATAAAGGATTAAGAATTTTATTAAATACATATTGGTGCCTGGTGGTTGGAAAAGGGGCACTATATCAGAGGAAGAATAAGATATATCAATGATAGATCATATCCATTGAATAGGTGGAAAGCCATAGATGGCATAAATAAGAAACGATATGAGATTGTTTTTGGTACCCCTTATTCTAACTAAAGCCCAAGGAGAATACGATGAGAACACTTTACGTGACAGATTTGGATGGTACATTACTGAATTCGAATAGTTGTATCAGTCCCTATAGCCTAGAGGTCATTAATACCTTAGTAGAACAAGGAATGCAATTTACCTATGCAACGGCAAGGTCCCTATCCTCTGCCTCCTTAGTGACCAAAGGGCTATCTGCCAAGATTCCTGTCATTGCCTATAATGGAACTATTATATTTGATGCCTTTAGTGGGGCAATTTTAGCGTCTAATAGCTTTACGGTGGATGAAATCACTTATATAAGGCAGGTGTTAGGCTCTCATCAGGTCAACCCCCTGGTATATAGCTTTATCAATCAGATAGAGAAAGTATCCTGGATGCCTGCTAGAGAAAATGAAGGGATTCGTCATTATCTAAGTCTTAGACAGGGAGATTCTAGGTTTCGCTCTGTGATAGAAGAGGCTTCCCTATATGAAGGAAATGTATTTTATTTTACCTGTATAGGGGAGAAGGAAGAACTAGCTCCTATACATCATATCATTTCTAAGGATGATCGTTTTACCTGCATTTTTCAACAGGAGCTTAATCGGCCAGAATACTGGTTTGAAATCATGCCAAGGAAAGCAAGCAAAGCAGAAGGTGTGAGGAAGCTTAAAAAGCTATGGAATTGTGATAAAGTAATTTCCTTTGGGGATGCCATAAATGATATTCCTTTATTTCTTGCTTCTGACGAGGCCTATGCTGTTGCTAATGCAGTAGAGGAGCTTAAGGCTGTGGCAACAGGGGTAATTGGTAGTAACGACGACGATGGAGTGGCAAGATTTTTATTAGAGAGACATAATACGTAATATTGTGTTATACTATCCCCATACGTCAAGATAAGGGAGTGTTACTATGTGTTTATTTTGCAAGATAGGAAAAGGAGAGTTACCATGCTATTCTGTCTATGAGGACGACCAAGTCAAGGCTTTCTTAGACATTGATCCAATCAATGAGGGGCATGTATTACTAATTCCTAAGGAACATTATCTGGATGCAGATGAGATACCAGAAGAGCTACTTACTCATCTAATGTTGGTATCCAGAAGACTAATTAAGGCGATTAAGGAAACCTACCATCCAGAAGGCTATAGCATGATGCAAAATGGTGGCGAGTTTAATGATATTGGTCATTATCATCTACATATATTTCCTAGATACAATAGCGATGGTTTTGGATGGACAGCATCGGATAAGGAGTCATCATATACAAATGAAATTGCACAAAATATTGCAAAACGAATGGAGCATTTACTATGAGACAAAATAATATGACAGACATGACTATGGGAAGCCCGATTAAGCATATTATAAAGTTTGCGTTACCACTATTAGTAGGCAATCTATTTCAACAGTTTTATAATATGGTGGATTCTATCGTAGTAGGGAATTATGTTGGGGAGGATGCTTTAGCAGCAGTAGGAAACTGTGCTTCTATGGGTTTTCTAGCTTTCTCTTTAAGTTCAGGACTTGCCATAGGAATAGGGGTTATCGTCGCCCAGTTCTTTGGAGCAAAGGATGAGGAAAATGTACGTGTAACCATAGCCAATTCCTTTTATGTATTGATTGCGGCAGCAGTGGTGGTTTCCGTATTAGTATTTTTCTTTAGTCCAGCGCTCTTTCGCTTATTAAATACACCCGAGAAGGTCATAGGAGATTCCATCCTATATATGCAGGTGACCTGCTTTGGTATTATTGGAATTACTCTTTATAATGGAATAGCTTCAATACTACGGGCATTGGGTGATTCTAAGACACCATTATATTTTTTAATTTTGGCGAGTATTATTAATGTGGTCCTAGACCTAGTATTTGTGCTTTGTTTTCATTGGGATGTATTTGGAGTTGCTTTTGCAACTGTGATTTCCCAAATGGTTTCTGCCATTGCCTGTTTGATTTATGCTTATAAAAAGTTTCCTTACTTTAGATTAACTAAGAAGGAACTAAAGCCTAATAAGACTATTATTAAGCGATCTTTTAAGATTGGCGTTCCAATAGCACTACAAAACTCTATGATTGCCATATCCTGTATGGTATTACAAAGCTATGTTAACAGCTTTAAAGAAACTGTTATGGCTTCTTTTACTATCATTAATAAGATTGAGATGATTGTGCAACAGCCTTATGGGTCTCTTGGGGCAGCCTTAACTACCTTCTCCGGACAGAATATGGGGGCAGGTAGGCCAGATCGAGTGAAAAAAGGGTTTCGTCAAGCCACCTTAATTGTTGTAGTATTTAGCATATGTTTACTTCCAATCGCTTATTTTTTTGGAGAGTCAATTGTCGGAATCTTTGTAAAGAGACAAGATGTAATCGATATTAGCTATAAAGCCCTTCGGATTACAAGTCTTTGTTATTTTGCCTTAGGAATGATCTATGTGCCAAGAGCTGTGTTAAATGGCTGTGGGGATACAAACTTTGCTGTAATCAATGGTTTCTGTGAGGTGGCGTGCCGTATTCTTTATGCCCCAATCTTTACAAGTATACCATTCCTAGGTTATTGGGGACTTTGGATTACTACAGGAGCGACTTGGATTACTACTTCCTTAGTCTGTGTGATCCGCTATATTTCCGGGGTATGGCAGAGAAAAGGACTTGTATCACATGAGACAAAGGAGTAATATAAATTCTGTATTAATAGCGAGACAACATGCTCCTACTGGTAGATAATCGGTAGGGGCATGTTATGTGTTTAATACAAAAAATGAGACAGTGGTATTAAATATAAAAGGGAAATGAGGGAGTAAAATGGATCATGCGGTAAGTGTGTCTCAGGTAACCCATGTTTATGGGGAAAAACAGGTACTTAATCAAGTATCATTTAACATTGGAGTTGGTGAGATATTCGGTTTATTAGGACCATCAGGAGCCGGAAAAACCACAATTATTCAAATTCTTACAGGTCAGTTAAAGCAGACTTCTGGAAAAGCACAGCTACTACAGGAGGACACCTTAGCTTTGACAGATGAAACCCATAGGAGAATGGGGCTTATGCTAGATAATCTTGGTTTATATGAACGCTTAACCTGTTATGATAACCTTAACCTAATTGCTAAGTTATACGGTCTTGACAGAGATATTGTAAATGATGTATTAGAGCAGGTAGAGCTTAAAGATGCTTCCAATATGCCTGTGTTAAAGCTATCTAAGGGAATGAAACAGAGACTATTGTTTGCTAGAGCAATTATGGGAAAACCAGACCTCTTATTTTTAGATGAACCTACTAGTGGGCTGGACCCAGGTACTGCATCTCAAATACATAACTTAATTAGAGAACAGCAACAGAGGGGGGCCACAGTATTTTTGACCACTCATAATATGGAAGAGGCCAGTAAGCTTTGTCATTTTGTGGGCTTGTTACATAAGGGCAATCTTGTGGAATATGGCTCTCCAATAGATCTATGTAACCAATATAATCATCAAAGGCAACTACACCTAACCCTTACTACTGGGGAAATAGTTAAAATACCTAATGTACCTGCATCTGGTAATATAGTAAAGGAGTATATAGAAAAAGGTTTATTACTGACCATACATTCCTCCGAACCTAATTTGGAGACTGTGTTTATGGAGTTAACTGGAAGGGGGTTGGAGTAAATGAAAATGAATAATATTAAGGCAGTTCTTACAAAACAAGGAAAGGATACCTTAAAGAATAAGCAATGTATGATACAATTTGTATTAATGCCCTTTATGGTAATTATCATGCAGAGTTCCATATCCATGAATGGCATCCCAAAGAATTATTTCGTGAATCTCTTTTCCATTATGTTTCTTGGTATGGCACCCCTTACCGTGACGGCTTCCATTATTGCAGAAGAGAAGGAGAAGAATACATTAAGAGTATTATTAACCCATAATGTAAAGCCTATGGAATACTTATTTGGAGTAGGAAGCTTAGTGGCTGGGTATTGTATGTTTGGCGTTGCTGTGTTTGCTCTTATGAGTGGATATAGTGGGAGTACCTTACTTTATTTTTTACTCATCCTGATAGTTGGTCTTATTATTTCCATAGTTGTTGGGGCTATCATTGGACTTGTATCTAAAAATCAGATGATGGCAACCTCTCTTAGTGTACCCATCATGATGTTGCTTTCTTTTCTTCCAATGTTGTCTGCCTATAACAGTACTATTCGGGAGGTAGCTAGATTTACTTACACGGGACAGATGAGTAATATGATAAACCAGATAGAGCATCTTAGTCTTTCCTCTGAGAATATTTTGGTGCTGGGAGGAAATTGTATCATAATGGCTATTCTCTTTGTTGTATTGTTTAGAAAACGAAATCTTCATTAAATGTGTAAAAACTGTATATTTCGACTTTTGTTTTTGCTAAAATACAAGTATTAATAAATATGAGAGGAACATCAAATGAAAAACCTAGAGAAGACGAGTATTGCAAAACTAGAGATGACGGCCTCTATGGTAATCTTCGGTACCATAGGAATCTTTGTGCACTATATCCCCTTGCCTTCTAGTATGCTAGCGTTGGTAAGAGGAATTGTGGGTGTAGTATTTTTATTACTGGTAGTGGTCAGTACGAAGAAGCGAATATCTCTTTCTGCGATCAAAAGAAACCTATGGATTCTTATACCATCTGGAATCGCCATAGGAATCAATTGGATTCTGTTATTTGAGGCTTATCACTATACCACGGTAGCAACGGCTACTCTCTGTTATTATCTAGCACCTGTTTTTGTGGTTCTTATTTCTCCCCTTATGTTAAAGGAGAGATTGACTGTAAAGAAAATCTTTTGTTCTCTAGTAGCCTTAGGAGGTATGGTATTTGTATCGGGTATACTAGAAACGGGAGTACAGGATTTATCTGAGCTAAAAGGAATTCTATTTGGATTAGGAGCTGCCTTATTTTATGCTACCGTAGTGCTTCTGAATAAAAAGCTGAAGGAGATTTCAGCCTATGATAAAACCATAGTACAGCTAGGGGTTTCTGTGGTGGTTTTATTACCTTATACCCTATTAACTCAGTCTATTGACCTAAGTATTTTGTCACCAAGAATCCTCGTGTTATTACTTATCGTAGGTATTGTACATACTGGTATGGCGTACGCCTTGTACTTTGGCTCTATGAAGGAGTTAAAAGCCCAGACCGTGGCCATTTTTAGCTACATCGATCCAGTGGTGGCGATTCTTCTATCTGCTTTATTTTTGCAGCAAGGGTTAGGCCTTACCGGTATAATTGGAGCAGTAATGATTTTAGGGGCAACCTTTGTTAGTGAAACTGCCTCCTAAAGCTAAGGAGTGAGAAAGTTTGATCCTAATCGTAGAGGATAATAAAGATGTAAATCATGTGTTAAAAGAGGCTCTGGAGCAGGCAGGCTACCTTTCAGAGTCTGTTTATGATGGGCTGACAGCCATGAACTATCTTAAGACAAAGGACTATGAGCTAGTGCTTTTAGATATTATGCTTCCTTATCGTAGCGGTGACCAGCTACTTAAGGAGCTTAGAACCTTTTCTCAGATTCCAGTCATTGTGATTTCTGCAAAAGATATGGTAGGAACCAAGGTGGATCTACTAAAATTAGGGGCAGATGACTATGTCACCAAACCTTTTGACTTAGATGAGGTAGTGGCAAGAGTGGAGTCTAATTTAAGACGGTATGTGACTCAGGAAACGAAAGAGCAAATACTGCATTTTCATGAGCTCTCCCTTAATGTAGAAGCAAAACGAGCTATAGTAAATGAAACAGAGCTGGAGCTTACAGCAAAGGAGGTTGCCATCTTAGAGCTACTTCTTAAAAGTCCCAAGAAGGTCTTTACTAAGGCAAACCTATATGAAACCATATGGAATGAAACCTATTATGGAGATGATAATACCATCAAGACTCATATGAGCAATCTTAGAAGTAAGTTAAAGGAGGCCTCCCCTCACCGAGAGTATATAGAGACGGTCTGGGGGCTTGGCTATCGAATGAAGGAAAGCTAGAAGTTTATTGGATTCTTTACCTTTTTTTCAATACACTTAACCTTTTCTTAACCATTCCCTATTAGAATAAAGGTAGGAAAGAGAAAGGAAGGGTAGTATGGAACAATATGTACTAAAGACTCAAGGTGTCACAAAAGAATATCGTGGCTTTAAAGCCTTAGATAATGTGAGCATTACCTTAGAGTCAGGGAGAATATATGGCCTCATTGGCAAAAATGGGGCTGGTAAAACAACCTTAATGCGACTCATAGCTGGACTTAGTTTTCCTACAGAGGGAAAGCTCTCCTTGTTTGGCTCAGTTACTGGAAAACAGTATCAGGAGGAATTAAAGCGTCTTGGCTGCCTCATTGAATATCCAAGCATGAACGGTGCCATGACAGCAAAAGAGAATCTGAAGCTTCACCGGATTATGAGAGGGATTCCTGATAATAAGCAGGATGAGGAACTTCTGGAGCTAGTAGGATTAAAGGATACGGGGAAGAAGAAGGTAAAGAATTATTCCCTTGGTATGAAACAGAGGCTTGGCATCGCCATTGCCCTTATCGCTAACCCAGAACTTCTAATTCTAGATGAGCCTGTCAATGGATTAGATCCTATCGGTGTCGTTGAAATAAGAAATTTAATCAAACAGATCTGTAAGGAGAGAAATATCTGCATACTGATTTCTAGTCATAACCTGCCGGAGCTATTTCAAACCGCTACCGACTACATTATCATTGACCAAGGAAAGATTATGCAGACCTTAACCTTAGAAGAATTAGAGGAACATTGTAGTCATCACCTTATTGTGGAGTGTGAGGAAACAGAGAAAGCAGTTTGGGTACTAGAAGAAATTCTTCATACCAACAAATATAAGGTATTAGAGAATAAGAGTATCCAAATCTACGATTTCATTCAGGACAGAAGGACTGTTATGGAAGCCTTTGTGGAACATGGAGTTCTTCCTACCAAATTTGTGGTAGAGGAAGAAACCTTGGAGAACTATTTTCTTTCTGTCATAGGAGGTGGCGTTCATGATTAATCTAATTTATGGAGAGTTTTATAAATATAGAAAATCACTAGCACTAAAAATATGTTTATTGATCACTACCAGTTGCGCCATACTTCTTGGAGTGTTATCCAATGGAATGGCCAAAGGTACAATGGAGATGACTGCAGACTCTCTATCCGGATTATCTGACATCTTTATTATCTCAGTATTGGGAGCTTTGATGGCAGGCCTAGCAATCTGTGGAGACTTTGACACGAAGAACATTCATGATGCGATTTCCTGTGGACGAAGAAACATTGTCATCAGCAAATCCATTGGCTACTGTGTGATCATTGCCTTGCTTACATTACCTTATGCCATTGTTGGTTTTGTGGGCTTTGTCAGTGGAGGGGAATTTCAGACATCCTTATCCTATTCTACCTATCTATCTATGATGGCGAATCCGAGTAAGTTAGCCATAGATGGAACGGGTATTGCTAAGTCTATTGAGGTATTACTCATTAGCATTGTGCTTTATACAGCTAGGTTAAGCTTTTGTATTCCACTTGCTTTTAAAGTAAAGAAGTCCGTAGTAGTTACTGTAGTAGGTGTAGTGTTAGGATTCTTGTGTGATTTCTTTGTAAATTTATTAAGCAAGGTTCCACTATTAGACACTATAGTGGAATATACGCCATTTTCCTATCCAATGCTTACTCTCGATATGGGACAGGGAGAGCTACTTAAGATTCTTTGTATTTCCATGGGCTTTCTAATTCTTATGATAGCCTTAACTAATTTGCTATTTAAAAAAGATGAGATTAAATAGGAGTGAATGTTCTTGAGTTATGTCATTGTAGGACTGACCTTGTTGTGTATTGTGCTTTTATGCTATATTTTATTTTTACGCAAACAAGTACAGCGAATCAACAGCATATTGAAGAAACGATTGCAAAATGGATCTTCTCAGCTTGTCACTATAGAACTGTTAGATAAGAGACTAAATGAGCTTACCATTTCTATCAATCAATGCCTTAAGGCGGAGGAAACCCTCCGTCTTAAGGTCGTTCATGAGGAAAATGACTTTAAGCAGTTAATCGCCAACATCTCTCATGATCTTCGGACGCCATTAACTGCCATAAAAGGATATCTACAGTTACTTGAGAAGGAAACCGTAGCTCCTAAGCAGAAAGAGCGCATTGCCATTATGAATGCCCGTATTACTGAGCTTGAATATCTCATTCATCAGTTTTATGAGTATTCCTATCTATTGGACATGAAGCCAACTGTAGAAATCACTACCTTCTCCTTATCCAATATGGTAGCAGAATGTCTAGCTTCTATTATTCCAGAATTTGAACAACGTGGTCTTACAATAGAACTAGAGGAAAGTAACATTTGGGTAGAGGCAGATCAAAACATGACTCTTCGTATCATACAAAACCTGCTTCGTAACTGTGTGGCCCACGCCAGTCACAGTGTCAAAGTGGAGCTAAAGCAGGAAGATAGGGTATCGTTACAGATAAAAAATGATCTGAAATGTGATAGCCAAATTGATGTGACCCGTATCTTTGATCGGTTTTATGTTGCGGATACTTCAAGGAAGACAACAGGGCTTGGGCTATCTATAGTAAAGCTACTAGCCACCAATATGGGCTGTGAGGTAGAAGCTCATCTTAGTGAAAACTGGATTAACTTTATCTGTTATTTTCCAAAAAAAGAGGTATAATGGGCAAAAGGAGAGTGGTAGAAGATGGCATTATATATTATTGGGTTTGCCATGGTTGTTATGTGGTTAGCCCTTGTACTTACGTTTGGAGTGGGTGCCATTCATAACGGCCCATATACACTTGGTATTATCCTTCCTATATGGGAACAGAATCATGCAGATATTATGGAGATTCTTAGACAGTACAAAAGAAAGAGTAGGCTACTCTATGTCTTGGGATTTTGTACAATCCCGATTTATCTTTTATTACTAGAGTTTACCTCACTTATCATCTTGTATCTTTTTGCTTGGTTTTTAGTGTTCTTGGTTGCACATAATTGTCTATTAAAAAAGTATGCTTGGAAGATATATGAATGGAAGAAAAACCATGACCATTTGAATCTAACCTTAGCCCAAAAAGAGGCTGGTGTGCAAGATGATTCAGATGTCTATTGGTTAACAGGCAAAAAAGATCCAGATAAGAAAGGGCTTCAGCCAAAAAGAATTGGCTACGGTATGGAGTATAGCCTTGGCAAGAAGGCAACTATCATAATGATTTGTGGTTTCTCCGTATTTGTTCTTGGAATTGCAGGTTTTCTGCTTAAATTTGACTTGGCGACAGTAACTCTAGAAAGACAGGGAAATCAGGTTATTATTGAAGCTGCTAATATGGGTGAAACCTTTACACTAGAGGAGATTAAGGAAGTTTCGTTATTAGAGAGTTACCCTTCTATGTCTAAGAAGTATGGATATAATGGTGGAAAATTTAACTTTGGGACTTTTCGTGTGTCTGGTGTAGGGACTTGTGAGGTTTACTTAAATCTAGATAATGACATGGCTATACAGGTGGTAACAAATCAGGATACCATTTTATTTAATATGAAAACGGAAGAAGAGACAAAGAAAGCCTATGAACAGCTTATGGGCTGGATTGGAGATAAGTAAGGAGGAAGCCTATGAAAGTGTTTGTAGTATACGCACATCCAAGTAGTAATAGTTTTACTTATCTAGCCAAAGAGAAGTTTTTAGAAGGGCTTACTGAGGTAGGCCATACCTATGAAGTGTCAGACTTATATGCCATGGATTTTAAGGAGACCTTTACCGAAGAGGAGTATTTACGGGAAGCCTTTTATGAAGAGGAGCTACCAGTTCCAATGGATGTATTGGAGGAGCAGAGAAAGTGTAGGGAGGCAGATGCCATTGCATTTATCTATCCTGTGTTTTGGACGGAAGCACCAGCCAAGCTAGTGGGTTGGTTTCAACGGGTCTGGACCTATGGATTTGCTTATGGCGATGCACCAACCATGCCGACCTTTAAGAAGGCCATATTCCTAGTTACCATGGGAGGAAGTTTACAAGACCCTATTCGTAAGAGACAGGTGGAAGCTATGGAGACAGTGATGTTAGGGGACCGCATCAATACAAGGGCAGAGGAGAAAAGAATGTTCGTATTTGATGAAATGACTCGTGGTTATGACAATGAAGGAAGTCGAGAAGAGGGGCAGATAAAGTGTTTAAAGCAAAGTTACGAAATAGGTAGGAGTTTATTTCACACAAACAAAGATAAACTTTAAATATAAATGTGCATCATCAGGATACACCGCATTGATGAGACTGATACTATACACATCAGAACACATAGTCAAATGATGCTTTGTGGCATATTCACTCATCTTCTGATATAGGAGCGTAATATCCTCAGACTCACTTCGATATACACAACATAGAATTTGCTCAAGGGGAAGAGAGGTAGTGTCTTCCCCCTTACTTTTTGTAAAGCTTACGATATAATCATAACGGTAACCACCTTGGTGAAAATCTTTTAAGGAGATGGCCACACCAATTGGAAACGTAGTGGTCTCATAATCGTTTTGACATCGTAAAATATGGCGCTTTAAATCCGGAAGCAAGTCCTCCGCATGGTAGGCATTTGTTCTAATCTTTGTATTACGGAAACGAATAGTACGTGGTAGAGTAGATAGGATTGGCTCTGCATCTGGACAGGAGCGCATCTTATCTATTAGTAGTAGGGACATAGAAAGGGAAGCAATGTTGTGCTCTAGTTCCTGCTGCATTTTAAGAAGAGCATCATATTGCTTATTAATAAAGGGGTCAAAGGCCTCTGGACTTTCGGCTTTAAGAAAGGCTCGGATGTCAGAAATCGGACAACCCAAGTTTTTAAAGGTAGCAATGAAGTAATAGGAGGTCATCTGGGCATAACTGTAGTAGCCATAATTGTTGTTTGGATTTCTATGTGGAATTAGGATTCCCTCTTTCTCATAGTAGCGTAAGGTATCTCTAGTGGTATTGCATAGCTTGGCAAAGGTACCAGCTGAGATACAGTATTCATTGGACACTTTCATGCCATCCACCTCCTCTTGACATGGGGGTAACCCCCACCTTTATAATAACTCTTAATTTATGGGGAATCAATGGATTTCATAGATGAAGGAGGATGGAAATGAATATTTTAAAAAAGGTGTATTGTAGAGCATTTCAGGGAGGTTTTCGTATTGCAATTCCGTTGCTTCCATACAGGGAACCAGTTATTATGAACTCAATCGATGAGGTACCTAAGTTACTTCAAGCCAAAAAGATAAAGAGGCTATTATTAGTGACGGATCAAGGCATTCGTAAAATAGGCCTGACAAAACCCTTTGAAGAGGGTTGTAAGAAGTCGGGAATAGAAGTATTTATCTATGACCAGACTATCGTCAATCCTACTGTTGCAAATGTAGAGGAAGCCAGAAAGATGTATCTTAAGTATCGGTGTGAAGCCTTGTTGGCTGTAGGTGGAGGTTCTGCTATGGATTGTGCCAAAGCCACCGGTGCAAGAATAGTAAAACCTAAGAAAAGCCTTTCCTCCATGAAGGGAATTCTAAAGGTACATAAGCGTCTACCACTTCTTATTGCCGTACCAACTACTGCTGGCACAGGTAGTGAGACTACCGTGGCTGCTGTCATTACAGATGAAAAAAACAGTCGAAAGTATCCAATCAATGATTTTCCTCTTATTCCACATTATGCAGTACTAGCCCCAGAACTTACCGTAGGCTTACCAAAAAATCTTACTGCCACCACAGGTTTAGATGCTCTAACCCATGCCGTAGAGGCATACATTGGTCGATCCACTACAAAAAAGACTAGGAAACAGGCAGTAAAGGCAATTGGGTTAATCTTTGAGAATCTGGAAATCGCTTATAATCAGCCAGAGAATATCAAGGCTAGAGGAGCAATGCTTGAGGCTGCTTATTTGGCAGGATGTGCTTTTACCGTATCCTATGTGGGTTATGTACATGCAATAGCCCATTCCCTTGGGGGCTGTTATCATACCCCTCACGGCTTGGCAAACTCTGTGCTTCTTCCTTATGTATTAGAAGGCTATGGTAGTCACATTCATAAGAAATTATGGAAGTTAGCCATTCATACAGGTCTGGCAACTTCCAATGTGACCTATGAGGAGGGAGCCAAACTGTTTATTCAAAAAATTTGGGAGTTGAATCGCCAGATGGAGATACCAACAACCATACCAGAAATTAAAGAAGAGGATATTAAGATGTTAGCTCGTTATGCAGATCAGGAAGCTAATCCGTTATACCCAGTTCCTGTACTTCTTAATGCTAAAGAATTAGAAAAGTACTATCGCATTGCAAAAAATGGAAAGTTTAATTAAGATAGAGTCAAGTAATATTGAAGTATTATTAGTTATTATATAATGGCTGGTAGTAGAAGAAAGGAGCCACTATGACCGAAAATGAAATCAATAAAATTGTAGAAAAGCAGAGAGCTTTTTATAGAACAGGAAAAACAATACCTGTAGAGTTTCGTATAAAGATGTTAAAGAAGTTAAAAGCAGCCATCATCGAAAGAGAGGCTGAGATTCATGCTGCCCTTAGAGAGGATTTAGGGAAAAGTGGTATGGAATCCTATATGTGTGAGACAGGAATGGCACTCGAAGAGCTTTCCTATATGATTGCTCACACCAAGAGATTTGCAAAGAATAAGAGAGTGGCTACTCCACTTGCCCAATTTGCCGCAAGAAGCTTCAAAAGCCCAATTCCTTATGGAACTGTTCTTATTATGAGTCCATGGAATTATCCGGTGCTTCTTACTATAGGACCCTTAATTGATGCAATGGCAGCAGGTAATACTGCGGTAATTAAGCCAAGCGCATATGCTAAGGCAACGAGTAAGGTAATGGAGAGTTTGATTCGTGATAATTTCCCGCTAGAGTATCTATATGTGGTAACAGGTGGACGAGAGGAAAATCAAGCCCTATTAAAAGAACATTTTGATTATATCTTCTTTACCGGTGGCAAAACCGTAGGCCGTCAGGTGATGCGTATGGCAGCAGAGAACTTGACTCCAGTGACCTTAGAGCTTGGTGGGAAAAGCCCATGTATCGTAGATGCTACAGCAAAGATTCCTCTTGCAGCCAAACGAATTGCCTTTGGTAAATTCTTAAATTGTGGTCAGACCTGCGTAGCCCCTGATTATATCTACTGTCATAGCTCTGTAAAGGATGAACTGGTTAGAGAATTAAAGCGACAGATTATAAAGCAATACGGAGAAGCGCCGCTTGAAAACCAAATCTACGGTAAAATCATCAATGAAAAGCATTTTAGACGTTTAATGGGGTTGATCGACGCTAATAAAATAGTTCATGGTGGATCTGTAAAGGAAGCAACGAACCAGATTGAACCAACAGTACTAGACGGGGTGACTTGGGAAGATGCTGTTATGCAGGAGGAGATCTTTGGACCAATCCTACCAATTCTCACCTTCGACAGCCTTGATGAAGTTATTGATAACATCAATAAGAATGATCGCCCACTAGCGCTGTACCATTTTACCCAAAGTAAAAAGAATCGGGATAAGATTTTAAGGGGTTGTACCTTCGGTGGCGGATGTATCAACGATACCATTATTCATCTGGCAACCAGTAACATGGGTTTTGGTGGTGTATCCGAAAGTGGTATGGGTTCCTACCATGGCAAGGCAGGCTTTGACACCTTTACCCACTATCGTAGTATAGTAGATAAAAAGACCTTTATGGATTTACCAATGCGATATCAGCCTTATACCTCTTTTCATGAGAAAATGATACGAATGTTTTTAAAATAAGATAAGTCCTGGGGGTTATTATGACAGAGACAATACAGCTTGTGATGGAGAAGCTGATAGAGCTTTATGCCGGAGATCCTAGAAGAATTCAGCATTTTACCAAGGTGCATGCCTATGCTTCTCTGATAGGTAGAAAGAGCTTACTGGATAATAACACCCAGGAAATTCTAGAGATAGCAGCCCTTACTCATGACATCGGCATTCATTACTGTGAAGAGAAGTATGGGCAATGTGGGGGAGCCCTTCAGGAGAAGGAAGGGCCAGCCATTGCAGAGTCACTTCTATTAGAAATAGGAGTTAAGGAAGCTACTATTTATAGAGTATGCTATTTAATTGGTCATCACCATACCTATACTGGTGTGGATGGGCTGGATTGGCAGATTTTACTAGAGGCAGACTTTCTTGTAAATGGATTAGAAGATGCAATGGAGAAGGGCGTCATTGAGAGTGTATACCAACGGGTATTTAAAACACCGTATGGGAAAGAGCTATGTCGTCTAATGTATGGTTTTTAAAATAAGGAGGAGCCATGAGAAACATTCTTGTTACAGGTGGCACAGTATTTGTCAGTAAGTTTATAGCACAGTATTTTTCCCAGTTAGGAGATCAGGTATATGTCCTTAATCGTGGAACAAGACCACAGGTGGATGGAGTAACCTTGATAAAGGCAGACCGGCATAAACTTTCCGATACACTAAAAACCTATGAATTCGATGTAGTACTGGATATTACTGCGTATAATAAAGGGGATGTGAAGGCTTTAATTGATGCCCTTGGTACTATAAAACAATACATCTTCATTAGCTCTAGTGCAGTATACCCAGAGACTTTACCACAACCCTTAGACGAAATACAAAAGTGTGGAGCAAATCGTATCTGGGGAAGTTATGGGATAGGTAAGCTAGAGGCGGAAGAGTATTTGTTAGCTCACGTACCACAGGCCTATGTAATAAGGCCTCCATATCTCTATGGACCGATGCAAAATGTGTATCGAGAGCCCTTTGTCTTTGATTGTGCTATTGCTAAACGACCTTTTTACTGTCCAAAACATGGCACTTTGCCTTTGCAATTTTACCATGTAGAAGACTTATGTCGTTTTATTGATGTCTTGTTAGACAAACAACCCAAAGAGCATGTGTTTAATGTGGGAAATGAAGAACTAGTGACCATTCAGGAATGGGTTCGTCTTTGCTATGAGGTGGTAGAAAGTCCACTAAAAATGATTTATGTTGATAATAGTCACTCTCAGAGAGACTATTTCCCATTTTATGATTACGAGTATTCTCTAGATGTCTCTAGGCAAAAAGCATTACTATTAGGGACGAAGTCCTTAAAGGAAGGTTTACAGGAGTCTTATGAATGGTATCAAAGTCATAAAGAAGAAGTGAGACGAAAACCATTTTTTGAATATATTGATACAGTTTTAAGATAGTACATAGGTAACTATAGATTCTTGTATAGAATTCATTGAAATAGTTAATGGGAAGAAGCTTTATAATTCAGGGAGGTGAGGATATGAGAATGTGGAATGATACAGGCCAATAATCCTTAGGCCGAGGTCCACCTAATAAATCAGTTAACTCATAAAAATGTTTATTAGGAGGACAATATGAATACAAAAAAATATTATGTTTATCAATTTGTAAAAGACTTAATGCCTATTTATTCTATTTTCATGCTGATGTTTGAAAATAGTGGGATGGCTATCTCAGAAATATTCCTTCTACTTACGATTTGGAATATTCCAGTCATTCTGCTCGAAATTCCAAGTGGAATGTTAGCAGATCGATGGAGCCGTAAAAATCTCATCGTAATAGGAAGTCTTTTAAAAACCTTATGTTTTGTTGCTTGGATTAGTTCGGATAGCTTTACCTTATATGCAATAGGTTTTGCATGTTGGGGTATTAGTTGTGCATGCACTTCAGGTGCAGAAGAAGCCCTTATTTATGATTCTCTGAAAAGTAAACAGGAAGAGGAACAGCTTGAAAAAGTCATCTCTCGGGGGAGATTTCTTTCATCATTTAGTATTACCTTTGCTTCCCTTGTCGGTGGTTTTCTTATGATGTATCTTGGAGAAAATGTTGCTTTAATGATTTCGATTATTTTTGGTGTCATATCAATCTATGTTTCACTTTCCTTTACGGAAGTGAACTTAAGTAAACATCAGAATAAGAGTAGTATTAAATTAAACACGATACTAGCAGATGAAGTTACTTTTTTTAGAAAAAATAGAAGTACTACAATCTTAATTTTACTATTTATTTTTGTTATTGGTACTGCTGGTATATTAGATGAGTTCGATCAATTAATTGCAAAAGATTTTGGACTGACCATAGGTGCTGTTGGTATATGGATCACATTTCGTAGTTTACTGTGTTCTTTAGGAAGTTTAGTAGCTCCCTATATTAGAGCCTTATATGCTAAGCTTTTTCGATTCCAAGCTAACAGTACTCTTATTGTACATCTTTGCATATTTGCTGGCCTATCTTTGGGTGCAGCCAGTTGTATTAGAGAGCTGTGGGCTATGGGATTTTATGCAGCATACTTCTTATTAATGGCTTCTTGTGAAGTACTGGTGGAAAATGAAGTGCATCAAGAGATTGAAGAAGAAGGAAGGTCCACCATTCAATCCATGATCTCTCTCGCATTTAATATGTTTGCCATGATGTATTACGGACTTCTAGGAATCGTACTTTCCTTTACCAGTATATTTGGTGGTGTCTTATTTGTGGCGATATACGTTGTTGCAATCACCATATTGCTATGTATACTTAACAAGCTATTATGTCAACCAAATAGTTGCAAAACCCAAGAAAAAGGCCTGGAGTAAGCCTGCAATGCTTGAATTGCAGATAAGAAAACAATAGCCAGAAAGACGACATTTTTGTCGGCACTTTTGGATCTTATTATGTTATAGAGAAGCCATCTCTATCCATAGTCATAGCTAAAGAATTGACTTTTCATTCTACTCCACTCCATCACCCCCTCCAACTTAGCCACCCAAACTTAAGGAGGCGACTAACAATGCCGTGAAAGGCTGTTTGAGCACGTTGGTACTTAGGCTTGGTCATGGCGTCTAAACGGTTATTTTTTAAAAAATTATAGCAGCAATCAATAAACCTAAATATCCTGAAGTAGGACTGCAATGCTTGCATTGCAGATAAGGTGATAAGAGTCACAAAGGCCGGCATTCTTTTGTCGGCACTTTTGACTCTTATTATCTTATAGCGAAGCGTGTCCTACGTAAGGACAACCTCTACTTCTCAAATAGGGGTATCATTCACGTCCTTCCCCAGCACACTATCCCTACCCTATAATTCTTAAAACTCCCCACAACCTCCCTCGCCATCAGGCCTTATGTACCATTACGCTGCTCAACCCATGCGAAAGCTTGCCTTTCATGGCATTGCTAGAGTCGACGATATAACCCAACGGTGGGCATGTCACTTAGTGACATGCCCACCGTTACCCAATCTCTATTTCAATACCGTAGAGTTGTTTAACACCAAAGTGCTATATAAAAATAATACATCTGCATTATCAAAATCAACGTAATTTCCAACTAAATCACTGTGGATATAACGAGTATCCACTAAAGTGATTTTGGAGTAGGCCTCTATGAGTAAAGGAGTAAGACTACTACCAAAAGAATCTCGAAAGACTACAAGTTCCTTGTCTGTCTCCGCTTCTGAATTCTCAATTGTAAGAATAGGAGCAGCTCCCGATAAAAACATTTCATAAGGATCTTTGCTAGCCAGCTTATCCTTATCATAAACTGCTGTAGTGGCGTTAGTGTCTGCATGATACACCACAGAACCTTCTATAATAGGATTGGTGAGATAATATAGGGTGTCACTCTTTAAAGGAAGAGCAGCTTGCCCATAATATACTCCGTAAAAAGGCTGGTCTGTTTTTACTTTCGTAAAGTTCCAAGAAATCCTAGAAGTTATCCCCATAGCAGATGCTATTTTCTTGGCAACATCCACAATTTCCTCTTGTCGCCAGTGGGTATCTGTCTTATAGTAGTCAGATAACTCTAGAGAATCCGCAAGTTGGATATAGGTTGCAAATGGAAGCCCCTCTTTTACCATAGTAAATAACTGTTCATAGTCAAGAGATAGATAGCCACCTTCCTTTGCCATAAAGTAACCTTTATCTGGGACTACTGAGGCATATACGTTACAGTTTTTATCTTTGATATACTTCTCATATAAATAGGTGAATTTCTCACAGGCATTTTTAATAGAAGATGTTTTTAGAGGGTACTCAATCTTTCCAGCATGTCCATCCATAATGTAGATACCATTATTATCTGACTGTAAGTAACCATAGTATTGCCACATTGCTTTTAGTGTCCGAAACTGATTGCGAAGTGGAAATTGATCTGTGGCATAGGCCTCAAACTCTGAAGCAAATTTCCCCGCTAGTAAGGTCTCTGTGGTAAGAGCAGGAAATTGAGCTAGAGCTCTTCTCTCTGTGTCAGAGGTTTCAGTCGGCTTTTTGATTAAGCAGGCAACCGATAGAAGTAGCCATACAGAGCCTATAAGACATACAAAAACATAGGTTTTTTTCTTCATATACACCACCTAAAATCTAAAATACAAAAATGGGTTAAAGGAACCGTCCACTAAATAGGCGGTAACCAATAATAATAGTCCTAAGAGTAAGAAAGCTTCTACATAAGAATTCTTTAATGACCTAAGCTTGCTCCATTTTGCTATAGGGAGGCAACCAATCATGGCAATTAGTAGAATCATACCATAGCTTTTTAGGTAATAAAGGGTTTCCACAGTACTAAAGGGAAGACCTTTTCCTCCTGCCATAGCTAATAGATAAGCACCAGCCTCATCTAGGTTAATTGCATCAAAGATAACAAAGCTTAGAGTTACTAGGAACATAACATAAAAGTGAACCAAAGGAGAAGGAGCTTTTGCTAACAGCTTGCCTAAAAACAGCTTCTCTAGAATTAAAAAGACGGCAAAGAAAAGTCCCCATACGATAAAGTTCCAACTAGCACCATGCCAGAAACCAGTTAACATCCAAACCACTAGAATGTTAAGAAACCATCTTATCATAGGAACACGGTTTCCACCCATAGGGATGTAGACATAATCTCTAAACCAGGAGCCAAGTGACATATGCCATCTTCTCCAGAACTCTGTGATACTCTTAGAGATGTACGGATAATTAAAGTTTTCTGGAAAGGTAAATCCTAGAATTCGACCAAGCCCAATGGCCATATCGCTATATCCGGAAAAGTCAAAGTAGATATGAAGAGTATAGGATATCGCATATACCCAATAAAAGAGAACGGATTTTTCATCGGAATCTTTGAAAATACTACATAACTCACCTAGAAGATTGGCAATTAAGACCTTTTTGGACAAGCCAATAATAAATCGACGAATTCCCTCATAAGTCTGTTCAAAGCTATAGCATCGTACCTTTAACTCACTTTCTATATCACTGTAGCGCACGATAGGTCCAGCAATTAGCTGAGGAAACATAGTAACATAGGTGGCAAAATCTATGAGATTTCTCTGAGCAGCTACATCTTTTCGGTAGACATCTACGCCATAGCTTAGAATCTGGAAGGTGTAAAAGCTAATTCCAATAGGTAATGCAATAGAAAGCAGAGGAATCGATAATCCTGTTACAGCATTGACATTTGTAATAAAAAAGTCGGCGTATTTAAAAAAGCCTAGAATACCTACACTTACTAGTAAAGAAAGAACCAGATAAAATCTGGCTCTTTTCTTACTTTTAGATTGTTCAATCAGTATTCCAAATACATAACCTGTTAAGATTGAAACTACCATCAACAATAGATATTTTGGTTCCCCCCAACCATAAAAGACAAGACTAGCCAGAAGCAAGCTGGCATTTTTAAGGCGTTTTGGAGAAACCAAATAAAGGAGTAATGTCATTGGTAGAAAATAATAAAGGAATGGTATACTGGAAAATATCATAGTTTATTTAACAGAGTCTAGTGTTCCACCAGCTACAGTCTGAAATGCATTTACAATTTCATCTGCAGTAACGGTGTCAGCTAACTGAGTGGATACCATAATAAGCATTACTACATCGCCGTAAGTAGCAACCTTAAGATCATCAGCTTCTACACAGATCCATTTTCTTGGGTCAATACCAGTTTTCATTTCATCAGCAACAGCTGCTGCATCAGCACTGTCATTTGTTCTTACTAATACTAAGGAGTAAGCCTGAGAACCCATCATTGGCTCAGATACAACTACCTCTTTGATTTTGGAAGCGTCCTTTAAACCAGTGTAAGCAGTTACTGCATCTACATCTGTAAGATCTACTGGAATAGTAGCTAAGTTTAATTCAACTTTTTTGTTCTCATAGATTTTATCCATGATTTGAGTAAGATCCATAGTTAGAGCAGGTTTCGCAGATGGCGTTTGAGATGGCTCAGCTGCATTTTTTTTGCCGCATCCAGCAAGTAGGGAAGCGGACATAATAGTTACTAGTACAAGTGCTAAAACTCTTTTCATTTTTAATTTCCTCCAAGTTTATTGTTGGGATATCATCCATATCCCAGTTTTTTTGTTTTTTTCGAGAATATAAGTGTTTGTGGTGTGGCCATAATTTGCTGTCAGTAGAAGAGAATCAAAATCTGCCTCATTATCAACTGTCCAGCAAAGGCTAGTATCCTTAGCAATGGTGATACTCTTACCAGCATAATTACTATTCTCTGTGTCGTAAATGGTTCCACCAGATACTGTAATGGTAGTGTTTCCAGAAACATCTATTTTAAGCATGGTGGAAAAGGAGTTGTCGTCCATATACAAATTATTTGCCTTGGCAGCTGGATACTGATAGGATAGCTCAATAGGAGTGGTACCTATTTTCTTACCTTCGGCTAGAAGAACCATGTTAGGAGAGGAAAGAGTCGTTAAGTATACTGCCCAAAGGAGTAAAACCAAGGATGCAGCAGTAACCAAGGGGATACGCTTAGCATACCATGGTCTAGGAGCCGGTTTCGAAGATGTATCTACCACCCTTTGTTTTAATGAGTCAGGGGCAGTGATACTTTGATATAGTTCAATTTCTTTTTTATGAAACATAGGCGTTCTCCTTTCCAATCATATTTTTAAGCTTTTCTCTACCTCTAGATAATCTCATCTTTACAGCAGAATTTGATAATTTCAGATAAAATGCAATTTCCTCTACAGAATATCCTTCAAAATAATGCAGTAGTACAACGGTTTTATACTTTTCATCCAGGGATAAGACTGCTGGTAATAGTCCTAAATCCTCCGTGGTAGCTGTTGAAGCCACTACTTCCTCCAAGGGGGTATAATTTCTATAGGCTTGTTTTTTTGAGAAATCATGACATTGGTTGACGGTCACTCTAAGAAACCAAGCTTTTTCATGCTCCTCATCTCGAAAAGAGGGAGATTTGGCAAGATATTTTGCATATACATCATGGACCACATCCTCCGCATCGTGTGAGGATAACACCATGGAATAGGCAAGACGAAAAAGCATATCAGCATATTTCTCATAGACCTGTTCAATCGTTGAGTCCATTTCATACCTCCTTATACATAACACGATTCAGAAGTGGATTAGGTCACAATAATTTAAAAAAATTGTGATATGATTAAAGTATTGACAATATTTTGTAAATGATGTACTCTACATATGATATAGATAGAAAGGGAATTTGCATGTTAATTGTTGAAGTAAGATAGTTCAATGAATTGAATAGTTGAAAGGAAAGGTTCTTAGTCCTGCTAGAAGTCTGCCCTTTTATATCTGTCTTACAATATGCTTCCAATCCCACAACAACTTATTTTTAG
This sequence comes from Bacillota bacterium, assembly GCA_023416695.1. GTDB lineage: Bacteria > Bacillota > Clostridia > Lachnospirales > Lachnospiraceae > KM106-2. Next base: position 20,569 of record JAEZGY010000023.1, on the reverse strand, counting down.
AGAGTCGTTTAGCATGGCAGAAGTGCCGTGTTTTTTATTTATAGGAACTTGCTTCGCATGTTCCTATAAATAAAAAAGCTTTCTAAAATACAGAAAGCCGATATCGCACTGCGGTGGTATGGATAATGTCGTTTTCACGACCCACCCCAGGAGGAGAGTTTTGCAAGCAAAACTCTTTGTTAATTATAGAGATTTTTAATGAAGCCATGAAGTATTGTAATGCAATACGTTATGGCTTTTTGTGTATATAACGAGCCAAGCACGTAGTACGTGATATATAACGAGCCAAGCACGCAGTGCTTGTTATACCTGAAGAGCTCGTATCAGATGCTCGCATCTGTATACGAGGTATTCTGGTATAAACAAATACGCACATTGGCGAGTGTCCATCACCGAGTGACCGGAGGTCACCAGGTGTAGTATATAAGGAAAGGTGATTATTATGATAAATGTAGAAAAAGTATTAGAACTTGATCTGATAAAGAAAAAATGGATGGAATATGCGTTAACAGAAGGAGCGAAAGAGGAAATTGGTAGAACAACTATTTCTCTCTCGGAGAATCAGCTTCTAGCTAGACAAAGAGAGACTACAGAGGCCAGAACTCTTATTGAGAAAATAGGGGCACCGCCTATGGTTTCTCTAGCTGGGATTAGTGAGTTAATAGCCCTAGCAAAGATAGAGGGCTGTCTTATGCCAGAGCAGTTAGAAACCGTTGCTAGAGCCCTTGTAGGAATTCAAAGGCTAAAGGCTTATTTAGTTAGAGGAAAGCAGCTTCCTCTATCTTTACCATACTATGATGAGAATCTTAATTCCTTAGAGGGAATTAGAGAAGCCATTCAATCTCAGATTCGTGGTGGTAGAGTGGATGATCATGCCTCTAAGCTATTAAGAAGTCTTCGGGGCGATATTGAGAGAGCGGAAAACAAGATGAGAGAAAAGGCAGACATGATTATGAGAGGCAATAAGGACTGTATGTCAGACAACTACAGTACCTTAAGAAGTGGCCGCCTCTGTGTACCTGTAAAAAAAGAGTGTAAGTTTAAGATTCCCGGCTCTGTGATTGATAAATCCTCTACAGGAAATACCCTATTTATTGAACCAGTAGCAGTAGCAAAGCTAAATGAGGAATTGCAGTGGTTGAGAATAGAGGAAGAAAATGAAGAAAGACGTATCTTATATACGTTGTCTGGTATGTTGGCAGATAAGACAGAGATTATGGAAGAGAATACTCGAACGGTGGAAAAACTAGATTTCATTTTCTCCAAAGGAAAACTAAGTATAGAGATGAATGCCATTGAGCCAAAGATAACAACAGACCGTTATATCCGAATAAAAAATGGAAGACATCCTTTGTTAGACTCTAAGAATTGTGTTCCACTTCAGTTTGAGATTGGCAGTGGTGTACAAGGAATTATTATCACTGGTCCTAATACAGGAGGTAAGACAGTAGCTATTAAAACGGTAGCCTTAACCTGTATGATGGCTCAGTGTGGTCTTCATGTAGGTTGTGAGGAAGCAGAACTTTGTATGAATAGCAACTACCTTTGTGACATTGGAGATGGTCAGAACATTACAGAGAATCTTTCTACTTTTTCTTCTCACATTACCAATATACTTGAGATTTTAGAAATGGTAAACAAGGATAGTTTGGTAATTATGGATGAAATGGGTTCGGGAACAGACCCTACGGAAGGAATGGGTATTGCCATTGCTATTTTAAAGGAGCTTAAGAAAAGTAAAGCCTTATTCTTAGTGACGACGCATTATCCTGAGGTAAAGCATTTTGCAGACAAGGAGGAGGGTATTATCAATGCCCGAATGACCTTTGATAGAGAGAGCCTTCGTCCAATGTATCAGCTTATTATAGGAGAGGCAGGAGAAAGCTGTGCCTTCTATATTGCAGAAAAGCTTGGAATGCCAGTATCCATGTTAAAGAATGCCCTAGAAGCAGCTTACGGAGAAAATGTGCCAGATAATTTAGATCAGCTACAAAATGAAATTGCTAACCATAGTGAAAAGCAAGGAATCAAAAGTAAAACATCCTCCCAAATAAAGAAAAAGATGGTGCTAAGTAATCAGCAGGAGGAAGCAAAACAGTACCATATAGGAGACAGTGTCATGGTGCTACCAGATAAAAAGATAGGTATTGTATGCTGTCCTGCAGATGATAAAGGGGTACTTAAGGTGCAACTTCCAGGAAAGAAGATTTGGATTAATCACAAGAGAATTAAGCTTGTGGTGGCAGCAGATCAACTTTATCCAGAGGATTATGATTTCTCCATTATCTTTGATACTGTTGAAAATCGTAAGCTTCGTCACGAAATGGAGCGTAAATATATAGAAGAAGCCATCCTACAAGAAGAGTAGGATGGCTCCATAGAACTTATTTCACTATTCACAAATAAGTGTTTTCACGTCCACCTTTTTTACCTTTCTCATGGTGACAAAGGAGGAGATAAATACAGTAAGACAGATGAGTAGGATTGGAAGTCCTAGATTAAACCATGTAACAGGTGCCACAAAGGAGGTGATGCCTGCTAGACTTAGCATAGTACCATCAATCTTGTTTCCAAAGAGGAGAAATACAATAGCTCCCAGTATGCAACCTATGCCAGCTGCAAATAAAAAACGGAAGCAATACTGGAATCTAAGACTATTAGAGGTGAAACCAAAGGCCTTATAGATTCCCAGTGAATGCCTCTCCTTTAAGAACATTTTATTGCAGATCATACAGATTACAATAATAACAAACAGTAATGAGATAAAGCAGATGCAGAGCATTACTACATTGGAACTCATCATAATTGAGTCGATGGAGTTTTGATTCATAATGAGAGGCTTTTGTGCCGTGATATTACCAGTGCTAGAATAGGTAGTATTGATTGCTTGAATGACTTGTTGAGCTTTTGAGGAGTCCTCTAAAAAGTATTGAAACATTAGAGGTTTATAGTCTGCCTTCAGTAGATAGACACCCTCGAGACTTATACCAAGACAACGCCCTAATTCAGCACAGCTGTCATAGATACCTGAAATGATATATTCCTGTTTCGTCTTCTCATGTTGGAGGATAACAGTTTCTCCAACATGTTTGTTAATTCGTTTACTGACTACGTTGGTAATGACAATTTCATTGTCGTATTTTGGAGCTCTACCTTCTAGTATAGAGGTAAAATAGGAGGTGTTATTTAACACCTGCATGAGAGTCGGCTCTCCATCTAATAAGGCGTATAAGGAATCATAGTGGAACGTACTTTGAATAGGGGTAATGGAGGCTATGGTAGATTCTATCTCAGATTTATTTACCACAGTATCTGTATATTGAACTTCGACATCCCCCATAACAATGCCAAAGAGATCATTGTAGTATTTTTCTGTAAAAGTCTCTTTAAAAGATGCTGTCATACAGAGGAAAGAGCAAAGCAGTCCTATAATGAGGCAGGCTCCCATATACCAGCCTACACTGGTAGTCATCTGACGCAAGGCCAGCTTTAGGTTAAGAAATGACTTGGATCTTCCCATTACAGGAGCCTCTAGTATATTTTTAAAGTACACATCGTCTAGCCCTCCAGAAATGGCATTCAAAGGGGTGATTTTAGACACTTTTCGTGTTTTTAATAAAATGAACATTGCCAATAGTAAGAGGATTACTAATAAGGAACTGACGCTCTTTCCTATGGCTATATTGCCTGAGAATAAGAGTCCAGAGGTGTTGATAAATAAGTTTCGAAGCATTTTTACCAGAGGAATGGAGAGTAGGATGCCAATCAGGACTCCAAGGATACCAGATACCAGATACTGAATCAGAAATACGAGTCGAATCTGTGCTTTTGTAAAGCCTTGTGATTTTAGAATACCTATATTGACATAATCCATCTCAATACTACTGTTAATGGTATTGGAAAGCACTAGTATAACTACAATAAATAAGATAGCTACAAAGCCTTGAAGTACACTGCAAATGATATTAGTGATTAATAGAGTATAATTAATGGACTGTTCCTTTGTCATGGAGGTAAAGGATAGACTTATAATATTACTAGCATCGTTAATTTCATTGCTTACTTGATCTAATTTATTTAGGTACTCTTTATTTGCAAAGATATGGACAAGCTTGCCATCCCAGATGTATTTGTTAACCGGTTTTGTTTCAATATTAGACAGCGTTCGAATCTTATTATATAGAGTTTGACTGACTACCAAATTTTTCATTCCCATTACATCTGAGCCAGCCATTGGTTCTTCAATATAGCCCTTTATTTGTAGGTCTAATTTTTGTGTTCCGATGTCTATGCTGAGAGTATCTCCTTGCTTGCAGTTATAGGTATCTTTCATAGAGATAGGTAAAAGAACTTCATTGGTTTTCAAGGGTACTTTTTCTTTTACGAAGTGAGTACCGTCTGTATCAAATAACTTATAGGGATAATTGTCTGCATCAAAGCTTTGGATAAATATGTTAACGGATAATTCTTTTCCATTGAGATAAGTAGAATGTATATGCATGACATTTTCTATTCGTAGATTAGCCACGGTATTACAAGCCCTGACTTTTTCAACCATCTCTTTGGTGAGTTGTTTGTTTTCTATATAGAGAACAAGATCACCAGTGTCTATTGCTTTATGAGCTTCCTTAGCCCGGGTGTTCATATTATTTTTTATACTTAAAACAGAGGTTAATACGGTTGCAATAATTAGTATCAGTACTAGGATACTTATAAAGCTTCCTTTTTTATGGGTTAAATTTGCTTTTAGTAAGGTAATAATCTCCACTGTGACACCCCCCTTACCATTCCATGGAGGATAGCCATGATGTAATTTGAACTTCTCGCGCTTTTGTATCCTCTAGGGAGTATGGTGGAAGTGTCAGTTCCCCAATGATGTTTCCGTCCTCAAGATAAAGAAGACGATTTGCACGAAGTGCACATCGAATATCATGGGTAACCATAAGGATGCTTTGTCCTTGTTTATTTATGTCAGTTAAAAGGTTTAAGACATCGGTTCCATTTTTTCGATTTAAAGCCCCTGTTGGTTCGTCCGCAAAGAGTAGAGTAGGTTCACTGATTAGAGCTCTAGCGATAGCCGCTCGTTGTTGCTCTCCACCAGAGGTCTGCTTAGGTAATCTTGTTTTCACCTCAATTAATCCAAAGTTATCGAGAAGAAGGTTCGCCCTTTTGTTGACCTTAGCAGCAGAAACACCCTTTTTTAGGTAGCCAGGTACTGCAACGTTCTCCAGTAAGGTTAAATTACTTACTAAATGCATTTGCTGAAAGACAAAACCAAATTCGCCTCTTCTTAACAAAGCGAGTTCCTTGTCACTATAAATAGAAATAGCCTTGCCATTATAGGTAATGGTACCAGAGGTTGCACGATCCATACCACTTAGGCAATAGAGAAGAGTGGATTTTCCAGAGCCAGAAGCACCCATAATAACAGTAAAGTCCTCTTTATATAATTCTAAGTTGATCTCAGATAACACATGATTCTGCTTACCATTGTTTGCAAAGCTTTTACATAGGCTTTGCGCGGTTAGAATTGTTTCACTCATTGCATGTAGTCCTTTCTATGATTCTTATTTGTATCACCTAATATAACAGGTAAATGTTTAAGAAATCTTTAAGGGTTCTAATTTTTATATAAAGGAAGAACTAGAATTGCTTCTAATCCATCTTTTTGATTGGTAAGCCTTAGCTGTCCTCCATGTTGCTTCATAATATAGTTCACTATGTATAGTCCAAGACCTGAACCCTCCTGTTCCCCTGCATTGCGTCCACGGTAGAATTTATCCATAATAAATGGCATGTCCTCACTTGGGATTCCTTGTCCATAGTCACGCAGATGAATGGAGTAGGTTGTTTCCTCTATAGTTGCCCATAGCTTCATGGAAGTATTGGCATACTTTTTGGAATTGTTTATAAGATTGTCGATTGCCTGCTCTAGACGCTTTTGGTCTACTATCAAGGTTTTCATAGGGATTGGTTTATTTAGAGTAAGCTGATTTACTGTTTCATTAAAATGGGTTTGTAAGAAGTCTGCTAGCTCAACCTCTTCAAATTCCATTTTTAGTTTGTCTAAATCAGATATCGAATGTAGAAATAAGTCGTTCGTCAACTTCGTAACCTCATCACATTTGGTCATAATGGTGGTGAGATATCGTTGTCTTTTTTCTATAGAATTATCTAAATTAGCCTCTAGTCCCTCTGCATAGGCACGAATGGAGGCTATTGGTGTCTTAATATCATGTGATAGTGTAGCAATTACAGTCTTATTATTTAAAATAGCCTCTTTTTCACAGGCTCTTGCCTTTACAATTTCCCGTCTCATATGGTCAAAAGCCCAGGTATACTCACCAAAATAATTGCTGCGCTCATAGTTAAGAGCAGTATCAAAGTTTCCTTTGGCAATTTCTCCAGCATAGTTTTTTAGTTTATCAAATGGACGCAGAATTGCACGATAGATATAGCCAAATATCAGTAATAGAAAGAGAATACAGAGTTCGTAAAATAGGGAAAAAAAGGTGGTCTGCTGTTTCATATTGCACTCTTTAGAACTGTCTAATATATCTTGCTGTAGAGCTTCAATAGCTTCATGAAGCTTTGCTTTTTCCACTGGAGAATTGTTTTCTCCTATAGCTTTTGTTAAATGTTCAATCTCATTTAGAGCTACTACTTGTTCTCGATAGTCCGTCTCGGTATTACCGTTATTAATCCAATAGCAGAACAGTAGAAGTAATAGAGTAAGAAGTGAAAAAAAACATGTGATCACAACTAAGATTTTCTTTTTCATACGTCCTCTCCATCTACTAAGGAGTATCCAATCCCCCAGATTGTTTTTAGTAGTACAGGGTTATTAGGATCGTCCTCTAGTTTTTCACGAAGCCATCTAATATGTACGGAAACGGTGGAGTTCTCTACCATACTAAAAGCACCCCAGACTTCATTTAATAGGTGTTCCTTTTTGATGACTTTATTTTTATTTCTTGCCAAATAAAGCAGAAGATCGAACTCTTTTAAAGACAAGGAAATTACTTTATCTTTCTTTTTTACCACTCTTGAATCAGGATGAATCTCAATATCTCCCACTTGTAGAGATTGACTTTCTTCACTAAAGCCATAGGTGCGTCGCATAAGAGAATTAATGCGAGATAAAAGCTCTTTTAAGGAATAAGGCTTTGCTAAGTAATCATCTCCTCCAATATCTAGACCAATAATCTTATCATCTTCATTGGTTCTTGCACTGGCGAAAATAATAGGTACAGATGATACTTTGCGAATTTCCTTGCAGAGTTCAAATCCTGTTTCCTTTGGGAGGTTTATGTCTAATAGCAAAAGCTTGTATGTATGTTCTGTTAGTAGGGTATAAGCGGTGTCTCCATCCTTTGCCCAAGTTACCTGATACCCATAATTAGTCAGCATATCAGAAGTAATCGTAGCTAGCTCTTTGTCATCCTCTACAATTAAGATTGATTTCTCCATTTTCACACCTCCAGTTTGTTAGGTCTATTATAGCATCATATTGAGATTTGAGATAATTATTTTGCTAGTATGATTGTAATTTTGTGGGCTAACAGTAAGTCTCATAGTTATTTACAATAAATTCACAAAGTGGTAGAATTAAGTAAAATTTTAAGGAAAAGAGACTTCAAAGAAGGTGGAGCAGAATGAAAATTAAGAAAACTTCCATTATGATTGTATGTGTTATCATGATGTTTTTTATAGGTAGTTGTGGAAAGAAAGAGGAGGCTGCGATTCAAAGCTTAATGCCAACCAAAACGCCAGAGGCTACTAAAACACCAGAGGTAACCAAGATGCCGGAGGTAACCAAGATGCCAGAGGTAACCAAGACACCAGAGGCTACCAAGACACCAGAGGCTACCAAGACGCCAGAGGCTACCAAGACACCAGAGGCTACCAAGACGTCAGAGCCAACTAAGACTCCGGAAGTCACCAAAGTACCGAAGCCGGATACTTCTGAGGGTTCATATACCTATAGTAAGGTTTCCGCTACCATGTATGCCACTGATTCCGTCAAAGTACGAGATTTACCTGATAATATTGGGAATGTACTAGGCAGTCTTTCTATAAATGACAGTATTACCGTAACCGGGCAGTGTAAAGAGACAAACTGGTATCGGATTGTGTATAAGGATAGGGTTGCCTATGTCAGTAATCAGTACGTGAGCAAAGATAAAGTTAAAGTTACTGATACTAACACAAAAGATACTGGAAATGAGGAACTGAATAAGCTTTGTGATGACATATTAACTAAGATTCTTAAGGATTCCATGTCTGAGAGACAAAAAGCATATGCCATATACACTTGGGTTACTAGCCAAATCCGCTACAGAGGGACATCAGATATGAGTAACTGGAAGAAGGGTGCCATTACAGCCCTCACTAAGCGGAAAGGAAATTGCTATGCCTTCTATAGTGCTTCAAGAGCTCTTTTAACACGAGCCGGATTTGTTAATATAGAGATCAAGGAAGCACCAGATATTCATTTTTGGAACTTAGTGAAGATAGGAGGAAACTGGTACCATTTTGACACCACCGAGGGTTGGGGAACCGAGAGATTCTTATGGACAGACAGTCAGATGAGAGAATATCGATATCATACCAGTGGTGACAATTATATCTGCTATGAATGGGATGCCAGTAAGTATCCTGCTACTCCATAATATGAGAAAGATAAAGGAGAATACCATGAAGAAAGTAAGATATATTCTGATAATAGGTTTCATGCTTAGCTTATTAGCAGCCTGTAAGAATGCAGACAAGAATTCATCAAAGGATGAATCTGAAAGCAAGGTAGAAACAACGAATAAAGCAACAACCAAGCCAGATGAAAAGAAAACTGGTGAAAAGCAGTTGTCAGAAACTCAGGTACAGATTGGCGACCATATCATTTCCCTCAATGATGATATGGCCGACGTGATAAAAGTTCTGGGTGAAAGTAAGGACTTCTCAGAAAGCAAAAGTTGTCTTTATGATGGTAATGATAAAGTCTATACCTATGATAAGATAGTTATCACTACCTATCCAAAGGGGGACAAGGATTACATTAGTGGAATAGAAATAGTTTCGGATGGAGTCTCCATTCAGTCAGGAATAAAGGTTGGGGATAATGTTGAGGACGTTAAGGCTAAGTTTGATAGTAATAAGCTAAATGTCTCTGAAGTTTCCTGTTCTTATGAAACCGACAACTATGGCATAGAACTTTATTTAAAAGATAAAACTGTGGATGCGATCGAGATCTATCAAATCACAGAGTAAATTAGAGAGGTAGCAACATTATGGTTTTCAGCTCAATTACTTTTTTGGTCCTTTTTCTCCCGGTTGTTATAGGCCTTTATTTTCTTATACCAGGAATAAAGGCAAAGAATATGCTTTTACTAATTGCCAGCCTTTTATTCTATGGATGTGGAGAACCATATTATATATTATTGTTATTGATTGTTAGTGTTATCAACTACTTTATCGCAAGAGGAATAGCCACTGGCAGTCATGGGCGCATGTTTTTGGTTGTCGGAGTTGTTACTCACCTTCTTTTTCTTGGGTTTTTTAAGTACACAGGATTTCTCCTTACTAGTATTAATAATTTAGGGTTTGGAATCCCTGTACCAAAGATTATTTTACCTATAGGTATTTCTTTTTACACCTTTCAGATGATTTCATATCTGATTGATGTATATCGTGATAAGTCATTACTACAAAAAAATTATTGTAATTTAATTTTATATATAAGCTTTTTCCCGCAGTTGATAGCAGGGCCAATTATCCGTTACGCTGATTTTGCAACTCAGCTACATAGTCGGAAGCACTCTCTGGAATCAGCCGCTTTGGGTTTTCGTCGGTTTACCTTTGGACTAGCGAAAAAAGTTCTTATTGCCAACACCATGAGTAGTCTGGTAGATACCTTATATGCGTATGATGCCAACAATTTTAATATTGTGGTTGGCTGGGTAGCAGCAATTCTGTATTGCCTGCAGATCTACTATGACTTTAGCGGTTATAGTGACATGGCACTTGGAATGGCAAAAATGTGCGGCTTTACCTTTCATGAGAACTTCCAGTACCCGTATGAGGCAACAAGCATTAAAGAATTTTGGAGAAAATGGCATATTTCTCTGAGCTCTTGGTTTCGGGAATATCTATATATTCCATTAGGTGGAAACCGGAAAGGGATGGGAAGAACCATTGTTAATAAATATGTGGTATTTTTCTGTACCGGTCTGTGGCACGGGGCTAGCCTTAATTTCATTATCTGGGGATTGATACATGGAACCTTCCTTATACTGGAGGATTACCTTTGGGTACTAAAAAAGATAAAGGGAACTGCTTTGGGCTGGATTTATACCATGTTAGTGATAAGCTGTGCCTTTGTCTTTTTCAGGAGTGAAAATCTTTTACAAGCCTTCATGATTCTGTCTTCCATGTTTACCGGTTTTACGGTAACGACAGCCTCTTTAGTAGATATTGCCCAGTTCTGCACACCGTATAATATCATGCTGTTTATCATTGCAATTGTAGGGATGTTTAACTGGAAAAAAGTTGGAGCCAGACTTACAGAGCGTCAGCCGGTATTAGGTGGATTTACCTATCCTCTTAGCTTTTTCTGTCTGCTTCTAAGTATTATGACACTGGTGGCAGGGGGCTATAACCCATTTATATATTTTAGGTTCTGAGGTGCATATGAAAAAAATAGCTTACGCGATATATCTGATTGCTTCAGTGGGAGGATGTTTCTTCCTGTTTCTTTCTATGTTTTTTAGCAATAGTGCCATGGACAATGAGAAAGAGGTTAAGGCGCCAGCAATCATACAAAATGGACAATTAAATACAGATATCTCTCAGGATATAGAAAATTACCTAACCAATCATTTGGGAAATCGACAGCTTCTTCTAGATTTGTATGGGGATTTTTTAAGTAAAGGGTTCCATACATCCGCCGTAGAGAATGTAGTCATTGGTAAAGAGGATTATCTATATTTTCGTGAAACAGTAAATGATTATTGTGGCATTAAAACTATCTCAGACCGTGGACTTTTTAATATACAAAGAATGCTTACGCTGTTACAGGAGGAAGTAGAGAAAAAGGGCGGGAAGTTTCTGTTTTTAGTTGCACCTAACAAGAATTCTGTTTACGATTATATGCCAGATCGTTTCCTTAAGGTGTCAGAGAATAATAACTGGACAATTTTAAGGAAACAGCTTGCAGAGGTAAATTATATTGATGTATTCCCAATTTTTAAGGATTCTGAGGAAACCTTGTACTATAAAACTGATACCCACTGGAATAATGAAGGGGCAAGAAGAGTCTATGATCAGGTACTAAACAGCCTTGGTAAGGACCATGATGATTTCTTATCCTACAAGAAGGAAACCTCTCGTACTATGACTGGGGATCTGTATAAGATGCTTTATGCAGAGGATGGAAATAATGAGAGTGTAATAGATTATGAAAAAACACAAGCCTATACCTATTTGACCAGAACCAGAAGTACAGAACAGACCTATATTGAGAGCTCCAATGAGAATGCATCCGGTAGTCTTCTTATGTATCGTGATTCTTTTGCCAACAACCTCATTCCATTTTTTAGTGATGCTTATGGAAAAGCGATCTATGATAAAAGCACTCCTTATGATTTGAGAAAAATGGATACCTATAAGGCGGATACGGTTATACTGGAGATAGCAGAGAGAAATCTTCCATTACTACAGAAGATAGCACCAATTTTCTTGGCCCCAGAGCGGCAGTTACTTACAGGTACCGAGAAAACCGATCTTGTTACGACAATAAACAGCAAGGCAGAGAATGAGTTTACCGGTATAACCGGGCAAATAAATTCTAAGTATTGTAGTAAAGAGACCTTGATATATATTCAGATAGGGAACACCTGCTATGAGCTTACCCCACAGAGTTTTGAGGATAGTGAGTATGGATTTTGTGGATATTTTAAGCAGATTCAGTCTGGTATGGGGATAACAATCCTTGTGACGAATGGAAATCAGTGCTATAGTCAAAGCATCACTCTCTAGAAAGAAAAACACTACTACAGAAACTATAATAGTTAATTTAGAATACGTGATCTACTTATCAAGAATTAGTTGTACAATGTTGAAACAATGCTAAAAATGAAATACTAGTAATACTGTTAGTAACTATAGTATGTGGGTTTAACGTATTCTTGCGGAAATGAACAAATAGATATAGTAGTATTACCATAGAGCAAACTTCTTATAGATTTTATCTACCCTATCATATTTACTAGAAATAACTATAATGGTAAAATAAACTAAACTTATGGTGAAGAAAGGAGTAGTGACTTATGGTCGGAGAAGATAGACTACAGGAGTTGGAGCAAAAAGATATGAGAAAGGCTCAAAAGAGACAGCAAAGGGAAGAAAAACGGCTGCGAATTAAAGAGAAAAATGAGCCTCCGCATCTGACTGTCTTAGAGGAAATCGGAAATGCTGTAACTCACGGGGTAGGTGCTCTTTTAGCAGCCATAGGAATGGTTATGTTGTTGACTAAGTCTAGCACAGGTCTAGAGATAATGGGTGCCTTGTTTTATGGTATCAGCCTCTTTTTCTTGATGCTGATGAGCTGTCTATATCATGCTTTTAGAAGTGGATCTAGAGTAAAAAGACTTTGGAGAAGGTTTGATTATTCCTCTATTTATCTGCTAATTGGAGGAACCTTTGCTCCTTTCTATCTTGTATATTTGGGCAACACGTTAGGGATTGTGTTGTTTTGTGTGCAGTGGGGACTCATTGCTCTTGGTATAACCATGGTAGCCGTGTTTGGGCCAGGTAGACTTCAGTGGCTTCATTTTCCATTGTATTTTACCATAGGTTGGAGTGGCCTAATGTTTATGCCAGATTGGTTTCGTAACTGCCGGTCATTGTTTTGGTTGATTCTGATTGGTGGAGTTATCTATACGGTAGGAATGATTCCGTTTTCAAGGGATAAAAAGCATGATCATTTTATCTGGCACTTCTTTGTCCTAGGAGGAGCAATACTTCACTGGATTGGAATATATCTATATGTATATTAAGAATAGGGGTGTCACACTAGAATAGTGTGGCACCCTTTGGTTGTGTAGGCGGCTCTAGGTAATTCCATGAAACGCAAGCTCTCGCATGGATTGATCACGTAGTGGTACGTAAGGCCTGATGGCGAGGGGGTAAGAGGGGCTTTAAAATTACAGTAGGGGTATTGGGTGTTGTCCTGTCGTAGGACACGCTTACGCTTAAGGCAGTAAGAGCCAAAAAGTTCAGCCAAGAGATGCTGACTTTTCGGCTCTTATTACCTTATATTTTAAGCATTGACCCACAGTATTCACATTCTACTACTAAGCCTAGTGTATTTGTATTTGGTGCTCCACAGTTTGGGCAGTTGTTGATGCGTCGCTGTTCGGTTGCTTCTGCTTGTTCATAGTACATTTGTTTACTATCCTCATGGGCAGATGTAGTGTTTTTTGGCATGACTAGTTCTCTACGAGTTAGATCAATGTAGGAATTGATAAAATATCCATCGTCAATCATAGTCTGCAAATCTTTCACAGCTTCTTCAAATGTAGTGGGAAAGGAAGCCGCAATACGATCTATTTTTAAGTCATTGCTTGTGTTTACAATGGATAGATATTTGCTATATTTCGCTCCACGCTCCAAATAGTTTGTGGATTTCTTTAAGCATAAGTAACCGCCACCGCCAAAAATCAGTAGAGAGGTAATTACTGAGCCCACAGTACTTGAACCGTCCTCCATTTCAAGCTCTCCAGTAATCCCCATCACGAGATAGAGGAAAGCGAAACTGAGCAATATCCACCCTACTATCTTTAAGGATTTTCCAATCTTACTATAACTGAGTCTTTCTCCATTTATTTTCCTTATAAGCATCCATATGCCTACGGGAAAGAATAGAAAGAACATGAATAGTATGAGTCCCCAGGAATAATTTTTTTTCTGCATCGTTCATATCTCCAATTCTTTATATTTCTTATGCTGTTTTGGAACCACATTCTGGACAGAATTTGTGAGAACCTTGTAACTTAACGTTACAGGTTGGGCAAGTTTTTTGCAAAGGTTGCCCACATTCCGGGCAGAACTTCATCGTAGCAGTATGAGAAAAACCACAATTGCTACATGTGGAGGAAGAAGGCTTTTTTATGTCCTCTAATTTGGTTGGTTCCTTTGGAGTAGTATCAAGAACACTAGCTATATTAGAAAACTGATGTCCAACAGCCCCTCCCATGGTAGCACCCATGCCAAGACCTAGACCTGCACCCATAAGGTTCCCAGAAGAGCCAGGATTGTTAGCAGCTCCCTCTAGGGTATTAAAGGAGCGCTCTTGGTGATAGTTGTAGCCGATAATATTCATTTCAGCTTTCTTTGCAAGGGCTTCCTTCAACTTCATAACGGCAGTATCGTCTTCTGGAACACTGATATCATTGACATAGAAATTAATCAGTCTGATTCCATATTCCTGAAGGATATGCTGCATTTTATCTTGAAGCTGCATTGAAAGTTCCTCAAGGTATGCATTGATTTCCATAATACTAATCTGATGATGAATGACATAAGAGGAGATGGTATCCTTTACGGTTGTCAGATATAAACCTCTAAAATACTTTAGGATTGATGTTTTATCATATATAGGTAACGTACCAACTAATTTACTAAGAAATAGTGTGGAATCCTCAATCCGTATTCCAAATTGACCATAGGCTCTAATTGGAATAAAAAGAGAGTATTTGGGGTCCTGTAATTGAATAGGAGAAGGAGTTCCCCATTTAATATCGAGGGAGCTTTGCTTGTTTACAAACCAAACCTCTGCAGTAAAGGGAGAGCGACCTCCAAAGGGAAGATTTACTAGGTTGCTTAAAAGGGGGATGTTTTCAGTTTCTAATACGTGATGACCACTTAAGAAAACATCAAAGCACTGGCCACCTCTAAATAAAATAGCCTCTTGTGACTCGTTTACAATTAATTGTGTCCAAGTACTTAATTCTTCGCTTGGATATTTCCATGCCAACACATCTGGGCTACCATTGTATTTTACTACGTCTATTATTGCCATAAGTTACTTCCTCACTTCTTTCTGTATTTATTTCAAGGTGATCAATAGCAAACTCTAAACAAAGCATAATAATTTCATTTCTGTTGCGTCTGGTTTTTTCAGCGATATGGTCTAAATCTTTCACCATATCTCTAGGTAATCTTGCAGATACAACAGAGGTGTCATTTTTGTAACGTTTTGCATGGATCACTAATTTTTTATCAGACAAGTGAACACCTCCAAAATGTCCTTACTTCACTTAAAATTGCAATATACTACAAATGTATACAATGGTCAACATAATTCAGGCTTATAAATCATGTCAATGTTTACCACAAAAAAAGCCCACAGACCAATTACAGTCTGTGAGCGATTGCTATGTCTCCCTTTGGAGAACTTTATTTTTTACTTAAATATTCGTCAATTGCATTTGCAGCTACTTTACCTGCTCCCATGGCAGAGATTACCGTCGCAGCACCTGTTACGGCATCACCGCCGGCAAATACACCTTCTTTTGTAGTAGCGCCAGTCTCTTCTTCTACAATAATACCACCATATTTATTTACATCAAGCCCTGACGTTGTGGACTTAATCAGTGGATTTGGAGAAGTTCCAATAGAAATTATAACAGAATCTACATCAAGAACAAATTCGCTACCTTCAACTGGAATAGGACGGCGACGACCACGTTCGTCAGGCTCTCCAAGCTCCATTCGAATACATCTCATACCAGTAACAAAGTCATTCTTAGGATCTCTTCTGTCCTCTGGGTTTTTGTAGCCAAGAATCTCTACTGGGTTGTTGAGTAATCTAAATTCAATGCCCTCTTCCATTGCATGCTCTACCTCTTCTTGACGAGCAGGTAGTTCTTCTAGGGAACGGCGATATACAATATATACTTTCTCTGCGCCAAGGCGAAGAGCAGTTCTTGCAGCATCCATAGCCACATTACCACCACCCACTACGGCAACCTTACCACCCTTCATAATAGGGGTTTGTGGGTGATCCTTGTAGGATTTCATCAGGTTACTTCTGGTTAAGAATTCATTGGCAGAGTAAACGCCCTTTAGCTGTTCTCCAGGGATTCCCATAAAGTTTGGAAGTCCAGCACCAGAACCAATGAAGACTGCTTCATAACCCATTTCAAAGATTTCATCTACCGTAAGAGTTTTTCCGATTACCATATTGGTTTCTAGATCTACACCCATGGCAAGTAGGTTGTCTACTTCTTTTTGTACAATCGCTTTAGGAAGACGGAATTCTGGAATGCCGTAAACAAGTACGCCACCAGCTGTATGTAACGCTTCAAATATGGTTACTTTGTAACCCTTTTTTGCAAGATCGCCAGCACAGGTTAAACCGGAAGGCCCAGAACCTACTACAGCTACTTTATGTCCATTGCTAGGTGGAACCACTGGCGTTTCATTGCTGTGAGCATTGTGCCAGTCAGCTACAAATCGTTCTAAGCGGCCGATACCAACTGGCTCCCCTTTGATACCACGGACACATTTTTCTTCACATTGGGTTTCTTGTGGACATACACGACCACATACTGCAGGAAGACTAGAGGATTCACTAATAACCTGATAAGCAGCTTCAAAGTCTCCTTCCTTAATCTTAGTAATGAAGTTAGGAATATGTATATTGACAGGACATCCGCTCACACAAGGCATATGCTTGCAGTTTAAACAACGAAGAGCTTCGTCAACGGCAACTTCTGCGGAGTATCCAGTAGCAACTTCTTCAAAATTATGTGCACGTACCTCAGGGGCCTGAGTTGGCATAGGATTTTTCTTTGGATTCATGTTGGGCATGTTATTTGGCCTCCTTTTTAAAGAGATTGCAGGCTTCTTCATGAGCATGTCGTTCAAAATTATAATACATAGCACTACGTGACATTGCTTCATCAAAATCTACTTCGTAACCATTGAAGTCAGGGCCATCTACACAGGCAAATTTGGTCACCTGTTTTCCGTTTTGGTGAAGAGTAAGACGACAACCACCACACATACCAGTTCCATCCACCATAACAGGATTCATTGACACCTTACATGGAATACCAGTTGGCCGAACTGCATCTACCACAAACTTCATCATAATCAGTGGACCAATAGCAATGACTTCATCAAAGGTTTCACCAGCAGCAAACATCTCATTCAGTGGAACACAAACATTGCCTTGCTGTCCATAGGAACCATCGTCTGTCATAACATATAGTTTTTTAGAAGCAGCGTTAAATTCATCCTCTAGAATTAAGAGGTCTTTGTTACGAAAACCAATGATAGAGGTTACTTCGCAACCCATCTCATGTAGCTTCCTAGCAACTGGAAGGGCGATTGCACAACCCACACCACCACCAACGATACAAACTTTCTTTAAACCTTCTGTATATGTAGCTTCTCCAAGAGGACCAACAAAATCCTGTAGGTACTCTCCTTCTTCTTTATGGTTCAGTTTCTCAGTGGTAGCACCAACAATCTGAAAAATGATTGTAACACTACCAAGCTCTCTGTCGTAACCGGCAATCGTTAGAGGAATTCGTTCCCCTTCTTCATCAACACGGAGAATGATAAATTGTCCAGGCTCTGCTTTTCTTGCTACAAAAGGAGCCTCTATTTCCATCAATGTCACAGTGGGATTCAGACTTTGTTTTTTTAGAATCTTATACATAATAGTATCTCCTTTGTCTTTGCTATATCTAATCAAATAGATATCAAAAAAAGGTAAAGTCGTATATGGCACACTTCACCTTTATTTTTAAATTACACTAAGTATATACCACAGCTAGTTTTTTGTAAAATACAATCTTTACAAATTGGCTTTATTTTATTAAGAATTTAATCATTTTAACATAGGTAAAAAGAACATAGTGTTTAAATAAAATGGTAGTCATTGAGGAAAGAAAGTAGTATAATCCAGTGTGTAGCAAAAAATGGAAACAGGAAGTGAGAAGATTGAAAGTAAAGAGAACTAGGTTTGATATAGCAATCGAGATCATTTGTTTATCTCTTTTAATTGGAATCATTACATATTTATTAGTAAAATGGAATAGTCTTCCGGATCAGGTCCCTGGTCATTACAATGGAAAGGGAGAAGTGGATCGTTGGGGTTCTAAAGGTGAACTTTTTATATTGCCAGTTGTAAGTTGGCTTTTATACTTAGGAATTACATTTGTAGAGGCGTTTCCTGTTATATGGAATACAGGTATTAAAGTTACGGAGGAGAATAAGGAGAAGGTATATCGACTGATAAAGTCTATGATAGGTCTTACAAAACTTATTATGATTATTAATTTTACCTTTATAGAGGTAAATAGTATTCAGGGTACTTCCTTGCCGTGGTTTTACCTTCCGGTGTTTCTAATTCTTATGTTTGGAGTAATTATCTTATATATAGTACGACTAGTTCGAATAAAATAACATAGAAGACATTGACATGGTATGTCAGCATAATTTGTAAAGGAAAGGAAGAGGAATATGAAGAGTCAAGAAAAGAAGGCTAGATTTGGACTTATTTTAGCCGTATATTTATTAGGCATTTTTATGGGGGCCATTGATACGGGTATTGTTACACCCGCAAGAACAATTATACAAAATGATTTAGGGGTAAGTGCTAACTCAGGTATTTGGATGATTACCATTTATACCTTAGCATATGCGGCTAGTATTCCAGTTATGGGAAAGCTAGCAGACAAATTCGGTAGAAAATATGTGTATTTAGTGAGTATTCTTTTGTTTGGAACAGGCTCCTTATTTTGCGGGTTATCCCAATTATTTGGAGGTTTTCCATTATTACTTGGAGCACGAGTGGTGCAGGCCATCGGTGGAGGAGGAATTCTTCCTATTGCCACAGCAGAGTTTGGTACAACATTTCCTAAGGAGAAGAGAGGAGTGGCTCTTGGCTTAGTAGGAGGAGTTTACGGTATTGCCAATATCTTCGGTTCCTCTGCAGGTAGTGCTATACTAGATTTATTTGGAAGAAACAACTGGAAGTTTATCTTCTTTATTAATCTTCCAATTACTGTTTTTATACTTCTGGCAGGCTTTCTTACCCTACCAAATACCAAATCTGATAAGGTAAAGAAGATAGACTATTTTGGTATTCTTACACTAACTATAATGGTACTTTCTATTCTATATGGACTAAAAAATGTAGATTACTTCAATTTTGTAGATAGCTTTTTAAGTACAAAGGTATATCCATTTCTTATTATATTTGTTGTGGTATTACCATTCTTCTTACTGGCAGAGAAAAAAGCAGAGGATCCTGTATTAAACCTACATTACTTTAAAAACGCAAGGATTAATATAACATTGATTCTCTCCTTCTTTACTGGTGTTGTTATGATGGGCATTATCTTTGTACCACAATTATGCGAAAACATTATGAAGATAGCAACTGGAAGTGGCGGATATTTTGTTATCGTGCTAGGTCTGTTTGCTGGAGTAGCAGCTCCTGTTTCTGGAAAACTAATCGATAAATATGGTGCCAAAATAGTACTTACTATAGGTTTTAGTAGTGCAATAGCAGGAGCCTTATTCTTTAACTATGTAGCTATGGTTTATGCCAATATGTTTACTGTAATGGTAGGACTCATGTTAGTGGGACTTGGAGTTGGTTTTACCATGGGAACACCTTTAAATTATATGATGCTAGACAATACCCACAAAGATGAGGCAAACTCTGCTTTAGCAACGGTTTCCTTGGTACGGTCCATCGGAACTGCCATTGCACCTGCCTTTATGATAGGATTTATCTCTCATGCAGGGATGAATGTAGGCACAAACATGATGAATATGTTGCCACAGCAGATTAATATGCCTGAGATTAAGTATGTCAATGAGTTAAGCGATGCAGTGAATCAAATAAAAGGAAACAAGATGTTGACCTTAATGATGGGGGATGTGGATCTGGATTCCATTGATATTAAGGCAATGCTTAATATGAAAATGGATACTAGTCAGAAAAGTAATATGCAGTTACCACAGGAACTTATCACTAAGCTTCAGGATTCTGATGCTACTACCATATCTGAAAGTGCGGAAGATGTAACTGATTACATATTTACAATGATTGAAGGGAAGGCAACAGCAGGCCTAGATAAAGGAATTGCAGGCATACAGTCTGCCATCAAGGGTATGGGTGGTGTAGACATTCCTGCAACGGCTGGAGTGCCGAATATTAAACTGATGGCCACCTATATGCAATCTGTCCGAAAGGATCTTCCAGGAGCCTTCGCCACAGCAAAGGCAGATTACAAGAAGCAACTAGCTGCCATGAAAGAGGAATTGGGTGACACCTATCAGGATACCATGAATGCCGGGTTTAGACAGGTTTATCTCACCTCAGCTATCACCGCTTTTATAGGCATACTTATTTTAATTGGATATAAGAAAAAAAGACAAGAAGAGTAGGAGTCTACGTTTCGTAGGTTGAGATTTGTATAGGAAGTAAGTATTCTTAATACATCAGGAGGATGTATATTATGAATAGTTATATTACTGGAAGTACAAT
>JAEZGY010000070.1 GCA_023416695.1 Bacillota bacterium | reverse complement strand
AAGTTTCCGTGCAGCCGGGGAGATAGCGGTGCCCTGTACCTGCAATCCGCTACAGCAGGGGTGATATCTTGCCTAGGGTTAATTTTGTAGGGCTGCCCTTTATAAGTGATGTTGACGTTTGGGTCTTACGCAACAGGAATCTGTGAACCGTGTCAGGTCAGGAATGAAGCAGCACTAAGCAGAAGCTCTTGTGTGCCGTAAGGCTGCCTGAACCGAGTTAACTGTAAAGGT
The DNA here is from genome assembly GCA_023416695.1 of Bacillota bacterium. GTDB lineage: Bacteria > Bacillota > Clostridia > Lachnospirales > Lachnospiraceae > KM106-2. The sequence goes on along the minus strand of JAEZGY010000070.1, from coordinate 10,779 downwards.
AACGCTTATGGGATTAATTCAAAGCAAGATGCACGGATTTAAAAATAAATATTATAGTTGCTAACACAACAGAGTATCCAGAACCTAGACTTGTTAATGCCTGCTATTCTTTGAATAGAAGGCAGAAGAACTAGGAGGCTGGATATTTTTTATTTCATTGGAATCAGTTTACCCAAAACGACAATAAGTGTATAATAATCCTATAGAGTACTGTTTTAATTTGGACAAGGAGCGATTATATGGAAAGTACATTAAAAGTAGGAACGGTCAACCAGATTGAAGAGAACCAAATCATATATCAGCAAGGAGAGCTTCTACAAAGCGTGGCCTTAGTACTAAAAGGAAAAGTAACCATGTATAATGAAGGTTCAAGAATGGTGTTAGGACCTGGTTATTTTCTCGGAATACAAGATTTATATACAGGAAAATACTCTTTTACCTGTGAGGCAAATGAGGCCTGCAGTTTGTACATATTTAAGAGTTCAGGAATGTCGGATTTAGGTGAGATAGCTACTTTAAATACAGATTATAAGGGTTATATGATTAAGTCCTTAAACCGAGTGCTTGCTAATCTATATGATGATTATTATAATTTAAAAGCTTCTGCCAATGACATCTATGAAGAGGCTAAGGAGATTCTAAAAAAGTATGGAGATATGGTTTTAGAGTATGGTGGAGATATTCAGCAAGTAAAGTGTCTTCAAAGTCTGAAGGAGTTTGATAAGGCATTACCTGTTAAAGAAGAGTGGATGGAAGGGATCAAAGAGATTTCCCAGGTTCCATCTAAAGTTATGGTGGATTATTATTCCTATTTACCAAATCTCTCATTAAGAGAGATAGAAGAAAAAATTAAGATTATTACGATTATTACTGATCAATTAAATCATTTAGTGTCTTATACCAAAGATTTAAGTATAAGTCTATTTAACGAGGGGAATGACTGCCTCTTTAAGGTAATATGCCAAGAGGTAATGTTGCTTGCGCCTTCTCATGCTAATTATTCTGATATGACAGAGCTAGTAGATAGGACAGTAGATTTGGTTAATCGAATAGAAACTATACAGGAGGAATGTATAGGTAAAGCAAGTTCTATTAACCGAACCATGATGGAAAAGATCTACTATGCTATGATATCTGAGAAAGAAATAAGTGGTCTTACGAAAGAAGAGAACACAGTTGACAAAGAAAGTATTGTAAGAGAGCTAAAGGGAAGCATCGATCAAATCCTTCAATATGGTCAGGTAGAGGAAGAGTTAGGAAATCATTTTAAAGAGAAAGTGGATATGTTCTATTCCTTACAGGATAGACAGGATGTTTCTGACGAAACCAGAGTTTTGCGCAGAGAAATAAGCAGGGACTTCTATGTCGTCTATGAAAAAGTATTTAAGGTAGCTTATGCCACGGAACACTACCCTAAGGCCGTAGAACTGTTTTTAAATTTTGGATTTGTAGATGAGAGATTATTAACCGAAGAACAGATGGTAGAGCTTTATCAATTAAGGATAAATTATACTACTACCCATTACTGTAGTTGTTATACTATGTTTGAGTGGTTAAGAATGATTTATGAGGGTAAGAAAGAGCCTTCTAAGAATGACTTAGATATGGATTATACAGAGTATGTTAGAAACCTTAAGGCAGAGGCTAAGATTACTGCAGCAGAAGCGGTTCAATATAATCAGGATAGAAATAGAAAACTGAACTATGAAATAATCAATATGTTTGCTCTAAATATGAGGTTGGTAAACGGAAAGATTTCTACTTACGTTCCAGTACTACATAGTGATATGGTTCCTTTAAATATGGCGAAATATTTTGTGACCTACACGGCTGTGGATGAAGCTATTAGAGATGTCACAAAATTGGATTATTCCTTATTTTATCGGGAGGTATTATATAACAATCCTAAGATAGAATTATCTAAGGAAATGGTTATGAAGGAGTACTTACCAGATGTCATTATCTTCCCAACCTGCGGGGTAAATGGAAGCATGTGGCAGGAAATTGAAGGCAAGAAAAGAGAAAGTGCAGGCCGATTCTGTATTTCAATCTTTCATGAGGCAAGTCTATATGATACAATGATTAAGTTAGCAGGAAGATATCGATGGGAAGTATGCAGAACCATTCAAGGGTTAGCATGGAATGACATTAAAAACAAATGTTTAACATCAGAGTACTGCGATTACATCCAATTTTATCGAAAAAACAAAGATTTAAATGAAGAAAAGAAAGAGAAGATAAAACAACAAATCATGAAGGCACGAAACAGTTATCGAGAGTGTTTCGTTATGGATTACGAGCAGTGGATGAAGTATGAGTACACTGGTGCTCTAAGGCTTCATAAACCAGCTAGAGACATCTTGTCTATGTATTGCCCATTTGGTAAGGATATTCGGAAAACTCTCATTAATCGACCGGTATTTAGTGAATCCCTATTCCGTTATGAGAGGGATATCCATGGTAAGTTAAGAATTTTAGAGGCAAAAGCCCTTGCTATTACAAAAAAAGGAAAGGAAGTCCCAAAAGAAATAATGGATACCATTTACTACTATGAAAAGAAGTAGATTGTAAAATCATTGGGCTGATTGGAGGATTACTGTGTTAGAGGTAAGTCACGTTAGGAAAAGCTATAAGAAAAAGGTGGCAGTAGATGATATCTCCTTTACTATGCAGGAAGGTGACGTTTTGGGACTTTTAGGCGCCAATGGTGTTGGTAAGTCAACCACCCTCTCAATGATTGCTACACTTATAAAACCAGACAGTGGTGATATTGCCTGGAAGGGGAGAAGCATTATAAAATCTCCTGCAGATCTTCGTAAAGTCTTGGGATATGTGCCACAGGATATTGCATTGTATGAAAATTTATCCGGGATCGATAATTTAAGATTTTGGGGACGCTCTTATGATATAAAAGGTAAGGAATTAAAGCAGTCAATTGAACGTGTAGCTAATATGATAGGACTAACTGAGGAGCAGCTAAAACAGCATGTTAATACTTATTCTGGTGGTATGAAGCGCCGCTTAAATATTGGTGCAGCCATGTTACATCAACCTAAACTAGTTGTTATGGATGAGCCAACGGTAGGTCTGGATGTTGTATCCAGAAAGGCTATTTTAGGGGCTATAAAGAATATCCGTAAAGAAGGGACTAGTATTATTTATACGGGTCACTACTTAGATGAAGTACAGGATTTATGTAATCATATCATAATTATGGAGCAAGGGAAGATTATAGTGGATGGTCCAACCTGTGAGTTACTGGACAAGCATGATAGCCTGGAGCAATATTATCTGCACGTAATTGATGCCTAAAAAATTACCAGTAGAAAGTTAGTGGAGGAAGGAACATGGAAAAGTACGACTACATCGTAAAAAGCTCTGAGATACGTAAGCTTGTAGAAAAGAGAATGTATCAGAAGGCTCTGCAGATTATGGAGACTATGGATATCAACAAGATAAAGGTATTACCTGACCTTAGTATATTTGCCGAGGTCTATATGCAGACGGAGCATTACGATGAAGCAGAGAGAATTCTTCTCCGTTTGCGGGACAAGTCAGGTAGTCGTCGTATTATCTATCAGCTGATTAAGCTGGCAATTAAGCGTAAGAATAGTGAAGATGCAGAGTATTATTACAATGAATTTGTACAGGCAGCCCCTAGGGATGCGGATCAATATATTCTGCGTTATCGGATCGATAAGATGGAGAAAAAGGATTACCCTGTTCTTATTGCATCCTTAACGGAATTAAAGAAGTATGATTATAACGAAAAATGGGCTTATGAATTGGCTAAGGTATATCATAAAGCTGGAATGGTAGAACAGTGTATTGCGGAATGCAGTGATTTAATTCTTTGGTTTGGAGATGGCGTCGTAGTAGAGAAAGCCAAAATGCTTAAGGAACATTATTTAGGAAGTGAGAGTGATGGTTTCGAAAAGGTCATTTTTATAAACAGTGAAAGTAAGTTTGATTTTCTTGAGCAAGAGGATAACAAGCCTTTGAAAGAGCAGTATAGAGAAGAAGAGACAGCAGAAACAGACGAGACAATAGCAATAGAAGAGACAGTAGAAACAGACGAGGAAACAGCAATAGAAGAGGAAGTAGTAACTGACGAGAGTATAGCATTAGAAGAAAAGGTGGAGATAGAAGAAGAGGCAGAGGTAGAAGAAAAAGCAGAAACGGTAGAAATCCATCAGATGCTAGAAAACTATCTTGAAGAAGAAAAGGAAGTAATGGAGGAAGTAAGTACTTCAAATGAGATTGTGAAGAACATATTAAATAAGCCATTCTCTCTTGAGTCCTATAAAGAATTATTTGGAAGGTTTTACAGTATTGCCAGTATCCGTCTTCAAGTTGTAAACTTAGTAAATGATATGCTAAAACAGCAAAATCCATATTCTTTTGCTATAGCAGGAACCAAAATGTGTGGGAAAACCACCCTGGCAAAATGTCTAATCAAGCTTTTATTTGAATTACAAGTATTTCCTAATAAGAAAGTAGCAAAGATTAGTAGTGAAAGACTAAATGAAATTAACCTAGAGGAGCACTATGAGAGACTTCAAAAAGGGTACCTTATTGTGGAAGAGGCTGGCGGATTACAACCAGAGAATCAACTCCAACTTATAAAAATGTTAAGGGATCTTAGGGGAAACATAGTGGTTATCTTGGAGGATAAGGAAGAGAACCTACAGGTATTATTCCGCACCTATCCAATGTTAAATAGTTACATCAAGGATACCATTAATATTCAGGCGTTTGGTAAGACAGAGTTATATGATTATGCAGTAGACTTTTTTAGAGAGAAAGACTTTGAACTAGAAGAAGATGCTGATATTATGTTAAAGCTGATTTGTGATGAGTTAGAAGAAAAAGAATTAGTCGAGGACCGTCCATTAAAACTACTTAAAAAGCTGCATGAAACCATGGAGAACTTAGAGAGAAGAGGTTTGCAGGAGGTTGCCTGCGAAAAAAATGCAAAGAGTTTGGATGATAGCAATATCAACACTATTTATGCCTCTGATTTTGGCGATGAATAAAATTAAGAAAAATGTATATGGTAACTTGTAGTACCATGAAGGAAAATGACTGGAGGACTAGTACTTGTTGAATCAACCAACACGTTCTGTATATGTAATAGGTCATAAGAATCCGGACACAGATTCCATCTGTTCCGCTATTGGCTATGCAGAATTGAAAAATAAACTAAATCAAGGAGGCTATAAGCCCAAGCGTGCAGGACACATTAGTCCAGAAACCAAATTTATTCTAGATTATTTTAATGTGACCCCACCAGAATATCTTGGAGATGTAAAGCTTAGAGTAAAGGACATAGATGTTCATTTTTATAATGGAGTTAATCCTTCTATTTCTCTGAAAAAAGCATGGGAGCAAATGGGTGAGCAAAATGTTGTTACCCTTCCTATTGTACAGAATAAAAAATTAAAAGGTCTAATTACGCTGGGAGACATAACAAAGGCGTATATGGATGTTTTTAATAATGAAATCATTGGAGCAGCGAACACTCCTTATCGTAATATTGTAGAGACACTAGATGGCGATATGGTAGTAGGTGATATAGATGAAACTATTCATTCTGGAAAGGTTTTGATTTCAGCGGCGAATCCTGATTTAATGGAGGACTACATCGAGAAAAATGACCTCGTAATTCTTGGAAACCGCTATGAATCTCAGCTATGTGCCATTGAGATGCAGGCTCAGTGTATTATTGTATGCGAGGGAGCTTTAGTAAGCAAAACCATAACCAAAATGGCAGAGATGAAAGGTTGTACCATTATTCGTACACCATATGATACGTATACAGTAGCAAGATTAATTAACCAGAGTATGCCAATCTCTCATTTTATGAAAAGTAGTGGGTTAGTTACTTTTACAAGAGATGACTATTTTGATGATGTGAAAGATATTATGGCGAAGAAGCGTTATCGTGATTTCCCTATTTTAGATAAGGATGGCAACTTCCATGCCATGATTTCTCGTCGTAACTTATTAGATGTGAAGCATCGCAAAGTAATTCTTGTAGACCATAATGAACGTTCCCAAGCAGTAGATGGTTTGGAGGATGCAGAGATTCTAGAGGTAATTGATCATCATCGTATTGGCTCTCTAGAAACTGTTAACCCAGTTTATTTTAGAAATCAACCAGTAGGTTGTACTTCTACCATTGTTTATCAGATGTATAAAGAAAACAATGTTCAGATTGACCCACCGATTGCAGGAATTCTTTGTTCAGCGATTCTTTCTGATACTTTAGTATTCCGCTCTCCAACTTGCACCCCAGTGGACAAGGAGGCAGCAGAGGAATTAGCCAAGATTGCAGGAATTGATATTGAACCATATGCAATTCAAATGTTTACTGCAGGAAGTAATGTGTTAAGTAAATCTCCAGAAGAAATCTTCTACCAGGATTTTAAACAGTTTACAGCCGGTGAAGTGGTATTTGGAGTAGGTCAGATTACTGCTATGACTAATGAGGAATTAACATTAATTAAAAAGAAGCTAGAGCCATATATTGAACAGGTGTATCGTGATAACAAGCTTCCAATGTTCTTCTTTATGTTGACCAACATCATAGAAGAATCTACAGAGTTATTATATAAAGGTGACGGAGCCTTTGAGATTATAAAAGAAGCCTTCCAGTTAAGTGGAGAAGGAGATAAGATTCTACTTCCTGGAGTGGTTTCCCGTAAGAAGCAGTTGATACCAGCAATCGTATCTACTCTTCAACAATAAGAAATAAGAACCCAAGCTAACTCTTATTATAGCTAGCTTGGGTTCTTATTTTATACATTATGGCATTGGGTTTATTAAATCTTAAATTGTACCTGCATAGGACGCTTTAAGTATTTCCCTGTCTTAGATTGAACCTTATTGGATACAATGAGTATGTAAGATTCATTTTCTTGATAAGGTTCTAACGGTTCAATTTCAATACATTTGGTGCTTGCATTATAACTAATATTAGTTTTGATAGGAAGTTTGTTCATATTCATAACAGAAACGGTTTGATTGGAAACTGATTCAGGATTTAATTCAATATTAAAAGCTACCTTCCAGATAAACTTACTAGTCCGAAATTTTAGGTCCTGTTTAATCTTATTCTTATCTTCAGGAGAAACATTTTCAATTTTAATATATCGCGCCATAAAAACCCCTCCTTGGATTTTTTTATAGTTTAAGTATGTTTTCGAAAATATCGGTTGAGTCTGTATTTTATTTCGGAAGATTATGATAAAATAGTTATAGCAAAATTTATTATTTAGCATTAGGAGATAAAGAATGGGAAAACAAATATGGAAACCTGGGAATATGGTGTATCCATTGCCAGTAGTAATGGTTAGTTGCGGGGAGGAAGGTAAGGCTCCCAATATTATTACAGTGGCATGGACAGGGACAATTTGTACAAATCCGGCCATGGTGTACATTTCTGTAAGACCGGAGCGTCACTCCTATGACATGATTAAAAATAGTGGAGAATTTGTGATAAATCTCACGACGGAGCAGTTAGCTTATGCCACTGATTATTGTGGAGTGAAGTCTGGGCGAGATATGGATAAGTTTAAGGAAAGCCGGCTTACAGCGGTAATGGGTAGCTTAAAACAAGCACCTATGATCAAAGAAAGCCCTGTTAATATAGAATGTGTGGTGGAAAGTATATTACCGTTAGGTTCCCACCATATGTTTATAGCAAAAGTAGTTCAGGTTCATGTAGAGGAAGAGTATATGGATGAGAAAGGGAAGTTCCACTTATCCCAATCGGATCCCATTGTGTATTCCCATGGAGAGTATTATAATTTAGGAAAACAACTAGGAACCTTTGGCTATTCTGTGAAGAAATCAGAGAAAAAGCCCAAAGGACGTGTTCGTACTTCACCAAAGAGAAAAAATAAACGGCAGAAACGGTAATCACCGATGCCAGCAAGGGGTGGCCTATGAAAATATGTACCATTAGAATTGAGAATTTTAAGTCTATTCGAAGTCTAGAGATTCCAGATGTTGATAATGTATTAATTTTGGTAGGTAAGAATAATACGGGGAAGACCGTTGTCATTGACGCTATTCGTATGGTAGCTGGAAACTATAAGGTAAGAGAGCATGACTTTCTAGATAAAAAGAAGCCTATTATTATCGCTATGAAGGTAGAGCTGACATCTCAGGATTTAGAGCTTTTTCATAAAAAAGGAATTGTCAGTAAATATAAAAGATATGAACTCTGGGAGAAGGAGTTTTACTCTAAATTGCCATCCTTTCAGGAAGGTAATTTAACCTTTGAATGTCGAATTTATAGTAATGGTTCCATACAGTATCGGGATGGAGTGAAGAAGAGCAATCAAAACATTCCGTTAGTGTTTCCAAAGATTTTTCATATGGACCAGAGAAGAAACGTGGACGATTTACAACAGGAAATTCTACGTTTCTATGATAAGGAGAGTATTCAAGATTTAAAAGATGATGTTTGTATGTTTGATAAAGCCAGAAAATGCAATCGCTGCTTCCAATGTATTGGGGTAATTAGCAAAAAGAAACCAGAGGAGCTATCGGTATTTGAGCTTAGCAAACTGATGGAATATAAGATGTATCGCAATAACCTATCCGATATGTCCGATAAGATTAATAAATATTTTCACGCCAATGGCACACCAAATCAAGACGTTCGCTTTGTTTACAATATGGACGTCGAAAAATTATTTTCCCTAGATACTCAGATTATTAATAAAGACCGTAATGAGGTAGGAAGCATACACTACCTAAGTGAAGGGCTTCGAAGTATCTATGCCCTGTCTCTTTTAGAGACATACATAGAGGAGGACAGTACGATTCCTTGTATTATTATGATTGAGGATCCAGAGATTTATTTACATCCTCAGCTACAAAAAGTGGCTAGTGAGATTCTTTACCGATTAAGTAAAAAAAATCAAGTCATATTCTCCACTCACTCTCCAAATATGATTTTTAATTTCTCCTCAAAGCAGATTAAGCAGGTAATGTTAGATGAAGATTTCTACACTACCATAAATCCTAGTACAGATATCGATGAGATTTTAGATGATTTAGGATACACAGCAAATGACCTTATGAATGTAAGCTTTGTCTTTATTGTAGAAGGTAAGCAGGATGGTAATCGTCTGCCTCTGTTATTACAAAAGTATTACTCCGAAATCTATGATGAGGACGGGGGATTGCAGCGTATTTCTATCATATCAACCAACAGTTGCACCAATATTAAAACTTATGCGAATTTAAAATATATAAACAAATTATACCTAAAAGACCAATTTTTGATGATTCGGGATAGTGATGGTAAAAATCCAAAGCATTTGGTAAAACAGCTTTGTAGCTATTATAGCCAACGTGCAAAAGAAGATGTAGCCAATCTTCCAAGAGTGTCGCCAAGAAATGTTTTAATTCTAAAGTATTACTCTTTTGAAAACTATTTCCTTGACCCAGAAATCATGACAAAAATCGGTGTGGTTAAAAGTCCCGAAGAATTTTATAATATTCTTTATGCGAAATACAGAGACTATTTATATCGATTAGGAAGTGTGAAACGAATGATTAAGTTTACTGGAATCCGTATTAATAGCAAAGAGGATATAAAAAAAAATATGGAGCTATTCAGGATATATGTTCGAGGTCATAACTTATTTGATATTTTTTATGGCAAATATAGAAATGATGCAGAACAGGAGATTCTAAAGAGATATATCGAAGAGGCTCCAAGGGATACCTTCAAAGATATTTTTGATAAGATTGATTCCTTCATCTATTTTGAAAATAGAAAGAAGGATACTTGGTATGAGAAAGTAGAACAGTATAGAGGCCAGGATACAGAAAAAATGGACGATATAGATGACATTCTAGGACCAGAGGATGAGAATGACGATGAAGAATAAAAAAAGCAATATTGTATTAATTGGAATGCCAGCTGCTGGAAAGAGTACAGTGGGTGTTATTCTAGCAAAGGTATTAGGTTATCAATTTATCGATGCGGATCTAGTAATCCAAAAACAAGAACATCGTTTGCTTAAGGATATTATAAAAGAAGATGGTTTAGAGGGCTTTATAGCCATAGAAAACAACATAAATTCAAGCCTACAGGTAGATCGCACTGTGATTGCGACAGGAGGCAGTGCCATTTATGGAAAAGAGGCTATGGACCATCTAAAGAGTATTGGAACTATCATTTACATAAGGCTAAGTTATGAAACACTGGAGAATCGACTTGGCAATATAAGGCGAAGGGGTGTTGTGTTGAAAAAGGGACAGAATCTGCGAGACTTATATAAGGAACGCTGTCCTTTGTATGAAAAATACGCAGATATTATTGTAGATGCTGAGGATATGGGAGTAGAGAAGACCATGGAGACAATATATACCATGCTTGAAAAAGTACAGGATTAGTAAGGCTTACACTCATTCCAAATAATTGCACCGAGTATTTCTTATTTTAATCTTTTACAATGTAGAAACTTTATGCTATAATGTGTTGTAATGTAATTAATATGTGTAAGTATGCAAAAAAATGCGTATAGAATGTTTGTTACTCGAAAATGAGATTTTATAGAGGTGTGCAATGGAGCAGTATATTATAAAAGGTGGGAAGCCACTAGTTGGCGAGGTTACTATAGGTGGAGCTAAGAATGCAGCTTTAGCTATTTTAGCAGCAGCAATTATGTCTGATGAGACAGTGACAATAGAGAACGTACCTAACGTACGTGACATTAATGTAATTTTACAAGCAATTGAGGGAATCGGTGCAAG
>JAEZGY010000068.1 GCA_023416695.1 Bacillota bacterium | reverse complement strand
ATACAGAACTTCAGTACAAACATATCAAGTAAATTTCTTTGTTGATGGAATTTTAATTGATACTCAAAGAGTAGTGTCAGGTGATGATGCAACGGAACCAGATTACGACTATGATGAGACAAGAGATTACACTGTATGGGATAAGTCCTTTGAAGATGTAACTAGTAATTTGGAAGTAAAGAGAACTTCTTCTCTTAAGACCTTTACAGTTACCTTCGTAGATGAAAATGGAACAACAGTATTAGGTACTGATAAAGTAAAATATGGTGAGGATGCTACCTATAGAGGTACTACACCTGCTAAGGCTTCTGATGCTACCTATTCTTATACCTTTAATGGATGGGATAGAAGCTTTACTAACGTAACTGAAGATATTACAGTGAAAGCAATCTATAGACAAACTCTCATCATTCCAGATCCAGATGTGCCAGAAGGTAATGTTGATCCTACTCCAAAGCCTACAGTAAAGCCATCTGAAAAACCTACTATTATTGTTCCAGATAATGATACACCACAAGGAGGAGCAGAACTTCCTGAAACTGGAACAATTCCTGTAAATGTATTTTATTATGCAGGTGCAATGCTTATTTTACTAGGTGCGAGTATTCTTGTTATTAAAAAGAATAAAAAAGCTTAATGATTACTATTGCTAGATAGTAAGAGGGTGTTTTAAGGATATTAAATAATATTCTTAGGACATCCTCTTTCTCATTTCCGTTGAGTTTTGCATAGGAAAAGGGTATAATGTTGTCATATGCAAAAGGAGGTCGTTCTATGAATTGCCATGAAGCGCAGGCTATGATTAATAAATACATTCATAATGAGCTAGATGTGAATAGATTAGAAGATTTTCTACTGCATGTGGAGCAGTGTCCTGATTGCATGGAGGAGTTAGAGGTATATTATATCGTTTTTCAAGGTTTCCGTCGTTTGGACGAGGACGCAAATATAGCAGTAAACTATCATGAGGAGTTTTTGAATACTCTACAGAGTAATGAAGAGAAAATAAGACATTTTCGCAATCTGCATATATTTAGAAGAGTATCTTTTGTACTGTTGCTTTTTATTGTAATGATTGTTAGTACATTAAGTATTAATCTAGAGGAAGTACAAGATAAATTGATTTACCGAAGTGAGGGTGAAAGCGAGTTTAACTTACCTACTTATTTTTTTGATAATCGTAAGACTATTCTAGATGAGTATTTAGAATTAAATTATGGGATTGATTATGAAACCTTGTCCCATACTAATATTGACATTAGTACACTAATGGATAGGTAGCGTTAGGGCAAGTAGAAACAATAGTGTATTTAGATATAAGGAGGAACAAACATATATGAGTAAGAAACTTCTCTTAATTGATGGACATAGTATATTAAATAGGGCCTTTTATGGTATCCCGGATCTGTCCAATTCAGAAGGCTTGCACACCAATGCAATTTATGGGTTTTTAAATATAATGTTTAAGATCATGGAGGAAGAAAAAGCGGATTATTTAACAGTAGCGTTTGATGTTAGTTCTCCGACCTTTCGACATGAGATGTATAAGGAATATAAAGGCACTAGAAAGGCTATGCCAGATGAGTTAAGACAACAGATCCCTGTAATGAAGGATGTCTTAAGAGCTATGAATATTAAGATTATTGAAAGACCAGGATTTGAGGCAGATGATATTCTTGGTACCCTTGCTAAAACAGGAGAAGCAAAGGGCTATGAAGTAAGTCTGGTTTCTGGTGATCGTGATTTATTACAGTTAGCATCTGAGCAAATCAAGATTAGGATTCCTAAAACAAAGCGTACAGGAACCGAGATTGAGGATTATCATACACAAGATGTTATTGATAAATACGGAGTTACTCCTGCTCAAATCATTGATTTAAAAGGGTTAATGGGAGATGCATCGGATAATATTCCCGGGGTTCCTGGAATCGGAGAGAAGACTGCAACTAAAATCCTAAAAGAATTTGAGACCATTGAAAACGCCCATGCCCATATCGAGGAGGTTCTTCCTAAAAAAGCAAAGGAAAACCTTAGGGACAATTATGAGTTAGCGCAGTTAAGTAAAACCCTTGCAACCATTAAGACAGATTGTGAGTTAGACTATAATATTGAAGAGGCTACTTTTACTGATATGTATAATGAAGAAGCCTTCCGCATTTTGAAACGGCTAGAGTTTAAAAATATGTTAGCTAGATTCTCTGAAACCGCACAGGTAAGTAATGACATAGAAGAACATTTTGCTTGTATTACTGATTTTAATGAAGCAGAGAACTATTTTGCTAAGGTTGAGGGTTGTAAAGGTGTTGTTGGTTGTCAATTGATAGAGGAGCAAGGACATTTCTATGGCGTTTCTATTGCAATGGATGATACTACTGTTGCAGTGATTGTTCCAGAGGGATTTATTACAAAAGAATATTTGCTTGATAAGGTTAACCACCTTATTGGACAAAACAAGCTATTGTCAGTCATTGGGCTAAAAAGACAGCTAACCTATATGAAGGCAGACGAGAAAAGCAATCTCTTTGACTGTGCCATTGCAGCTTATTTACTAAATCCACTAAAGGATACCTATCACTATGATGACGTGGCTAGAGATTATCTTGGAATGACAGTCTCAAGCCGTGAGGAGCTATTTGGGAAGACAAGCATAAGCAAGACGATGGAGGACTCTTTAGAGACCTTTACAAAATGGAGCTGTTACCAGAGCTATGTTGCTATGAAGGCCTATGAGGTTTTAAGGACTCGTCTAGAGCAGGAAGAAATGCTTACTTTGTTTACTACCATAGAGATGCCATTGGTTTACACCTTGTATGACATGGAAGTCAGAGGGATTGGGGTAAACAAGGAAGCACTAAAAGAGTATGGCGACCATTTGGTGATTCGCATTGCAGAGCTAGAAAAGCAGATTTATAATGCGGTTGGCGAAGAATTTAATATTAATTCTCCAAAACAACTTGGAGTAATCTTGTTCGAGAAAATGCAGCTTCCATTTGGAAAGAAAACAAAGACTGGGTACTCTACCAATGCAGATATTTTAGATAAATTAAAAGATGATTATCCAGTAGTTGCAGATATCTTGGAATATCGTCAGCTCACAAAATTAAAATCCACCTATGCGGATGGATTGGCAGTTTATATAAGAGAAGATGGCAGAATACATGGTAAGTTTAATCAAACCATTACTGCCACAGGAAGAATTAGTAGTACAGAACCAAACCTACAAAATATACCGATTCGTATGGAACTTGGAAGACAGATACGTAAGGTATTTATACCGGAAGAAGGATATGTCTTTTTAGATGCCGACTATTCTCAGATTGAGTTAAGAGTTCTTGCTCATATGTCAGGGGATGAGAGACTGATAAAGGCTTACCAAGTGGATGAAGACATTCATCGTATTACTGCCAGTCAGGTATTTAACACTCCACTTAATGAGGTTACAAGCCAGCAAAGAAGAAATGCCAAAGCAGTCAATTTTGGTATCATCTATGGTATCGGTGGCTTTAGTCTTGGCCAGGATTTGGGTATTACAAAGAAGGAAGCAGACCAATACATTGCTAGTTATTTTGCAACTTACCCTGCAGTAAAGCAATTCTTAACTGATATTGTAGAATTTGCAAAAAAAGAAGGCTATTCCAAAACAATATATGGAAGAAAACGTCCAATTCCAGAGCTCTCTTCTAGTAACTTTATGCAAAGAAGCTTTGGAGAGAGAGTGGCTATGAACTCTCCAATTCAGGGTACAGCTGCAGATATAATAAAGCTAGCGATGATTTGTGTAAACTTGGAACTAAAACAGAGAGGGCTTCGTTCTAGACTTCTACTTCAGATTCATGATGAACTTCTCGTAGAAGCTCATAAGTCTGAGATAGAAGAAGTAAAAGAAATCATGCAGACAAAGATGCAACAGGTCGCAGACTTATTAGTACCACTTGTTGTTGAGGTGAACCAGGGTAACAACTGGTATGAAGCAAAATAATTGAAAATAAGGAATCCCCTATGTAGGATTCCTTATTATTTTATAAAAGAAAATGAGAAATTTGTCTTAATAGACGGAATAAACTAGGTGAGAAGATGAAGGTAATAGGATTAACTGGAGGCGTAGGAAGTGGTAAGACAACTGTAGCAAATCTGTTACAGGAAAACTACAACGCTTATGTAATTTTTAGTGACGAAGTAGCAAAGGACCTTATGGAACCAGGGCAGGTAAGTTATGCTTTAGTAGTGGATGCGTTTGGTGAAAAGGTTTTAGATGATAAAATGAAGATAGATCGTAAGAAGTTGGCGAAAGAAGTATTTCATAATAGTGAAAAACTGGAACTACTTAATTCCTTAACCCATCCTTATGTGGAACAATTTATTCTAGAGGAAATTGAGAGACTTAGGAAGTTAAATCAGTATCAGTATATCGTTGTAGAAACGGCTTTATTATTTCAAGTGAATTACCATAGATTCTGTGATGAGGTATTAGTTGTAATTGCTGACGAGCAAATTAGAAGAAATCGATTAAAGGAGAGTCGTGGTTATACAGATGAGAAAATCGACTCAATACTTGAAAATCAGATGACAAATAAGGACTTTTGTAAGTATACTACACATATCATAGAAAACAATGGAGATATGAACAATATCGATAAACAATTACAAAATATGCTAGAGTGTTTGTAACTACTATGGTATAATTTAAAGTATAATTACTTTAGTTTTTATTACGGAACATGGGGGCTTTGTATGGAAGTAACGAAGAATCCGAATCAGTATGTGTTTGGGTTGGATATCGGTACTAGAAGTATCGTAGGTACAGTAGGTTATAAAAATAACGTGAATAGGTTTCAAGTTATGGGACAAATCGCGAAAGAGCATGAGACAAGAGCCATGCTTGATGGACAGATTCATGATATTACTGCGGTAAGCAATACAATTCGTGAGGTCAAAAAAGAATTAGAAAGCCAGCTTGATATTGTCTTAAAGGATGTTTGTATAGCAGCGGCGGGTCGAGTGTTGAAGACAGTTACTACAGCTGTAGACTATACATTTGAGACAGAAACTGTTATAACCAAGGAATATATTCATTCTTTAGAAATGCTTGCCATAGAGCAAGCCTATGAGCAGTTGAAAAGACAGGAGCAAAATGATAATTTTAAGTATTACTGTGTAGGATATTCCGTAGTCAACTATACCATCAATGATTATATTATGCTATCTTTGGAAGGTCACAAGGGAAGTAAAATTGGGGCAGAGGTGCTTGCTACCTTCCTTCCTGAGGAAGTTATTGATGGCTTATACACAAGTGTAGAGAATGCAGGATTGACAGTTGCTAATCTTACTTTAGAGCCAATTGCTGCAATGGAGGTTGCTATACCAGAGCAAATTCGTTTACTTAACCTTGCTTTAGTAGATGTAGGAGCCGGTACCAGTGATATTTCGATTACTAGAGACGGAAGTATTATTGCTTTTGGTATGATACCTTTTGCGGGTGATGAGATTACGGAGTACATAGCAAAGAAATATTTAGTAGATTTTAACTGTGCTGAGAAGATAAAACAAGCTTGCTTAAGAAAGAAATCGGTATCCTATAAGGATATTATGGGAATCTCTCATAAATTAATGGTTTCAGAGGTGATAAGTGAGGTGGATGATATTATTCGCTTAATAACAAAGAAAATAGCGGATAAAATCATTGAACTTAATGGTGGGACAGCCGTTAGTGCAGTATTTGTTGTAGGGGGCGGTGGTAAACTACCAGCATTTATAGATTCTTTAGGAGAATATCTCGGACTTGCCAAGGACAGAGTTGCCTTACGTGGACAAGAAGTACTGGGAAAGGTTGATTTTATTAATACCAGTCTTAAAAAGGATTCTCTCATAGTCACACCTATTGGAATCTGTCTAAACTATTATGAGAAACGTAATAATTTCGTTTTTGTTACAGTAAACGGTGAAATAATAAAGCTTTATGACAATGGACATTTAACAGTTCTTGATGCTACTGCAGCCTATGGGATTTCAACTTTGGATTTATTTCCAAAGAGGGGTAATGCTCTAGAGTATCAGTTAAATGGTAAGCAGAAAATTGTTCGAGGGCTTCCTGGAGAGGGATCCAGTATTTATGTGAATAAAAAAGAAGCCAATATGTCAACACCAATAAGTCTTCATGATGTAATAGAAATTACACTTTCTCAACCGGGCGAAGATGCAAGTCAGTTAGTTGGAGATTTGGAAGAGGTAAAACAACCACTTGTGTTAATTGTAAACGGTATAGAAATTCTTTGTCCTCGTCGGGTAGAGGTCAACAAAAAGCTTGTGGATTACAATTATCAAATTAATCAACAAGACAAGATAAGTGTATTAAACTATTATACCTTGGACTGGCTACTAGATTATATGGACATTAGTTATCAGATAAATATAGAAGTAAATGGTGTAGAAGGTCGATACGAGGATAAGCTATATGAACATTATGTGGTCACGATACCAGAAGATCCACATGTTATCCCTAGTAGTATCTTGGATAATGAAGAATCTGTAGAGGATGAGAGTAACTTTTGGGTGGAAATAAACGGTACCAAAGTTGAACTAACAGAAAAAGATAGATATGTACTAGTGGACATTTTAGAGGTTTATCCATTTGATACTTCTTTGGCTACTAAGAAAAAATTAGTCATCATGGTGAATAATGAACCTGCTGATTTTACTACCGCACTTACTAAAGGAGATCAAGTACAATTATTCTGGAGGGAGTAATAATGGCACTGGAAATGCGATTAGAGTTACAAAAAAAGTTTGCTTCTCTTAATTTCATTTGGTTGTTATTTGCAATTGGGATTGTGACATTTCGATTGATAGTGGATATTGACGATGTCTCTGTTACGCCACTGTATATAGTTGTGCCTTTTGTTCTATTAGATGTTTTGATTGATAGATTAAGTCATTTTCGAGAGGATATAACGCTCATATGTTTTGCGGTACTTAGATATTTACAGATTATAACCTCTATAGTTATCATGTGTTGCTCTATAGATGATGGCTTTATGTATTTTGCATATGGAGTATTAGCATTACTGATTTCGATTGTAGAATGTTACTTTATCTTTGATGCCTACGATGGATTACAGAGAAGTCTTTGTTTTATCTCATTGGTTTTATCAATGACGTTTGCACAATTAGTATCCAATGCTTTATTTGAAAACATAGAGTCTCACTATGTTTTTATCTATTTATTTTTTGCCAATTTGTCCATAGCTTGTATCTACATTTCAAGATTGTTTACGGAATACTTGAAAAAAAATACTCATGAAATGTTGCGATTACAACGTATGGTAAACAGTGTAAAAGAAACCAATGATGCCCTAAGTGAGAATCAAGAAAAGGTGAAAAAGGCTAATGAATTATTGGGGGTACAGAAGGTAAAACTTGAGGCTGCTTATCAGAAAATTAACAGTGTTAATGCGGAAATGATGATTCAAAATCAGATAATATCTTACATTTCCTCTTCATTGGAATTGGAAAAGGTTATGCAGCTTATTACACAAACCGTTCTTGATAAAATGGAGGTTGATGTTTGTGCCATTGTGCTATATCCAAATGCCACTTTTAATAGCAAAGTGCTTTATAAGATTAGGACAAATAAAAATGAAAACTACAAGCAACTTTTATCCAATGATATAGAGAATTACTGCTTTGACCAGTATATTAGAGATGGTAAAACCTATGTAGACAATCATGTTAAGAATCGATATGACTTTTTAAAAGATAGTTCCATAGGCTCGCTATTGATTATTCCTTTTATAAAAAATCAAAGAATTATTGGAGCTTTATATGTAGGTCATACCACTTACGACTATTTCTATGATAATAAGACTTTTTACGAGACCATCGTGTCGCAATTTATAGTGGCATTAGATAATGCTAATCTATATAAGAAGATGGAAAGTATGGCTGTTCGTGATGGATTAACAGGCATCTACAATCGTAGATTTCTCACTAAAATGTTTCAAGAAACCATCAAGGAAGCTGTTCGTAATAACCAAAGTGTTTCTGTTGTATTGTTTGATATAGATTATTTTAAGAGCATAAATGATTCTTATGGTCATTTATTTGGTGATGTTGCTATACAAGCCATAGCTAAGATTGGATGGACAGTAGCCAAAGAAAATGATGGAATTATTGGTCGTTATGGTGGAGAAGAATTTGTTATTATATTTAAAAACAAGAATGTGGAAGAATCCTATAACATTATTCTTGAGCTACACAAGAAAATTAAGAATACCCAGTTAAAACATGCTTCAGGATCTGTGAAAATAGACGTCAGTATGGGACTTACCTCTTATCCAGAAACCTGTAAAAATCCTGAGGAGTTATTAAGCAGAGCAGATTGGGCGATGTATTATTCGAAGCAATGTGGCCGTGGTATCATTACAATTGATAGTGATGATATCCAAAAGTTAGTCAATAGAAAATAAGTAATCAAAGGAAATACAGAAAATATGAAAGAGATTGCGTCAGCGATCTCTTTCATATTTTCTATAGCACTGTCAGAAATGTTATGTTATAATGTCATAGATAAAAAAGGAATAGAAGGATAATTAAAATGAATTTATATAGTATAGCCAGTGGGAGCAGTGGTAATTGCATATATGTAGGCAATGAGGATACTAATTTACTGGTGGACGCCGGAATAAGTGGTAAAAGAGTAATTGAAGGTCTTACTGCAATGGATATTAATCCAGAAAAGTTAAGAGGCTTGTTGATTACACATGAACACAGCGATCATATCAAAGGGGTCGGTGTTCTAGCAAGAAAATACAAGGTGCCTATTTATGGTACTGCAGAAACAATTAATGCCATGTTGCATACAAGTACTGTGGGACATGTTCCAGAGAATCTGCTTCACGTAATAGAACCTGATGTGGAATTTGTAATAGATGATATTGTTGTTAATCCATTTTCTATATCCCATGATGCATCTAATCCAGTAGCCTATACCTTTGTTCATAACAATAATAAAATTGGCATAGCTACGGATTTGGGAAGCTATAACGATTATATTGTTAGTAAGCTAACAGGATGTAATGCTTTGTTAATTGAAGCGAATCATGATGTGCATATGCTTCAGGTAGGAGGTTACCCTTACGTATTAAAAAAACGTATTTTAGGTGATTTAGGACATCTTTCTAATGAGAATTCTGGAAGGCTTCTCTGTCAAATATACCATGAAGGGTTAAAGAATATAATTCTTGGTCATTTGAGTAAAGAAAATAATTACCCAGATCTAGCATATGAAACAGTGAAATACGAACTAGAGCAATTTAAGTCAAATATTCTTGAATGTTGTAGTCTAAGTGTTGCAAAAAGAGAGGAACCATCCTCCTTTGTGGCTGTATAGGGTTATTGTAAAGTATTTTTGTTAAAGAAATTAATATAATGTATAGACAAGAAATGATATTGGAGGAGATTTGCATGAAGAAAACTATTATTACGGTTGTAGGAAAGGATAGAGTAGGTATCATTGCTAAGGTATGTACGTACTTAGCTAATAATAATATAAATATTAATGATATTTCTCAGACTATCGTAGATGGATATTTTAATATGATGATGGTAGTGGATGCCAATGGTGCTGTGAAACAATCTGATATCATTGCAGATGAATTAAAGGAGTTGGGAAAAGAAATAGGAGTAATTATTCGTGCCCAACACGAGGATATCTTTAACAAGATGCATAGAATATAAGGAAGGATAACTGCTATGATTAATATATATGAGGTATTAGAAACCAATAAAATGATTCAGCAGGAGAATCTGGACGTTCGTACCATTACAATGGGAATTAGCTTGTTGGACTGTGCAGACGAGAATCTTGACCGTTTGAATGAAAAAATTTATAAAAAGATAACAACAATGGCGAAAGACCTTGTTTCAACTGGACAGGCCATAGAAAGGGAGTATGGGATTCCTATTGTTAATAAACGAATCTCCATTACACCAATCTCTTTAGTGGGTGCTGGTGCCTGTAAATGTCCAGAGGATTATGTATCCATTGCAAAAACCTTAAATAGAGCGGCTCATGAGGTTGGAGTTAACTTTTTAGGTGGATATTCCGCTTTGGTTTCCAAAGGAATGACGAAAAGTGACGAATACTTAATTCGCAGTATTCCACAAGCTATGGCTGAAACAGAGTTAGTATGCAGTTCTGTAAACGTTGGTTCCACGAAGACAGGAATTGATATGGATGCCGTTAAGTTATTAGGAGATATTATTCTTGAGACTGCGGAAAAAACAAAAGAGAAGGACAGCCTTGGCTGTGCCAAGTTAGTAGTATTTTGTAATGCTCCGGATGACAATCCTTTTATGGCAGGTGCATTCCATGGAGTGACAGAAGGGGACGCTATCATCAATGTTGGGGTAAGTGGTCCTGGTGTAGTTAAGAAAGCAATTGAAAGTTGTAAAGGTGCTGATTTTGGCACTCTTTGTGAAACAATCAAAAAGACGGCATTTAAGATAACTCGTGTTGGACAGCTAGTGGCCCTAGAAGCATCTAAGAGACTTGATATTCCATTTGGTATCATCGATTTATCTCTAGCACCAACTCCTGCAATCGGAGATAGCATCGCTGAGATTTTTCAGGAAATGGGATTGGAGCATGCTGGTGCACCTGGCACAACTGCAGCTTTAGCTATGTTAAATGATCAGGTGAAAAAGGGTGGCGTTATGGCAAGTTCTTATGTGGGAGGCCTAAGTGGTGCATTTATTCCTGTTAGTGAGGACCAAGGGATGATTGATGCAGTACTGGCAGGAGCTCTTTCTTTAGAGAAATTAGAGGCCATGACTTGTGTGTGTTCCGTTGGTCTTGACATGATAGCGATACCTGGTGATACAAAAGCATCTACCATTTCTGGAATTATTGCAGATGAGATGGCAATTGGTATGGTGAACCAAAAAACTACAGCAGTTCGTATCATTCCTGTGATAGGTAAGAGTGTGGGGGACACTGCAGAGTTTGGTGGGTTGTTAGGATATGCCCCAATTATGCCAGTAAATAAGTTTAGTTGCGAGGAGTTCATTAATCGTGGTGGTAGAATTCCTGCACCAATACATTCATTTAAAAATTAATGAGATATAGTGAAAGGCAATTATGTTAGGGTAATAGTAGAATCCTGTTATACATAGTTGCCTTTTGCATATATCCATTGCAAGTGGGGGAAAAATAATAGTATAATAAAGAGAATCCTAGAAATTTATTGACAACTAAGGATAAGAGAAATAAGACAAATGATTGGAGATATATTATGACAGATGCAATTAAAAGTATAGATTATAAGCAAGTATTTCACTTTTTTGATGAGATAAGTAGTATTCCAAGAGGCTCCAGAAATAACCAAGCAATCAGTGATTACTTGGTAGCTTTTGCAAAGGAGCGAGGACTTATTTATACTCAGGATGAAGCTCTTAATGTAGTGATTATCAAAGAAGCATCAAAAGGCTGTGAGTCTAAAGATACAGTAATCCTTCAAGGACATATGGATATGGTTTGTCTAAAGGATCCCGATTCAACTCATGACTTTTTAAAGGATGCATTAACCCTTCAGGTAGAGGGAGATTTTATTCGAGCTAATAAGACGACTCTAGGTGGTGATAATGGAATTGCTATTGCTTATGCGTTAGCACTACTAGATAGTAATGAGTTTTTGCACCCAAGACTAGAAGTGATTATCACTACGGATGAAGAGATTGGTTTACTAGGTGCAACTGCTCTAGATACGTCTTCTCTTAAAGCAAAGTATATGATTAATCTAGATTCTGAAGAGGAGTCTAGTATACTAGTTGGTTGTGCTGGAGGTATGACCTCTAGTGCTACTTTTGAGATGGAAAAAGAGATGAAAGCCGGAGTTGAGGTAAAGGTTTGTTTACTGGGACTTAAAGGTGGTCACAGTGGAGTGGACATTACAAAGAACCGTACCAATGGGACACTTTTGGCTGCTAGAATGATGATGTCTTTACGTACTCATACTTATTCCTTATGCAATATGGAAAGTGGTGAAAAAGACAATGCCATACCTAGTGTTTCTAAGCTTACTTTTGTAGTTAAAGAGGATGAGGTACAGTCTTTTGTAAACCGTATGGAGACGTTAAAGGGGATATACCAAAAAGAGTTACTTAGTAGTGAGCCAAACTTTGAGATGATAATAAGCGTTGGAGAAAAGGGAGAATTCCCTTGCCTAAACAAAGTAAGCTTAGAGAAAGTGCTATTATTTATCACTTATGTACCAAATGGAATTCAAAGAATGAGCGCGGACATAGAAGGTTTAGTAGAAAGCTCTTTAAATCTTGGTATTTGCAAAGTAGATGCAAATCAAGCATTATTTAGTTACTCTGTAAGAAGCTCAGTAGCAACCTACAAGGAATATATGTCTGAGAAGATTGCATTCTTTACTAATTTTTTTGGTGGCGAATATAAGTCTATGGGTGAGTATCCAGCTTGGGAGTATAAGCATGATTCAAAATTGCGAGAGTTATGTATTGAGCTTTATGAAGAGCAATTTCACCGTAAACCTATTGTAGAAACCATTCATGCGGGTTTAGAGTGTGGCATTTTTTCAGATAGAATCCCTGGTTTAGACATCGTCTCAATTGGACCAGACATGTTAGATGTACACACACCTAGCGAACGACTTAGTATAAGCTCTACGATACGTGTTTTTGATTATATTGTTAAAATATTGGAACGTTTAAGTAAGTAATAGAAGAATTAAATTACTGGCAAGTATTTTCTTGCCAGTATACATAGGATATGGAGGTAATATGAAGAAAGCGAATAAAATTGTACTAATTTTAGATATCCTACTCCTTCTTGTCGCTGTTGGCGTAGTAGGATTTTTTCTTTCTTCTAAGGAAGATAGTAGAGAAAATCAAGTAGCTCATAGTACCAAGCCAGAGCAAATACAAACAAAGGAACCAGCAACGAAGCAACCAATAGGAAGCGATTCTATGGTATCGCCTTCAAAAACTCCTGAAGCCACTGTGACACCAATACCTAAAAAGGATACGGTAATCACTTTTACAGGAGATGTATTACTTACTGATTATATGATTAATAATTATAAAAAAGCTGGTATTCGGGGCTTGTTGGATGAGAATCTTTATGAGCTTCTTTATCATGCTGATATTAATATGATAAATGAAGAGTTTCCTTTTAGTAAGCGAGGTGCTCCTATGAAGGACAAAGAGTATACCTTTAGAACTAGTCCAGAGTATGTCAGTGTTTTAAATGATATGGGAGTTGATATTGTTACATTGGCCAATAACCATGTCTTAGATTATGGTACAGATGCACTTCTTGATACTTTTACAACTTTAGATGACGCTGGTATAAAATATGTTGGTGCAGGTAAAAACATTGACCAAGCAAAACGTATTCAATACTTTGACGTTAAGGGACATCGTATCGCCTTTATCGGTGCCACTAGGGTAATTCCTGTAGTGGAATGGAATGCTACCTCTACTAGACCAGGTATGCTTTCTACCTATGATCCTACGGCAACCTGTGAACTAATTAAGGAGGCTAAAAGCCAGGCAGATTATGTTGTAGTTTATGTACATTGGGGTGTGGAGCATAAGGATAGACCAGTTTCCTATCAACAGAATATGGGAAAACAGTATATAGACTCAGGAGCAGACATTGTGGTTGGAACACATACTCACTGCCTTCAAGGGGTGGAGTTCTATAAAGATAAGCCAATTGTTTATAGTCTTGGTAACTTTATATTTAGTAGGAAAACTACTGAAACCGCAATGATTAAGCTGGTTATAGACTCAGATGGAGGTATGCAGCTAGCTATGTATCCTTGTGAAGCAGTAAATGGTTTGACTTCTATGATTACTGACAAAAAGAAAGTCAAGGAGTTTAATGCTTACATGGAATCTATTTCTTATGATATTCATATTGACGAGAACCAAATCTTAAGAAAATCTAATTAATCGTTTAATAATTTAAAAACTCAGTTTTCTTTTCTAAAATATGTGCTATAATGGGGAATGCTAGGCATGGAAGTATATGGTAGATACTAAAAAGAAGAGGAGAACTGGGGAAAAGTTATGATGGATGATGGTAAGAATATAACGAATGATAGTGAACAGGATAATACTATTAATACTGATTTAGAAAATATAGAAGAGGTGTCGATTACAGAGAGTAGGGACATTGATGACAATAGAGATAAAAGAAAGAAACACTCATTACGTTTTAAGATTCTCATAGGTTGTTCATGTGCCATTTTGGCTATCGCTATCTTTTTATTTTCCTTTGGGTGGCATCTCCTTGGATATATTAATCGAAAGGACTTTTCTGATACTGAGGTAGATTATCAGGAGGAAGAATTTGGTTCAGATGGTGAGGATCAAGGCTATGAGTCAGCTGACCCAGATTCTATTATATGGGAGAAATATGGAGAGATCAAAGAAGTAGAAGGGATAAAGAATATACTTCTATGTGCTGAAGAGAATCAATATGGTGCACAAAGAGGTCGTTCTGATGTTATTATGATTGCCACCATTGATACTAATACCCAGTCACTAAAGCTTATGTCTATTTTACGAGATACATATGTTCCGATTCCAGGGTTTAGCGATAATCGTATTAATTCTTCTTACGCGACTGGAGACATTCCATTATTAGAAGAAACAATCAAAGAAAATTTTAATATTCAGGTAGATGGTTATGTAAAAGTTGATTTTGATAGCTTTACTAAGGTTATTGATGAATTAGGAGGAGTGGAAGTTACGTTAACCGAAGAGGAAGCTACGTGGCTTAATGAATCCAATCATATCCTAGATCCAGACTCTAGAAATGTTACTGCAGGAACTCATATTCTAAATGGAAGTCAGGCCCTTGGTTATTCTAGAATCCGTTATATTCCAACGGCCGATGGAATCGGTTCTGATTTTGGTCGTGTGTGGAGGCAAAAACATGTTCTTATGCAAGTATTTAATAAGTATAAGAATCTAGGTTTGTTGGATATCTTAGATAAAGCTCCAGATATTCTTAGTTTAGTGCAGACGGATTATTCTAGGATGGAAGTATTCTCTTTAATTAAGACTGTAATGGGATTGGATACGCAAGAGATTGAAACCTTAAGTATACCTGTAAGGAAAGGGTATACGCCAAAAAAAATTCGTGGTGATGATGTATTAGTGCCAGACCTAAAGATTAATAATGAAGCCATAAGTGAGTTTATCTATGGAACTAACTCTACAGATACTACTTCAAACAATAAAGAAAACTAGTTAGTCTAACTCAGTTATCTATAATTATATAAATGAATGCCACAGAAAACTTCCTAGTTAAGTTTTCTGTGGCATTTTCTATGAAAGAGAAGTTTATCTTTCCGATAGAATACTTAGTAATATAGAAAATATAAATGTAAAAAGAGTTTAAATCAGGATGAGAAGAAATGAAAGAAAGACTTTTGATATTCTTTCAATATAAGACATTTGGTTTAGTGGGAAGCATTATAATTCTTCTTTTTATTATTATGCAGGTGCAGGCAAAGATTGAGTACAATGTTTCTATGGATAAGAAGATAAAAGGAGCTACCTATAATGAGGATAAAATGAGGCAGATGAATTTTTATGGTAATAGCTTATATCAACTAGACCAGTATTGTAAGGAAACGAATCGAGATTTTATTAGAGAAGTCACTATGCGGGCGATTCTATTTGACTATGAACTGAAAGATTCAAAGAGTGAAATTAAGTATCCAATAGAAGATAAATTTGTAAAGGAGATAGAAGCCCTTCCCTTTTATGATAAATTGTATGAGATGTACAAAAGTGTTCTAAAAGATGTCACCTATTTTCCGGTTCCTAAAGATCTATTAGGTAAGGAATATGTAAGCTTTGAAGATAGCTTTGGTGATGCAAGGACATACGGGGGAGACAGGAGCCATGAGGGGACCGACATAATACCTTCCATAAAAGATAGAGGGTATTTTCCAGTGTTAAGTGTTAGTGATGGTGTGGTGGAAAATATAGGATGGCTTGAGCTTGGAGGATGGAGAGTAGGAATTACTAGTGCAAGTGGAGGATATTATTACTATGCACATTTAGATAGCTATGCCCCCGGCTTAAAAGAGGGGGATGAAGTAAGAGCAGGACAGCTTTTAGGGTTTATGGGGGATACAGGATATGGTAAAAAGGAAGGCACTAGGGGAAAGTTTATAGTGCATTTACATTTTGGGATCTATGTAATGATTGATGACAAACAGGTTAGTGTAAATCCCTATCCTGTTTTAAAATATCTTAGATATAAACAAATTGGCTATTCCTTTTAAACGTGCTATTTAGTAAGGAAACGTGGTAAGAACGCTGACTACTTTCGGTTTACATAAGGGAGGCGATTGTGTTATAATAACTACGAAAGCATGTTCGGGTTGTGCCTGGCAAGCATTCGTGGGCATATGGTAGCAGGGTGTTAATAATTGTTATTATGTGTAATATAAGTAATGAGAGGTTAGTAATATGGAGATACAATTATGGAGAGAGATTTTAGATCCTTATGAATTAGCAGTTAATGAGTTAACTGTGAAGTTTAACCATATTATCCATGAGCATCGTAATGCCGGGGTATATTCTCCCATTGAATTAGTAAGTGGTCGTGTTAAGAAGATATCCAGTATTTTGGAGAAAGCACAAAAGAAAAATATTAGTCTAGATGAGATTCAGGATAAGATGGATGACATTGCGGGAATTCGTATTATATGTCAGTTTGTTGAAGATATCGATGCTGTGGTGGAACTGATTCACAGTAGAAAGGATATGACAATTAAGCAGGAGAAGAACTATATTAAAAACTGCAAGGACAGTGGATACCGTAGTTATCACGTCATCATTTATTATACAGTTCAAACAATGACAGGAGCCAAGACGATTCAGGCTGAGATTCAGATACGTACATTGGCTATGAATTTTTGGGCTACTATCGAGCATTCCCTTCAATACAAGTATAAGAAGAATATGCCTAGCCACATTCGGGAGAGACTATCTAGTGCAGCAGAAGCTGTAGTAAGTCTTGATCAGGAGATGGGCCAGATTCGTGGAGAGATTATGGATGCCCAGAATTTCTTCAGTGTGAAGGCAAGTGTGGTAAGTGATATTCTTACCAATATACAGAATTTGTATAAGGTTGCCAATAAACGTGAAGTTGTGAAGATTCAGGATGAATTTTTCAAGATATACGAAACTGGTGACTTAGATAAATTGGAACGCTTTAATAAGGAACTTGACATAATTTCTGAAGGCTATCGTGCCCAGAGTTTAGAGTAGAACGGAGAATTTGTTTTGAGATTACCCATTACATTTACGGAGAAGATGAAGGCGCTGTTGAAAGAGGATTATGATGCCTATGAGGCTAGTTTTCAAAGGCCTCATTATACAGGTCTCCGTGTAAATACATTAAAAATAACGCCAGAGGAGTTTTTAAGGATTTCTCCATTTGAATTAGAGAGAATTCCATGGACTACCAATGGATTTTATTATGATTCTAGTAAACAACCAGCCAAACACCCATATTACTTTGCAGGTCTTTATTATATCCAAGAGCCTAGTGCCATGACACCAGCCGCTATGCTTCCTATTGAAGAAGGCGATCGGGTGTTAGATTTATGTGCGGCACCAGGTGGAAAGACTACAGAGTTAGCGGCCAAGCTTAATGGTACTGGAGTGTTAGTGACCAATGATATCAGTAATAGCCGTGCTAAAGCACTTCTTAAGAATGTTGAGGTGTTTGGTGTAAGAAATGCAGTGGTAACCAATGAAGCGCCAGAGAAGTTAGTTCAGTACTTTGAAGGTTATTTCGATAAGATATTAGTGGATGCCCCATGTTCTGGGGAAGGAATGTTTCGTAAGGA
The DNA here is from genome assembly GCA_023416695.1 of Bacillota bacterium. Classification (GTDB taxonomy): domain Bacteria; phylum Bacillota; class Clostridia; order Lachnospirales; family Lachnospiraceae; genus KM106-2. Next base: position 16,448 of record JAEZGY010000068.1, on the reverse strand, counting down.
TCCTTCTATAGTGAAGAGCTGGGAACAATATGGAGTTGCTCATTATAACAACTTACAGAAAGAGATTATTATACATGCTGCCAGAATGCTTAAGCCTGGTGGAAAGATGCTTTACTCAACCTGTACATTTTCTCCAGAAGAGAATGAGGGAACGGTAAAGTTTTTGAAAGAGCATTTTCCTGAGTTTACAGTACTTCCTTTACCAATGTTTGACGGCTTTGACCATGGTCATCCTGAATGGGTAGGGGGAAGTGAAGACTTAGTCAATTGTATTCGACTTTGGCCACATAAGATTAAAGGAGAGGGGCATTTTATCGCTCTTTTACAAAAGGGAGAAGAGGAAGACTATCGTAAGGTAAAAACAAACTTAAAACCAGTCAAGCTCTCCGACGAGGCCAATGAATTCTTGAAAAAGATTCATGTCAAAAGCTTTCGTAAGAATCTAGAACTTCATGGAGAGAGACTAAACTCTTGGCCAGAGGAGATGGTGGACTTATCCGGAATGCGTTTAATGCGGACAGGCATGTATTTAGGCGATATGAAGAATAAACGCTTTGAGCCAAGCCAATCTCTAGCAGTTTCTTTACACAAGGAGGAATATGATAATGTGGTATCTTTTTCTATAGAAGATGAACGTATCCTTCGCTATCTTAAGGGGGAAACCATTGAGATAGAGGATAAGAGACTTAATGGTTATGTCCTTGTGTGTGTAGACGGATATTCCCTTGGATGGGCAAAGGCCTCAAAAGGAAGTTTAAAGAACAAATATCATCCGGGTTGGAGATGGATGTAAGAGGAGTTACTATGGCTAAACAGATTCGTTTGGATAAGTATTTATCAAATATGGGCATAGGCACAAGAAGTGAAGTGAAGATTGCTATAAAAAAGGGTTTTATAAAAGTAAATAATCAGGTTATTAAGGCACCAGATTGCAAGATTTCTCTAGGCGATCTGGTGTCCTATCTTGATGAGAGGATCTCATATAAAGAGTTTGAATATTATATGCTCAATAAGCCCGCTGGTGTTGTGTCAGCCACTGAGGATAAGAGAGATAAAACAGTAATCGATCTACTGACTCATTATAAACGTAAGGACTTATTTCCGGTGGGACGTTTGGATAAAGATACGGAAGGACTTCTTCTTTTAACCAATGATGGAGAACTAACACATCAATTATTGTCACCGAATAAGCATGTGGGAAAGGTTTATTACGCTAGAGTAGATGGTGAAGTTACAGCAAATGAAGTAAGACTATTTAAGGAAGGTTTACGAGTGGATGAAGAATTTACCGCTATGCCGGCTAATCTTACGATTCTTTCATCGGGGGAGGAATCAGAAGTAGAGCTGACTATAATGGAGGGTAAATTTCATCAGGTAAAACGGATGTTTGAAGCAGTTGGCATGAAGGTAGTATATCTGAAACGATTATCTATGGGGTGTCTAGTGTTAGATGAAAACCTGAAGCCAGGAGAATATAGGGAGCTTACCAAAGAAGAACTTAATGGATTAAAGAGAGAGCATAGCAGAGGATAAGCATTGCTTTTTATTGGAGGATATATGTTTAATGGGATAAAAGCTGTCATCTTTGATCTAGATGGGACCTTAGTGGATTCCATGTGGATTTGGGAGGACATAGATATAGAGTTTTTGGCTAGTTATGGGATTGATTATCCAAAAAGCTTTCAGAAGGATTTAAATGGTATGAGTTTTACGGAGACGGCAAGATATTTTAAAGAGCGCTTTGCCATACCGGATAGTGTAGAAGAGATTAAAAGAATATGGAATACTATGGCTTTTAATAAGTATGCCAAGGAGGTCCCTTTAAAGAATGGGGTTTTGGAGTTTATTAAAACTCTAAAAAGTAAAGGGATTAAGATGGGCATAGCCAGTAGTAATTCTATAGAGCTAGTGTCCACTGTGATAAAGCGATTTGACTTGGAGGCTTATTTTGATACAATTAATACCTCCTGTGAGGTACCAAAAGGTAAACCAGCACCAGATATTTATCTTTTAGCTGCTAAAATGCTAAACGTAAAACCAGAGGAATGCTTAGTGTTTGAAGATGTTATGCAAGGGATTTTAGCCGCAAAAAGTGCTAATATGAAGGTTTGTGCAGTAGATGATGCTTATTCTGTAGATACATTAGAAGAAAAGGCAGCAATAGCAGATTATTACATTAAAGATTATAAAAATCTACGGACTGATTAAGCAGTTACATTAGAATGGAGTATGTTATGACCCAAGGTTTTTTACCAATTAGTAAAGAAGATATGATAGAGAGAGGTATTGAAAAGTTAGACTTTGTCTATGTTATTGGAGATGCCTATGTAGACCATCCCTCTTTTGGTCCTGCTATTATTAGTAGAGTATTAGAGAGTCATGGTTATAAAGTTGGAATTATTTCTCAACCTGACTGGAGAAAAAAAGAAAGTATCACGATTTTAGGAGAACCTCGACTAGGCTTTTTAGTTTCTGGTGGTAATATGGATACTATGGTTAACCACTATACAGTAGCGAAAAAGAAGAGGAAGATTGATGCCTATACTCCTGGTGGGACAATGGGCAAAAGGCCAGACCGAGCAACCATTGTGTATTCTAAGTTAATTCGTCAAAGCTTTAAGAACAAACCAATTATTATAGGTGGAATTGAAGCGAGTTTGCGAAGATTAGGGCACTATGATTATTGGAGTGACTCTGTCAAACGTTCCATTTTACTAGACTCAGGGGCAGACTTAATAAGCTATGGTATGGGAGAGCGTTCTATTGTAGAGATAGCCGATGCCCTAAACAGTGGGATCGACATAGAACATATTACCTTTATTGAAGGTACTGTGTATAAGACGAAGGATATCTCTGGGGTATATGATTATGTTATGCTTCCGAAGTTTGAAGCGATAGTAGAGAATAAGAGGACTTTTGCCGAAAGCTTTTATACCCAGTATTTAAATACGGATCCCTTTGCCGCCAAGATATTAATTGAACCTTATGAAGATGGCGTCTATGTAGTACAAAATACGCCATCGAAACCTCTTTCTGAAAGGGAAATGGATGACATCTATGCACTTCCTTATATGAGGGCTTATCATCCGTCTTACGAAGCAGAGGGTGGTATTCCTGCACTTGCGGACCTTAAATTTAGTCTTGTAAATAATCGTGGGTGTTTTGGTGGTTGTAATTTCTGTGCCTTAACCTTCCATCAAGGAAGAATTATTCAGCCTAGAAGCCATGAATCCATTATTAAAGAAGCACATTTGATGCTAGAGGATCCTGAGTTTAAAGGAAATATTTATGACGTTGGTGGGCCAACGGCGAATTTCCGTCATACAGCTTGTGATAAGCAAAAGACACATGGGGCATGTGTTAAAAAACAGTGTCTGTGGCCAAAACCTTGTAAGAATCTAAAAATCGATCATAAAGATTTTAGTAAGCTTTTAAAGGATTTAAGAGAGCTTCCAGGGGTGAAGAAGGTCTTTATACGTTCTGGTATACGATTTGATTATTTGATTGAGGACAAGGACGATTCCTTTATCTATGATTTGTGTGAGCATTATGTAAGTGGACAGCTTAAGGTGGCGCCAGAACACATTAGTGATACCGTACTTGATTTAATGGGTAAGCCTAGTAATGATGTTTATGAGAAGTTTATGAAGAAATATAAGGAAGTAAACAATAAACTTGGAAAGAAACAGTATGTTGTTCCTTATTTGATGAGTTCTCATCCAGGCTCCTCTCTAAAGGAAGCGATTGAATTAGCAGAATATATTAGAGATTTGGGATATATGCCAGAACAAGTACAGGATTTTTATCCAACCCCTTCCACTTTGTCTACCTGTATGTACTATACAGAGCTAGATCCAAGGAATATGAAGAAGGTATATGTACCAAAGAGTCCTCACGAGAAAGCTATGCAACGAGCATTAATTCAGTATCGTAACCCTAAGAATTACGACTTAATTATTGAGGCTCTTGTAGCAGCGGGCAGAACAGATTTGATAGGTTTTGATAAGAAGTGTCTCGTAAAGCCTGCTTACAAGGATAAAGACCGTTTTGGTACAAAACGAAATCCAAAGAATGTACCTGATAAAACTGAGAACTCTAAATCAAACAAGGGTTTTGGTAATGGGAAGAATAGCAGCAACAAAGGTACCACAAGTAAGAAAAAGAAAACGATTCGAAACGTTCATAAGAAAAAATAGATAACTATAAAGAAGAAGGGTGATTCACATGGGGAAGGATACAAAGACTACAATTAAGCCAATAAAAGGGCCAATTTACAAAGGATCCTATGGATATATTAAGAGAAAGAAGAAAGCCTATATCTTAAAGACTTTGTTATATCTATGCATTGGGGTTGCTATTTTTATGGTTGGCCTTTGCTTAAATAAGTTTCAGTCCAATAATATCTTTACTGTACTAGCAATACTTATGGTGTTACCAGGAGCAAAGGCTTTGGTAGCCCTTGCAGTATTCTGGCCATTTACCTCTGTTTCCTATGATAGAGTGCATGACATATATGAGAGATTAAAAGAAGTATATCCTGATATTGCAGAGGAGAAGGCAGTGATGAGCTATCCAGATGCTATGGAAGGGCAATTAAATGTATATTTTGATATGGTCTATACCTCTTCTGAAAAGGTAATGAACCTAGATGTACTGATTATCACTGCAACTAGAATGTTAGGTTTACAGGGAAGTAAAAAGCAAAAGCTAAGTTATTTAGAAACTCATTTACGGGATAGTATGGAGAAACGTGGGATTTCCTTTGGGGTTAAGATTTATGATAAAGAGGATAGCTTTAAAAAAGCATTAAAGGAATTAAAACATGAGAATTCGGAGGCTAGTATCCATAATAACAAGGATAGGAATGAGGTCATCCAATTTATTGAGACCATTATTGTGAAATAAGGAAAATGATAGATGAGAGAAATTGTGATTGGAAGCTTTGAAGCTGGCCAAAGACTAGATAAATTTTTAGAAAAGTATATGGATTTAGCTCCAAAAAGCTTTTTCTACAAGATGTTGCGTAAAAAGAATATTACTTTAAATAGTAAGAAAGCAGAGGGGTCTGAGCGTTTAGTAGAGAAAGACGTAGTTAAGTTATTTTTAGCAGAAGAAACCATAGATAACTTTCGAAGTAAAAAGGAAGAGACTCTGATAAAGGAACCAAAAGAATTAGAAGAGCTTGATATTGTCTATGAGAATGAACACGTACTCTTAATTAATAAGCCATCGGGTATGCTATCTCAGAAAGCTCAAAAGGAGGATGTGTCTTTGGTTGAGCATCTTACCGCTTATTTATTACAGACAAACGCCATTAGTGACAAGCAGCTTGCTACCTTTCGGCCTGGGCTTTGTAACCGCTTAGATCGTAACACTTCTGGTATTATTGTGGCAGGTAAAAGCTTATATGGACTTCAGACCATGGGAGAAAAGATTAAGGAAAGAGAGTTAGATAAGTATTATTACACCATAGTAAAGGGTGTGATTGAGAAGAAACAGACCATTGATGGTTATCTTTATAAACAACAGAATCGTAATAAGGTTGTAATTACCGCTGAACCTATTGAGAATGGGGATTATATTAAGACAGAATATCAGCCCATAGCTTGTAATGGGGGATACACATTACTTCGTGTAAAGTTAATTACAGGACGTTCTCACCAGATTCGCGCACATCTTCATAGTATTGGTCATCCAATTATCGGAGATGGTAAGTATGGGGATGTATTGGTAAATAAGGAAATGAAGAAAAAGTATAAGCTCAGAAATCAACTTTTACATGCTAGAGAGCTACGTTTTAAAGAGATGCCAGAGGAATTATCCGATATGGCAAATAAAAGCTTTTATGCTCCATTTTCTAATGAGTTTGCTAATATTATTGATGGAGAGTTCCATCTTTCTACAAAAGTATTACAATAGAGGGGGATGATTATGCCATCTTGGAATTCTAGAGGGTTAAGAGGTTCTACCTTAGAGGAACTTGTTAACCTGACAAATGAAAAATACAGACAGAATGGCCTTGCCCTCATTCAAAAGGTTCCAACCCCTATTAAACCAATCCAAATAGACCAGGAATCAAGACATATTACTCTGGCATATTTTGAACAGAAAAGTACCGTGGATTATATTGGGGCAGTTCAGGGCATTCCAGTATGTTTCGATGCTAAAGAGTGTTCTACTAATACGTTTCCATTACAGAATGTCCACGAACATCAGGTGAAGTTTATGGAGGAGTTTGAGAAGCAAAAAGGAATTGCCTTTTTGTTAATCTATTTTACTAAGCAGAATGTCTTTTATTACCTACCGTTTAGAGAATTAAAGGTATTCTGGGACAGGGCAGAAGCTGGAGGAAGAAAGAGTTTTCTTTATGAGGAACTTAATCCAAAGTACCAAATGAAAGCGGGAAATGGTGCGTTTATCCATTATTTAGAGCCATTGAGTGAGGATTTGACGAGTCGGGAATAAGGTGTTAAACTAAGTACGACAATGAGCAAGGGATTATAAAGGAGGAGCAATATGAAAATAGGGTTTATAGGTTGTGGTAATATGGCCACTGCTATTATAAAAGGAATTACCTGTAATGGTAAAGTTCCTGTAGCTGATATACTTGTCTCAGACGCAATGGAAGCTGCATTAAAGAAAGCAGAGGAGTTAGGGGTTAAGACTACTTTACATAACTGTGAAGTGGTTGAGAACTCTGATATAATTTTCTTTGCAGTGAAGCCACAGTATTTGGCTTGTGTGATAGATGAGATTAAAGAGGTAGTAACAAGTGATAAATTGTTAATCAGTATTGTGGCTGGTAAGACAATTAATTGGTATGAAACTCAATTTAAGGAAGAGATTAAGCTAATACGTACCATGCCAAATACTCCCGCTTTAGTTGGTGAAGGTATGACAGCTGCTTGTAAAAATAAAAATGTTACAGAGTCTGAGATGGATGAGGCTGTCCAGTTATTACGTTGTTTTGGTAAGGTACAGGTAGTAGGTGAAAACCTAATGGATGTTGTAGTTAGTGTTAGTGGTAGCTCCCCTGCCTATGTGTTTATGTTTATAGAGGCTATGGCAGATGCCGCAGTTTTCGATGGTATGCCAAGAGCCCAGGCATATGAGTTTGCTGCTCAAAGTGTAATGGGAAGTGCAAAGCTTATGTTAGAAACTAATCTTCACCCAGCTGTGTTAAAAGATATGGTATGTAGTCCGGGAGGAACCACCATTGAAGCAGTACGTGTACTAGAAGAAAAAGGCATGAGAAGTGCTGTTATAGAAGCTATGAAGGCATGTACGAAGAAATCTAAAGAATTATAAGAAGAACTACTTATGCGGGTGATGGAATCGTTACTCGCATTTTCTTTTCCCATAGAAATACTTAAGAATTCCTTGACAGACCCAACACTCTTTTATATAATATTTAAAAATTCAATTTAGTAGCATAGTAGAGAATTAGCACTTTAACGCGTTAAACTAAAGGAAGAGGATATTATGAGCATAGGTGAATACAAATTATCTGAGAAGTTTGATACACACGGTTTATTACATACCCCTGAAGGCGTCAGGGACATCTACAATTCAGAATGTAAAAATAAACATATAGTAGAACAGAACATACACGAAATGTTGGAGTTATATCACTTTCTAGACATTGAGACCCCAACCTTTGAATATTTTGATATCTTTAATAAAGAGAGAGGTACCATAGCTTCCAAAGAAATGTATAAATTCTTTGATAAAGAAGGTAATACACTAGTACTTCGTCCTGATTTTACTCCATCCATCGCTAGATGCGCCGCCAAATATTTCAAGGAGGAGGAGCTTCCAATCCGCCTTTGTTATATGGGAAATACCTTTATCAATACCTCTAGCTATCAAGGAAAGCTTAAGGAGGTTACACAGCTTGGAGCAGAGCTTATTAATGACAATAGTGTAGATGCAGATGCAGAAATGATTGCCCTTACTATTGAATGCCTACAAAAGGCTGGTTTAAAGGATCTTCAACTAGAGATTGGCCATGCAGACTTCTTTAACGGCATTTTAGAAGAAGCTAAGATGAGTGAAGAGGAATCCATGGAGCTTAAGATCTTAATTGAGAGTAAGAATTTATTCGGAGTGGAAGAACTTATCACAAGTAAAAACCTTGATAAGACATTGGAAGAATTGATCCTTAAGATACCTGAGCTCTTTGGAGGAGAAGAGAATCTCTTATTTGCCAAGGAGCGTGTACATAATGAAAGATCATTAAAAGCTCTTGAGAGGTTGTTTGAATTAAATAAAATCTTAAAGGTATATGGTTTAGAGAAGTATGTAGGCTATGACCTTGGAATGTTAAGTAAATATAATTACTATACGGGTATTATTTATAGAGGCTATACCTATGGAACGGGAGATGTTATTGTAACTGGAGGTCGCTATGATAATCTGGTAGGTCAGTTTGGTAAAGATGCTCCTGCTATTGGATTTGCTATTGTGATTGATCAACTTATGTTAGCTTTAAGTAGGCAAAAGGTAGAGCAAAAGGATAGTAGTACTGGTACTATAATCGTATATGATATCAATGCAAGAAAAACTGCGATTCAGCTGGGCACAGAGCTTCGTAAGGCTGGTACTAAGGTTGAGCTTGTTAGAAAATCCACTAGGCATCAAGTAGAGGAGTATATCGCATATGGTAAGAAAAATAACGTTGCGAGAATGCTATATATTGAAGGTGAAGATGGGGTAAAAGAGATGAATTTAGTAGGAGAAGAATTATGAAATATATCACATTTGCATTAGCCAAAGGTCGACTGGCTACCAAGACGTTAGACATATTAGAACAAATAGGAATCACCTGTGAGGAAATCAAGGATCCTAAGTCCAGAAAACTGATTTTTGTTAATGAGGAGCTTAAATTAAAGTTCTTTTTAGCAAAGGCAACGGATGTTCCAACCTATGTGGAATACGGAGCAGCGGATATCGGTGTAGTAGGGAAGGATACCATACTAGAGGAAGGTCGTAAGATGTATGAGGTAATGGATCTTGGCCTAGGAAAATGCCGTATGTGTGTAGCGGGACCTAAGAAAGCAGCAGAGCTCTTACAGCATGGAGAGTTGATTCGTGTTGCTACAAAGTATCCTAACATTGCAAAAGATTATTTCTATAACAAGAAGCATCAAACAGTAGAAATCATTAAGTTGAATGGCTCCATTGAACTAGCACCAATTGTTGGATTAAGTGAGGTTATAGTAGATATTGTTGAAACAGGCTCTACTTTAAAGGAAAATGGTTTGGTAGTATTAGAGGAAATCTGTCCATTGTCAGCTAGAGTAGTAGTAAACCAAGTTAGTATGAAAATGGAGCATGAAAGAATTACAAAGATTATTAATGACTTAAAAGCCGTAATTTTTAAATAAGGAGGAGTCAGAATGAGAACGATACAGATTAGTGAGGAGACCAAAAAGAATCTTCTAGAAGACCTATTAAAAAGAAGCCCAAATAGTTATCCTAAGTATGAGGAGACTGTTGCTAACATATTGGAGGAAGTAAGATTACATAAAGACGATGCAGTATTTTCCTATACAAAACAGTTTGATCATGCTGAGATTAATGCAGGTAATATATTAGTTACCCCTGAGGAAATCAAAGAAGCTTATTCACTAGTAGACCCTTCTCTTGTTACTATTATACGAAAAGCATTAGTTAATATAAAAGACTTTCATCAGAAGCAAAAACAGCAAAGTTGGTTTGATTCTAAGCCAGATGGTAGCATTCTTGGTCAAAAGGTAACTGCCTTACAAAGAGTAGGTGTTTATGTGCCTGGTGGCAAAGCAGCTTATCCTTCTAGTGTGTTAATGAATGTAGTGCCTGCTTCTGTGGCAGGGGTAGAAGAGATAATTATGACCACTCCACCAGATAGTACAGGAAAGGTTTATCCAACCACTTTAGTGGCAGCTAATGAGGCAGGAGTAGATAAAATTTACAAGGTAGGTGGAGCTCAAGCTATTGCTGCTATGGCATATGGGACCGAGTCTATACCAAAGGTTGATAAAATTGTAGGACCAGGGAATATCTATGTTGCATTAGCTAAGAAGGCAGTATATGGTCATGTTAGCATTGATTCTATTGCTGGGCCTAGTGAGATTCTCGTTCTTGCAGATGAAACAGCAAATGCTAGATTTGTAGCTGCAGATTTATTGTCACAGGCAGAGCATGATGAGATGGCAAGTGCAATCTTAGTGACAACAAGTGAGGAATTAGCAAAAAAAGTGTCAGAAGAAGTAAATTCTTTTGTTCAACAGTTAGCGAGAAAAGCAATACTTGAACAATCCTTAGAGAACTATGGATATATATTATTAGCTAAGGATATGGAGGAAGCTATCGAAGTGGCCAATGAAATAGCTTCTGAGCATTTAGAAATTGTCACAAAAGATCCATTTAACACTATGACGAAAATTAAGAATGCTGGAGCAATCTTTCTTGGTTCCTATAGTTCAGAACCACTGGGTGACTATTTCGCTGGTCCTAATCATGTTCTTCCTACCAATGGTACTGCAAAGTTTTTCTCACCTTTAAGTGTAGATGATTTTATAAAGAAATCTAGCATTATTAGCTTCTCTAAGGAAGCACTAGAACCTATTTATAAGGATATTGTTGCATTTGCTAATGCAGAGCAACTTACTGCACATGCTAATTCTATTGCAGTTCGTTTTGAGAATGACTAATAAATAGTATAATTAACTTTATATTTGATGAATTATTATATATAATAAGAGAAACACAAATAAAAGGGGAGTGAAGATATGAATCGAACCTCAACAATAGAACGTAAGACAAGTGAAACCGATATTAGCCTGTCTATAAACTTGGATGGTAGTGGAAAAACTACAATTTCTACAGGAATAGGTTTCTTTGACCACATGCTAAACAGCTTTTCAAAGCATGGATTTTTTGATCTAGAATGTCAGGTAAAAGGGGATTTGCAAGTAGATTCTCATCATACCATTGAAGACACTGGGATTGTATTAGGCCAAGGGATTAAAGCTGCTTTAGATAGTAAAAAAGGAGTTAAGCGTTATGGCTCTTTCATCCTTCCTATGGATGATGCCCTTGTTTTATGTGCTATCGATTTATCAGGCCGTCCTTATCTATCCTATGAGCTACCATTAACAGTAGAGAAAGTAGGAGATATGGATACAGAAATGGTCAAAGAATTCTTCTATGCTCTTACCTATTCTGTGGGTATGAATTTACATATTAAGTTACTTAATGGGGTGAATAATCATCACATAATTGAAGCAGCATTTAAAGCTTTTGCAAAAGCTTTAGATGAAGCTACTACAAAAGACAATCGCATCAGTGATGTTTTATCCACAAAAGGTGCACTATAATTGGGAGGAACAGCATGCTTATCTATCCAGTAATTGACATTAAGAACGGGCAATGTGTTCGAACTAGACGGGGGCATTATGATAATTTAGCTGTGTATTCACATTTTCCTGAGAAGGTTGCGAATACTTTTATGATGCAAGGAGCTAAATTTCTACATATTATCGATTTGGATGGAGCTTTGGTTGGCCATACAGTAAATGATAGCGTAATAGAGGCAATTATAAAGAGTGTAGACATACCAGTACAAGTTGGTGGTGGTGTACGTACCATACAAGATATTGAACACATGTTAACACTGGGGGCTAAGAAGGTTGTTATTGGAACGAAAGCAGCTGAGAGCCCCGCATTTATAAAAGAAGCAGTCAATATCTTTGGAGCAGAACAGTTAGTAGTATCAATAGATGCCAAGGATAATATGGTCATGACGGATGCTTGGGAAAAAGTTAGTATCTATAGTACGGTATCTTTAGCAAAGGTTATGAAGGAGATTGGTATTACTACAGTAGTATATACGGATGTGAATCGGGATGGCATGCTACAGGGTCCCAATTTAGTTTTTGCCAAGGAATTAATCGATGCAACAGGACTGAATGTAATCGTCTCTGGTGGAACTGCATCTCTCAAGGATTTGGAGATGTTACAGGGAATTGGTACCAATGGGGTAATCCTAGGTAAGGCATTATATGAACATAAAATCGACTTAAAAAATGCAATTGAAATATTTCAATAGAGTTAGGAGAATAACAATGGACTATAAGAAGTTAATTCCCTTTATTAATGCTGAAAATGAATTGGAAGAGAGCGTTCTAAACCAAGCTGATTTCTATGGAAGAAATGGAGCAGATGGTTTATTTTTATACAACTATTGTGAAGATGAAGAAGGCAGAGAACAGTTTTTAAAGCTTGCCAAGCAGGTAGCCAATAAAGTAGATATTCCAGTTGTTTTGGGCCTCTTTGTAAAACGTTTTGAAGATGTAAAAAAAGCTCTTTATACTGGCGCAAGCCAAGTTGTTATAAAAAAATCACTTTTAGAGAATGATAAGAGTATAAAAGAAGCAAGTGAGCGCTTTGGTAAAGATAAGCTGATTATTGAGATGGAAGATTTTCATGAGACTTTATCTCCTGAGTTTAATGAGTGGCGAAAAGAGCTTGGTATTTGGGGTGTGCTTATTAAACATTTGACTCTTACAGAGGCTTTAACAGAGACCATCGCAAAACTTACGTTCCCAGTATTAATAAGGGACAGTCTTACTAGAAACGATTTGTCAGATTTGTTATTTATTTCTTCTGTTTATGGAGTATCTACCAATCATTATCAAGAGAGTAGCCTGTTAAAAGTAAAGCATGAACTTAAAAAAGCTGGTGTAAATATTAACACGTATGACTCCTCTTTAAAATGGGCTGACTTTAAGCTAAATAAGGATGGAATGATTCCAGTGATTGCTCAGCATTATCAAACTGGAGAAGTGTTAATGTTAGCTTATATGAATGAAGAGTCCTACGAAAAAACAGTTGCCACTGGTATTATGACCTATTACAGTCGAAGTAGAGAGGAGCTTTGGATAAAAGGAGCCACTTCTGGAAACTATCAATATGTCATGTCATTAAAAATAGATTGCGATAAGGATACGATTCTTGCTAAGGTAGATCCTGCTGGTCCGGCTTGTCACACTGGTAGTACTTCCTGTTTCTATACGGATTTAATGAAGAAGGAATATGAAGAATTAAATCCATTGACTGTATTACAGGATGTCTATGACATAATTACAGACCGAAAGGAGCATCCTAAGGAGGGATCCTATACCAATTATCTATTTGATAAGGGTATTGATAAGATCTTAAAGAAATGTGGCGAAGAGGCAACAGAAATTGTCATCGCTGCAAAAAATCCAGAGTCTGAAGAATTAAAGTATGAGATTTCTGACTTTTTATATCACATGATGGTATTAATGGTACAGTGTGGTGTGGACTGGAAGGATATTGTAAGGGAGCTTGCTCATAGACGTTAGGAGGAAGAATTATGGCAGAATTTTGGTTACATGTTGCAGATTATGGTGTGAAGTATATTATCATGTCTATTATAGCTGGCTGTGGAATTATTGTAGGAATTTACCTACGTAAGTCTAAGGATAAGAAAAGTGCCATAAAGGAACAATAGCCACTGTCTATTAACATAGTAAATGAAGCCATTGCGGTATCTGCAATGGCTTTTTTAGTTCCAATTGTACAAGGTTTGAGATTCATTGACAAAGGGAAAAATAATCTTTATAATAGGGAAATAGTATAAATGCACAGGAGGCAACAAAAGTGAAAGCATATGGAGTAAATGAGCTTCGAAAAATGTTCTTGGAATTCTTTGAAAGCAAGGATCATCTAAGATTAAATAGCTTTTCCCTAGTTCCTAGGAATGATAAAAGTTTATTGATAATAAATTCAGGTATGGCACCATTAAAGCCTTATTTTACAGGCCAGGAGGTTCCGCCAAGAAAAAGAATTACGACTTGTCAGAAATGTATTCGTACACCGGATATTGAAAACGTAGGTAAGACAGCTCGTCACGGTACCTTCTTTGAAATGTTGGGTAACTTTTCCTTTGGTGATTATTTCAAAAATGAAGCGATAGAATGGTCCTGGGAATTCTTAACTGAGGTTGTAGGTTTAGAGGCCGATCGCTTATATCCGTCTGTATATGTAGATGACGATGAAGCCTTTGATATTTGGAATCAAAAGATCGGTATTGCAAAAGACCGTATTTTCCGTTTTGGGAAGGAAGATAATTTCTGGGAACATGGCGCTGGTCCATGTGGTCCATGCTCTGAGATTTACTATGACCGTGGTGAAAAGTATGGATGTGGTAAGGAAAGCTGTACTGTAGGTTGTGATTGCGACCGTTACATGGAAGTTTGGAATAACGTATTTACCCAATTTGAAAGTGATGGGAAAGGAAATTATACTGAACTTGTTCAGAAGAATATTGATACAGGCATGGGCTTAGAACGTTTAGCTGCTGTAGTACAAGATGTAGACAGCTTATTTGATGTAGATACGATGAAAGCCCTTCGAGACAAGGTTTGTGCTATGGCAAACGTAGCATATCACGAAGATCTTGAGAAGGATGTGTCTATACGTAAGATTACCGACCATATTCGTTCTGTTACCTTTATGATTTCAGATGGTATTATTCCATCTAATGAAGGACGTGGCTATGTTTTAAGACGTCTTCTTCGTCGTGCAGCTCGTCATGGACGTTTACTAGGTATTGAAAATCACTTCTTACCAAAGCTTGCTATGACTGTAATTGAAGAGCACAAGGATGGTTATCCAGAGCTTGAAGAAAAGAAAGAATATATCTTAAAAGTAATCTCTAACGAGGAAGAGAATTTCAATAAGACTATTGACCAAGGCTTAAGTATTCTTGCAGAGATGGAAGAGGAGCTTAAGAGTGCAGGTAAAAATGAGTTATCTGGAGAAGAAGCATTTAAACTCTATGATACTTATGGATTCCCTATTGATTTAACAAGAGAAATTCTTGAAGATAAGGGCTTTACTGTAGATGAGGAAGGCTTTAATAAGGCCATGGCTATCCAGAAGGAAACAGCCAGAAAAGCTCGAAAAACGACAAACTACATGGGTGCAGATGCAACCATTTATCAAGAATTAGATCCAGAATTAAGTTCTGAGTTCGTTGGCTATGCCAATGTAAAATATGAATCTAGTATTCAAGCGATGACAACAGAGGATGAGATTGTAGATGCCTTAAGTGAAGGACAGACTGGTACGATCTTTGTTGAGCAAACACCTTTTTACGCAACCAGTGGTGGTCAGGAAGCAGATGCTGGTATCATTATGACCCCTAATGCCGAATTTGTTGTTACCGATACCATTAAGCTTCATGGTGGTAAAATCGGACATGTTGGTACTGTTACCAAGGGAATGCTTTGTCTTAATGATAAAGTTACTCTTATGATAGATGAAGATAGACGTATGGCTACTGGTAAAAACCATAGTGCGACTCACCTTTTACAAAAAGCCCTTCGTCTTGTATTAGGTACACATGTAGAACAGGCTGGTTCTTATGTTACTAAGGAGCGTTTACGTTTTGACTTTACGCATTTTTCTGCAATGACAGCAGAAGAGCTTGCTAAGGTAGAAGCAATTGTAAATGAAAACATTGCAAAAGGACTACCAGTAGAAACCAATATTATGTCCATAGATGATGCTAAGAAGACTGGTGCTATGGCATTGTTTGGTGAAAAATACGGAGATAAGGTTCGTGTGGTTCAAATGGGTGACTTTAGTACTGAGCTTTGTGGTGGTACCCATGTGGCTAATACCAATACCATTACAGCTTTTAAGATTCTTTCTGAGACTGGAGTTGCAGCGGGTGTTCGTAGAATAGAGGCACTTACTAGTAATGCAGTATTTGAGTATTACAAAGAACTAGAAGAAGAACTTCATAGTGCCAGCAAGGCCGCTAAGACAGAGCCTTCCATGCTTGTTAAGAGAATAGAAGCAATGCATGAGGAAATAAAAGCACTTCAGAGTGAAAATGAGAAACTTAAGAATAAGTTAGCAAAAGATGCCCTTGGGGATGTTATGAACCAAGTGACTGAGGTAAAAGGGGTAAAACTTCTTGCAACTAAAGTTTCAGGTGTGGACATGAATGGTCTTCGTACCCTTGGTGATCAGTTAAAGGATAAGTTAGGAGATGGCGTTGTTGTCTTAGCTTCTGATGAAGCTGGCAAAGTATCCTTACTTGCTATGGCGACGGAAAGTGCCATGGAAAAAGGTGCCCATGCTGGTAATCTAATTAAGGGAATTGCTACCTTAGTTGGTGGTGGCGGAGGTGGCCGTCCAAATATGGCTCAAGCAGGAGGCAAAAATCCTGCAGGTATAGATAATGCACTAGGTAAAGCATTAGAGGTGTTAGCGGAGCAATTAAAGTAATTTCTACAGTAGATGGAAAAAACTAATATGACAAAAACACTTAAAAAACTGTTGACGAAATAGAAATTTATGCTATAATCTTAATAGTGCTATTAAAAATACCCAAACAGTTGTAAGGCACAATACACAACTGGAGGGAG
>JAEZGY010000038.1 GCA_023416695.1 Bacillota bacterium | reverse complement strand
CTTGCATGTGTTAAGCACGCCGCCAGCGTTCATCCTGAGCCAGGATCAAACTCTCAAATTAAAGTTGTTTGTACTTTAAACAATTTGATCTTGGTCAAAAAGCACTAGCTTGTTTAACCGTTTTTTTGCATCTTTCGATGCCATTTACTGTTTCATAAAGAAACGTTCATTCTGAAATTCTTATTGAATTTTCAGGGTTGTTTCACTGTTTAGTTATCAATGTTCTTTGTTGTCACTCTCGCAAGCGACTCGTTTAGTATACAACAGAAAAAATAGTATGTCAATAGCTTTTTTCATCTTTTTTCAAAAAATATATTCAATTCGTGTAATTTCATGTTTTTATATGTTATTTACACATTTAATATAATTGTGTATACAACTAATAGTAAAATGCCCCTAGCCTTCCTTCTTCCACTAAAGTATAATATAGTTAATATATTACTTATCTAAGATATTAGTATTATCTACTATAGAAAGGATGATTTCATGTACAAAGCAAGTAATAACGAAACTGTACTTCTGTATAATATAAAAGGACAGCCATACACCCCTCAACTTAAAGCAATTCTATTGAAAATGGCAATTCGTATAAAAGTGATTACTCCAGAGGAATACAATAAAAAAATTGGTGAATTCATTGGAATAAGTACAAATCCGTCTGCTCAACCACCAGCCGTAGAACCAAGCAGCCAAATTGAAGATAAAATGCTGATTATGCATAACTTTACAGAGCAACGGTTAAACCTGCTCCTTGGAGAATTACGTAAGGCAGGAATTATCATACCATTAAAAGCTATTATTACTCCTCATAATAGCAATTGGACCTCATACGAATTACATGCTGAATTATCCCAGGAACGAGAAGCCTTTCAAAAGATGGAACAGGAAAAAGGCAATCAGTAAACAGTCAAGTAAATAAAGCATAAATAAAACAAAAGCCAAATAGTTGACTATTAATCCTATCCCATAAGGCTAATAATTCAACTATCTGGCTTTACCATTACCTTCATATTATCATTTCATTCTATTGAAAGCTTCATAGCCTAACAACAATGCACCTAAGACTCCTTGCTGATCTTTACATTCTGGTTCCACTATATACTGATTCATATCATCCAATTCTTTTGTTTTCACATATCTATTTAGGATTTGAGGAACTTGTTCTCTAATAATAGGGAACAGTTGCTTTTGCTTCATAACCCCACCACCAAGAAGTACTCTCTGAGGAGAGACTGTTAGGATCAGGTTAACTATCAATTGGGCTATATAATATCCTGTATAAGACCATACAATATCAGTATCTTTTAATAAATATGATTTTATACCATAACGTTTTTCTATAGAACCTCCTGCACACATGCCTTCTATACAATCCCCATGGAAAGGACAAGCCCCTAAAAAGGTATCAGATGGATGTTTTTTGACTAACATATGTCCAGCCTCTCCATGCATCATTCCATGTAGTAATACACCATCTACGCATATTCCTACACCGACACCTGTTCCTACTGTTATATAAGCGACAGAATGTAATCCTTTGGCTGCACCATAGGTCATTTCCCCAAGACATGATCCATTCACATCCGTATCGAACCCAATCGGTATATTAAACTTATCACGGAATACACCGCATATATCAAAATTCTGCCAAGCCAGCTTTGGTGTACTGGTTATGTAGCCATAGGTAGGGGACATCTTGTTCAAATCTATAGGACCAAAGCACCCTATTCCCAAAGCCTCTATCGGGTATTGTTGAAAGAAACCAATTAAAAGAGGCATAGTTTCCTCCGGGGTAGTGGTAGGAAATGTTTTCATTTCTTTAATATGTCCATTTTCGTCACCAATAGCACAAACCATTTTTGTCCCACCAGCTTCAAGTGCACCATAAAGCATCGTACTCTCCCCTTATTTTACAATTTTCACTCTGATTCCTCAACTGTCTCTGTAATATTAGAAAGTTCGATTATGAACTCTTCTACTACATCCTCATTTGTCGCCCAAGAAGTAACTAAACGAATTGCAGAGTGAGTCTCATTTACTTTCTCCCATACATGGAATGAGAATTTTTCTTCTAACTTCCTTATTACGTCATTATGAAAAATCGGAAATAGTTGATTAGTAGGTGAATCATATAAAAAGCTATAACCAAGACTAGCAATTCCCGTTCTTAACATATCTGCCATACCATTTTCATGTGCACCAATATGAAAATAGAGGTTTTTACTAAACAGTACTCCAAACTGTATTCCTAGAAGTCTTCCTTTTGCTAAGAGACCACCCTTTTGCTTCATAAGATACCGAAATTCTTCCTGAAAAACTGGATTACAGATAACCAATGCCTCTCCAAAAAGTGCGCCCATTTTTGTACCACCAATGTAAAAAGCATCGCAAAGCTTAGGATAATCTACTAATAACATGTCATTATTTTTTGTAGAAAGAGCACTTCCTAATCGTGCACCATCTATATATAAAAGTAATTGTTGCTCCTTACAGTATTCATAGATCTCTTTTATTTCCTGTCTGGTATATACTGTCCCAACTTCCGTTGGATTAGAGAGATATACTAATTTAGGCTTTACCATATGTTCATCGGTATGTTCTATATAACTTGTATGTATTTGCGGAACGGTTAACTTTCCATCCACTGTATTTACAGTAATCACTTTATGCCCGGTGGCTTCAATGGCCCCCGTTTCATGCACTGCTATATGCCCAGTCTTAGGTGCAATCACTGCTTGATGTGGTCTTAAAAATGCAGAAATCGCCGTTAGATTTGTTTGGGTACCTCCTGTTAGAAAATGAATCTCTACCTCGTCATCATTCATCTTCTCTTTCATAAGTTCAATCGCTTTACAGGAATATGTATCAAGGCCATAACCTTCAGACTGCTCATCATTTGTTTTTAAAAGTTCCTTCATTATCTCAGGATGAGCTCCTTCGCTATAATCATTCATAAAACTGTACATATTATGTCCTCCTTTATAGTACTAATATCGTCAGGATAATCAAAGTATACGAGTTTAAAACATTTTTGTACAGTATTTTCATATATAAAATTCTTTCCAATTAAAATTGAAGTGCTGCATCAATTTGAAACTAGATGCAGCACTTCAAATAAATTAAGAGCTAAGAATTATTTACTTAACAACTTTCACTGTGGAAAAGCCGCTATATGATTTGCTTATTCCTGCACTCTTATAACTACGTATTATAAAGGTGTATTTACTATTTTTCTTCAAACCACTAACTGTATATGTAAGTTTACTTGCTTTAACTGTAGCAACCTTTTTATAACTGCTGCTGCCCGTCTTCATGTAAATTACTACATAATCTGCATTGGTCTTCTTCCATGTCACCTTTGCCTTTGTAGCTGTTGTCTTTTTTACGGATAATAGCGTTGGTTTTGTTGGAGCTGTTGCTACTTTTATTGCTGCTGATTCTGTACCTTTTACAGTTTTGTTATATGCAACAATTTTAAAGTAATATACTTGACCTGCTTTTAATCCTGATACTTTGTAGGATAAACTAGATGTGTTTTTATAGTTTACATATTTTTTCTTACTTGAATCATACTTTAATATTGTGTAAGAAGTAGCATTTGACGCCTTATTCCATTTTAATGTAATACTATTTGTTGTAACAGAACTAGCTTTTACTCCGATCACCTTAGTTGGAATCGCTGGTTTTGTTGGAGCTGTTGCTACTTTTATTGCTGCTGATTCTGTACCTTTTACAGTTTTATTATATGCAAGAACTTTAAAGTAATATACTTGGCCTGCTTTTAATCCGGATACTGTATAGGATAAGCTAGAAGTATTTTTATAGTCTATATATTTTTTAGTACTTGAATCATACTTTAGAACTGTGTAAGAAGTAGCATTCGCCACTTTATTCCATGTTAATGTAATACTATTTGTTGTAATTGAGCCAGCTTTTACTCCAGTCACCTGAGCTGGCTTGCTATCATCAACTGGCTCCGTTGGCTCCGTTGGTTCTGTTGGTTCTGTTGTTTCTGTTGGTTCCTTCACCATAATTGTTACAGCCCCTACTTTAGTTGGCTCTGATTTTGATGTAACATATACACTAAACTGTGCGGCACTTTCATTTGCATCTACTGTTAATAGTCCTGTCTGAGAAATGGTTGTACCACTTTTCACAGGTCCAGCTATAGCCCATGTTACATTATCATCCGCTTTGAATTGCTGGGTTGTTCCCTTTATTACATTGTATTCATATTTTCCGGTATAAGGAGTAATATCAATGCCAGTCCAACCTGTTTGTATATCACTCTTCCATGCCCATTTTTCATGGTCTAACCATGTGTTTCCAAAGATATATCCTGGCTCAGTTTTCAGACTTTGATCCATAGTTGTTGGGGTCTTCAGCCCACCTCCGGCATAAATCTTTGTAAACGTTTTTACTTTACCATCAATAACTTTTACCACTGTATTGGTACTACGGCTAGTAACATAACATGTGTTTCCTATTAATTGCACGTTACGATCTGCTACTCCATTTGCATTATATTGTTTAGCTTCTTCCACAGTGTCTACAAACTTACCATTTCCATACGCATCTTCTGCATAATACTTTGTAGAAGCATCGTTTGACTGTAACGTATAAGTATAGTTTTTTAATACCTGATTCCATGATTGCAGATTTGAAATGCCATAAAAACTATATGCCACAACATTATTTAACGCTGTGCTTGGCTGACCACCACCCTGTTGAACTTCATACACGTAAACACTATTTATGTCATAAGTTTTGGTTAAGTCTAAAAGATTCATACCACTACCATAATTTAGTTTCGCTTCGTTTACTGCTATAGTCATCGTCGTATATACTGGTGTATATGCCCAATACTGGAAGCTCACGTTGATATCTGTTTTTCCTTCCGTGTAACTTAATGTATAATCTTGGTCTGGAACTAACTCTCGCTCGTCACCGTATTGACTACGCATTGTCAATGTTACATCAGAACTTGTCAAAGCAGAAGCATCAACTTCTTCTGGCCAGGTTACTGAGAAGTCATCTGCCAAAGAGTCGCAAACAATTGGTTTCTCACCCGCTCCACTCCAAGACCATATAGGACTTGCAGAGGTTGTCATATTGTCATTTTCAGATGCAGTTTGAACTACTGCACTTGATTTTTGTTCATTATTCGCTGTACTTATTATTGCGTTATTTGCTGCATTAGGATACTTGGCCGCTGCATCACTTGTGTAGTTATATCCGTATATTGATACATGCACACGGAAAGTCTGGCTAGCCACAGGTAATCCATTATAGGTAATTCCGCTTACCGTTAAGTTAAACCAGTAATGACCATTTCCGTCACCACCAAGACAACTCCATTCACGGCCTCCATTTTCAATATCATAGTTTCCTGTGTTCCATTCCAAATCACCCTGTTTTAATGTATAACTTAACTCTCCATTACTCCAGTTTCCTAACAAAGCGTTTGCTAAGAAATTGAATTCCGATGCATAATAGCCGTCGCCATTATCTAGTTTCACCGTTGCTCTACTGCTATCAATTTTACTATTATCTAAGCCTTCCAAACTCAGCGATAAGCTTGCTTTTGTATTTGGATTATAATCAACCTTTGTTCCAAGAAAGGCTTTTAGGGTACTCTTACCATGGGTATATGCACTTCCATATATGTTACTTGATACATTTAATGTCGGAATGGTGTACTTTCCAATATTAACCAAAATAGCTTCATACTCTCCGTTTCTTCCTGTATTTACGTCATCTGCAGGAGGTAGAACATATAAGTCAGATGCACTATTTTTTGTAAATCCGGATATTTTGGATGCATCTAGTGCTATTTGGATGTTTTCATTTTCTGTAGCTTGAACTATTGCAACACCACTTGTATTTGTAAAGGCCGCACTTTCATCAGCATTTACAAACCACTCTGTTACATCATCTCCAGACTTCACATTCCATGAAGAACCTTGTGTTACGTTTAGCGTTACATTGTAGGAGCTGTTATCAACAATATTTATGGTATTCCCAGCAGTTACACTTGTAGCTTCTAGGTTAACATTAATCATTGGTAAAATACCATAGGTTGAAACGGTAGCAATATTTTGTTCTGTTGGATTACCATAAACTGGACGACCAACATTCATAGAACCTGTACCACTCCAAAATACCCCATATGCACAACCATCACTTGTCAAGTCAGAGCGTCCAGGAGAACGTGACAAAGTATCAGCTATTGCAAAAGGAAGGGATTCTGTTGGACTGCTTTTTGCTCCACGTGCCTTAGCATATGAACTTAAACTGAAATATCCATCCCTATAATTGATTAGATCCCATCCGTCTCCAACAATCCAAGCATCTCCAAAGTATTCAAAATACTCTTCACCACTAATAGCATACACATAATCCTGTGTATCTTCTCCAGTAGTTGTTGTAAGAATCCAAGGGCTGTTTTGGTTGCTAGGATTATTTCCATTACCAGTCCATGGATTTGGATTACTAGCATTAACTTCTGCAAATAACACTCTATCGTAGGCTGGATAAGTACCTGTTGTGTCATTATATGTAGCATAACCAGCTGGACGTACGAATAGACTAGAGTCCCATTTAGTATCACTAGAGTAGTCCATCTTAACAGTGGTTAAATTAATTTTAGCTTTTTCATCTGCACTAAATGCAGTATCATAAAAACCTGGATCCGCCTCACTACTGAAGGTATTTCGTACTGCCTTACCTCCACGACTATTCAACCAAGAACGTAGATTACTAGTTTCCCAGTCATTCTTGCTCTTGTTATCGGCTAAGTTAAAATATGCTGCATCCAAAGCTTGAGATGCAATTAATACTGCAGTTTTGCCATCCTCCTTTATATCTAGCAAACGCCAGCTAATTGGCTCTTTCGTTACACCAGTAGCATCGGTTTGTGCATAACTACCGAAGTCCTTAACAAGGTCATCCCCTGTACCGATTTTGCCGTCTTTACCTCCGTAGAGTTTAAACCCATTACCAAGAAGCACATAAGGGTTCCCCTCATTATTAAATTTAACTTTCACATCCTGTAACAGTGTTTTTCCTGCCGGATTAACTACACGGTTGTCATCGTCCGTTCCGGCAATTCCATCAAGACCAACTATCACTAGTTTGCCGCTTTCTATATTGGTTGCTGTACCGTCTTCAGCATATGTCCATTTGGGTTCAGCATTTAATATCAACTGATTCATCAATTTAGTCATAGCTGAATTAATCGTTCCAGTTTTATAGTTTGCGTTTTTATCACTTCCCGTTTGAAGTGTCAAATCATCAGGATAGTATCCTGTCGCTTCTTCTGCATGAGACCAACAATGGTTTATAACTAGTGTATGTTTAGAAATAGATCCCTCTTTCATAGCAACACCGATACCATTATATAACTCACCAGAGAAACCTGCTAAAGTGATATCGCCTATACGCATGATGTTCTCATACATATTAATAGGGGCACCACCTTCTGTCTTGTTAGGCAGCTCTGTTCCACCCCATGAATGTGTAATTGGTGTTTCAGATGTATATTCAGTGATTGAACCCAGCGCTCTCTTCACATCTGCATACTGAATTCCAGCAAGATTTTCAACACCTTTAATATCTCCACCTGGTATTACATACTCAGTTTTCATTCCTGTTGCCGGATCGGCATAATACATAACATTTCTAAAAATTGGGTTTTGATTACCTGCAGCACCACTAATCCAAAGTGCTACTGAACCTTGATATTCACTCTCTAAATAACT
This sequence comes from Bacillota bacterium, assembly GCA_023416695.1. Taxonomy (GTDB): domain Bacteria; phylum Bacillota; class Clostridia; order Lachnospirales; family Lachnospiraceae; genus KM106-2. The sequence continues at coordinate 36,672 of JAEZGY010000038.1, read as the reverse complement.
AGAAACTAGACCAGCAACATCAGGATGAATACCAACGGAATTATTCTTTATTGACGCACTATCAAGTAGTGTATCATCTCTCTTCAAGTCGTCCTCGCTAAATCCGTTTACGGAAGCATATTCTGGAAGAAAGTACTGATTACCATACAGTGCTGTATTATGCATAGCATAATGTACAATAAAGGCTATTTGCTTGTGGGTATCTCTTCTTCGGAACTCGATTGTTGTGAGGGTTTTATCAGAAGGTCCTTCAGCATTATATCCTTCGGCATATGTGACAGCACCCGTTTGGGTGTTTACATATTTTGTAGTACGATTAACATTGATATAACTTTTAGTCTCACTGATACCGACTTCTGCTTCAACCATATTAGCCATGGCTTCCTTAGCAGCTGCAATCATCTGGTCTTTAACCATAAATCCCCACTTGCGTAGATTCTCGAATCTACCCTCATTCTTACCAGTGGTAGTATTAAAAGCATCCATTGCTGTTTGCCAATTTGAAGCAGTAATTTCAGGAGCAGCATGAGCATGAGTTGCAGTCATAAAAATATTTTCCTCTGCAACACCTGTTGCATCACTCATAAATTTAATAAAGTCTGGCGCATATGGCACCTTACCTGTTTCAAAACTTACTATAAGAGAGACAGGCTCACCTTGGTGCTGAAGTGCAATAACACGCACATGAAGTTCGTCTATGACTCCTACCAAACGTAATCCCATTCTAGCATTTCCTGCGTGAATAGGAAGCATATCATTGGTTGGTGTGATATCCTTGGTGCTTGCACCAACTTTAAGACCTGTACCTATAGCTTCTTTTGTTGTAGCAGATGCCGTAGTAGTCGATGTAAATGGAATACTCGTCATTACCATACAAATTGCCATCAATAGGGATACAATTCTTGATATGCGCAATTTTCTTTTTAGATAATAAATCATACAAATCATCTCCTTTTTATTTATTACATAGGCGTTGGCCAAACAAAGCCATACGCCTAAATTGGGGGGCAATTCTTTTACACTTTTACTTATCAGATTTACTATTGTTTTTAATTTAAATAATACCCATAGATAAGATATGTCGAGATAATTAAGTAGACCTTGTACTCATGTATGTAAATACATAAACAATGTACTAATATTAACTACAAGTTTATTATTAGTTTTATATGGTACATAATTATCGTGCATATCATTGTGTGTTAAAAGAAACAATAGAAGCAAAGATTCTTATCAATTCTTTAAACATCCTTACAAGTATATTAGTAGCATTATCTCTTCACCTGAGTTTAATTTATAGTAAAACCTCCTTCTTAAGAGAATGTGTTATTATTATCTTAATCAGTATACCATTCAGAAACTAAAGGTCCTATTCATCTACCTTGCTCTTTTTTATCCAAACTTGACATTTTAATATGTATTATTTTTAGAACTTATCTTATCTTGCTATAACAAATAATATTTATAGTATGTATCAGATAACTAAGATACAATGATAAATTATCTGATTATTAATCTATTAGAAAATAGAAATTAAATAGGGGCAGTGCCCATAAAAGATCTAATGGACACTGCCCCTATTTAATGAACAAAATATATTTAATTATGTATCTATATGAATGCTTAGGCCATATTTTAGTTTTACATTTCTATCAGAAACTGGCGCATTGTTCCTACTGACATTCCTGTAGTTTTTCTAAATACCTTATAAAAATATGTAATGTTTGGATAACCAACTTCAATTGCTATTTCTTTAATAGCTTTGTTACTTTCCTTCATTAAGAGAATTGATCTCCATATACGTAAGTTAGTTACAATTTCCGTAAAAGTAGTATTTTTTTCTTGCTTTAGCAAACGACTCAAATAAAAAGAGCTGATGCCAACTGCTTCAGAAACTTCTTCAAGTGAAATATCTATATTATAATTACTTTGAATATATAAATTAGCTTTTGAAATGTATATATTTTCCGTTACATCTTTATTATGTACTAAATTATAACAATATCTTATCCCTTCTTTTATCCACTCTTCTAGTTCCATTATATTACTAATATCTCTAAACTTCTTCCACATATTTAATTCATTTTTATCAGTTTTCGCAGATAATTTATATAATTCAGATTGTACACTATGTAAATATATGAGTCCTTCGACCTTTAGTTCTACTTCTTTATCTTTATCTAAAATATCATTTTCAACATTATTATGTATATTTTCTATAATATTATTAAGACATACGTCTTCTTTCCCCTCCAAAAGTAAAAATGCAGATTCAACAACCTTGTCCAATAGTATTTTTTTAGTTTCTTTTTTCTGTTTTCCATAATGAAAAAATGACATAATCCCTTTATTCAAATTCTGCAGTGTTATCCTAGCTTCCTGAATACCCTGAACATACATTTCCTCTCCATTTTTCCAAAGACTAATCCCTGTAGCCACTTGTATACTTTTTTTCCCTAATTCTTTATAAATATATGATGCAATTTCTGAAAACCAGGCTTTATAGTCCTCTTTTATTCCTGGAATAATAAAAATATACAATACTTCTTTATAAGTCATATGAACACATATACTGAATTTTTTCAAGTAGTTGATTATGATTTTCTGCACTTCATTCCAATCTAATTCTGGTTCTAAGTCTGTAGATATCATTCTCCATGCCGTAAAAAAACCACCATGTTCTAATTCTTTACAACTACTTAAGATCAAACGATAGCATACAGAGTCTGGCTGTTCTAAAAATAATGATAATAGCCATTTTTCCACTACAATATCTTGGAAATTCATGAATACTTCTTGTTTCTCTTCTATTTGCATTTTGCATATTTTCTCTTCATCCAGTTTCTTGCATATATTAGAAATGGAGTTTCGGATTATTTCATCTGTTTCAGGTTTTAATAAATAATCATCAGCCCCCAATTGTAGCGCCTTCTTTGCATACATGAAATCACTATATGCCGTATGTATTATAATTTTACAATTAATTTTTTTGATTTTTAGAATCTCAATAACTTCTACTCCCGATAGTCCCGGCATATTAATATCAACAATCAAAATATCGGGATGATATTGCTCTACTTTATTCAGTAATTCAATACCATTATAAACACTGTCAATAAGTTGTAAGTTATCGAAATATTTATTAATTTTATGTTCTAATGCTCTACATTCTATTGGTTCATCATCTGCAATTAAAATTTTATACATCCATCTCTTCTCCTTTCTGATAATTTATTGAAATGCTAACTTTTGTACCTTTTGCTTCTTTGCTATATATATCCATCGTAACTTGGTTACTAAAATGTATTTTTAGTCTCATATAGACATTACCAAGTCCAATTTTTCCGGTATTTTGCTTTGTTTGCTGCATATCATTGATAACCTGGGATAATTTATTTTCTTCTATACCGCTACCATTATCCTCAACAATGATATAACCTTTTTTCTCGTCTTCCTTATAAATCGTTCTAATCCATATTATCGCACCATGGGTCATCATATTGATACCATGGATAATTGAGTTTTCAACCAATGGTTGTAGTATTAAGGATGGTATTTTAATTCCATGAAATCGTTCATCTAGTTCAAAAATGAACGTAATTCTATCTCCAAACCTCTGTTCTAAAATATAAATATAATTTCCGAGTGCCTCAATTTCCTTGTACAGTGACACTGACCTTCCTGAAAAATCCAAGCTATATCGAAACATTTTTGCTGTTACATTTAATAAATGCGCTGTTTTGTCTGCATTTTCTAAATACGCTGTTCCAACAAGCATGTTTAAAGTATTAAACATAAAATGTGGATTAATCTGCATTTGTAATTCTTTGAATCTACTCTCTTCTAACTCTTTTTCTATAATTACTTTTTCTTGCAAAGTTACAATTTTTGATTCTAATTGATCAACCATATTATTGAATACATCCATTAATACATTAATATTGTGATCAACAACCGACTTATTTATATCTGATTTATATAAATCAACTTTTCTGATTCCTTCTGCTGCATTTATTAATGATTGAATCGGATTAACTATAGAACGATAGATATTTTTTACTTCAGAATATAAAAATTTACAAGCACCCAAAAAAAATATTAATATAAATAATAAGACTATCGTCTTATTAAAGTCTAGTCTTTCGTATTCAGAATTAACATAATCAAGAAAAATTTTATTTGCGTTATTATATTCCTGCTTTATAATCAGATATATATGTTCTACCTTTTCAAAATTATCATTAACTATATCAAAATCATCACTACTTCTATGATAATTATCTATACTATTTGCTACATCATTTACTGCTAGTTTATATGATTCTGTCATTTCGGTAATATCTTGAATCTCATTTAAACAACCAACATCATTTACATCATCACGAAGTTCATTTAAAAGACAGTCTAACTTATCTAAATACTCAAGGATATTTATGTAATCATCTTTTCCTTCATGTTTAAAATATTGTCTCTCTAAATCCATTACCAGATTTAAATTATGATAGTATTCATTAAAAGTAGTCACCTTATCTGCTGTTCTTTGATATTTATAATTTATATATTCAAAACAAAATAAAGAAAAGGCACATAACAGAGCAACAGTTCCCATAACTGATACCAAAAAGATAGTTAACCGTTTTTTTGTTGTATTAGTTTTCATCGCTTTTCGTGATAAATTCAACATCTATGTATATCTCCCGCTTGCTTTCCTCTTGATTTTCTTTATAGTTATTTAAATAACTAACTGCCTCTTGGCCAATCTTAAAAGCATTCTGCTTAATGGTGCATTGAAACAAGCCCTCCTCCACGTATCTAAGGGTCGACTTAGCAGCATCAAATCCTATAACTTTAATATCTTTATATTTGTCATACTCACTTTCCAGCAAAGACCCTATCGGACTAGAGCTAGAAGACTCTGCACAAAAAACTGCATTAATTGAACCATGCTGTTCAAGTGTACTTTTTATATTCTTTATTGCAGTGGCTTTGTCTGCTTTACACTCCTGCACAGTCACGATTTGCATACCAGCATATTTCATTATGCCCTCGTAGAAACCATTATAACGCTCCTGTTGATTTGCAGACATTAGCTCCGAAACCAAAACAAGTATCTGTGCATTTCCTCCAGTTATTTGCTCCATTTTTTGTGCAGCCATTAATCCTACTTGATAATTATTGCTTCCAATATAACATGTTCTCTTACTCTTATCTGAATCTGTATCTATTAATACTACTGGAATTCCACGCTCCACAATAGATTCGATTTTCTGATTCAGCTTTTCAGAAAAAGGTTCACCAACCGTAATAACACCATCTACTTGCAAGTAATCTATCTTGTCAAGCTGATTAATCTGTTCTTCAACATCAAACCTTGGAAACGATATTTTTTTTGTATAGGTTCCCATCTCCTTATCGGCTTCTTCTATTCCGGCTAAAACTTCCGTCCAATAGCTCCCGCCCTCATTCATAACACAAACATATCGTTTTATGTCTTCATTATATTCTACTTTAGGATTATAAAACACAAGACATATAGCCCCAACTAGTAGAGCAATTATAACTGAAAAATATATAATTATGCGTTTCATATTCTATCTCCCTTCTATAATTTGGGTTACTAATATATAAATTTTATACTAGGTTTCTAAATGATGACAAATCTATTGGATATAAATAAAGAAAAAGTTATCCGTACGATAAAATAACTCTGATAGAAATGGACCACATAACTCAAGGAATATTTTCATACTACAAGTTATGGTACTAGATATGAAACAATCACCATTAAACAGCACTAACTATAGTGACGACTAGTTTAATCAAAAGCTTATCTCAAAGACGTTCACTTGTCAAGTATGTCTAAAAATAGTGTAATTAACTACTTTCAGATAGATTAATGACTTTATGGAGAAAATGAAAATGCTTTAAATTAATGCTTAAGAGATATACTCGTAGTGTTATATGGATCTAAACAGGAAAAACATGATACTTATAGTATGTTTTCTCATAGATTTAATATCCGATTATTATGTACAAAAAAAGACCGTACAGAAGGGTTTACCCTTTCGTACGGTCTATACTTATATTTTTCTTAAAGGCCTCAATAAAAATTCACATTATATTGTAACTCTCAAATTAGCAACCTCAAAGGAAGTATCTTACTATTTTTATATATACTAAGCTAATTTAGCTTTTGCAATCTCTACTAAAGCAGTAAATCCAGCTGGATCGTTAATAGCCATCTCAGATAACATTTTTCTGTTAACTTCAACTTCAGCTAATTTTAAACCATACATGAATTTGCTGTAAGATAAACCATTCATTCTAGCACCAGCATTGATACGAGCGATCCATAATGTTCTGAAATCTCTCTTCTTTTGCTTTCTACCTGCAAATTGAGAAGTTAATGCTCTCATTACAGATTGTTTTGCTACTCTATATTGTTTAGATCTAGCTCCTCTATAACCTTTAGCTAGCTTTAATACTCTTTTATGTCTCTTTTTAGCGTTCATTCCGCCTTTAATTCTTGCCATCTCTTTTTCCCTCCTTGCTTAATCTTATAGATAAGGTAAAATCTTTTTCATATTCTTAATGTTAGTTGCATCAACAGTAGTAGATTTTCTAAGATTTCTCTTTCTCTTAGCAGATTTCTTAGTTAAGATATGGCTCTTGTAAGCCTTCATTCTTTTTAATTTTCCAGTACCTGTCTTTTTGAAACGTTTTGCAGCAGCTCTGCTTGTCTTAATTTTTGGCATGTCTTTTCCTCCTTGATAATAATATCATCAATAATAGTGTTAGTTCTTAATTATTGTTTTTTCTCAGAAAGAACCATTATCATAGTTCTACCTTCAAGTTTTGCAGGTTTTTCAACCAAAGCAATGTCCTCAAGCTGTGAATAAAAGGTATCCAAAATTTGTTTACCAATACCCATATGAGCCATCTCTCTACCACGGAAACGAAGTTCCACTTTTACTTTATCACCTTTAGTGATAAACTTTCTAGCTTGATTAGCCTTGGTATTAAGGTCATTCTGATCAATATTAGGTGACAAACGAAGAACTTTTACATCGGTAATCTTCTGCTTTTTCTTTGCTTCCTTCTCCTTACGAGCCTGCTCATATCTAAACTTACCATAATCGATAATCTTACAAACAGGTGGTTTTGCATTTGGAGAAATCTTCACTAAGTCGAGATTCGCTTCCTTTGCTAGTTTCATAGCATCCTTTGTAGGCATAACTCCTAATTGTTCACCGTCTTCACCAATAAGACGAATCTCACGGTCTCTGATCTGCTCATTAATCATTAAATCGCTAATTGTACTGCACCTCCATATGGGTTAATAAATCAATTCTTGGACAACATACTTTGCTGGTTAACCAGCGCTCCACCTCTCGACTTCGTCGATTGTTAATGGACGCTCCACCTCTCGACTTCGTCGATCGTTGATGGACGCTCGCCAAATACTACGTATTTGACTATCACATAAGGATTTGCATACAGATGCAAGCATCTGATGCTTCCTCTTTTGTGATAACAAGCACTACGTGCTTGGCTCGCTGTTAACACAAAAAACGTGGATAACAAAGTTATCCACGCCAAGTTCTATACTAATAAAAGCATTCTGCTTCTATTAACGTCTTGAATATAAACCCAAGTCACATCTTGTGCTAAGGTGAGAGTGGATACTCTACTTTGTTCTCCTTGTAGACTCATCAATCTACAACAGTCACATTTTAGCACAGATGTTCTATACTGTCAAGATATATTATTTATTTTCTTGAACCTCAATTTTCCGAATTTCTTTTGTTCGAATTTCCTTACAGATAGCGTCTACAAAATCATCTAGACTCTTTTGGCCTTCATCACCAAGGTAACGACTTCTTACAGAAACAACGTTATTTTCTTCTTCGTTTTGACCTATCACAAGCATATATGGTACACGATCAAGACGAGTTTCACGTATCTTATAACCAATCTTTTCTGCACGACTATCTACAGTGGCTTTGATGCCATTCTCTCTAAGTGTTGCTAATACTTTTTCTGCATAATCATGATATTTTTCAGAAATAGGAAGCACACGTACCTGTTCTGGGCATAACCAAGTTGGGAATAGACCAGCATACTTTTCAATTAACCAAGCAAGTGTTCTCTCATAGCAACCCATACTTGTTCTATGAATGATAAATGGACGTTTTTTCTCTCCGTTGGCATCGATATAGAACATATCGAATCTGTCTGCAAGAGCAAAATCTAACTGAATGGTAATCATGGTATCTTCCTTACCATATACGTTCTTTGCCTGAATATCAAGCTTAGGACCATAAAAAGCAGCTTCTCCTTCTGCTTCCGTATATTGTACACCTAGATGATCTAGGATTTCACGCATTTTATCTTGTACTCTGTTCCAGTGTTCTTCATCTCCAAGATATTTCTCCTTGTTGTTAGGATCCCATTTAGAAAGACGATAAGTTACATCCTCCTCTAAGCCTAACGTAGTGAGACAATATCTAGCAAGATCTAGACATCCTGCAAACTCTTCCTCAACCTGTTCTGGTGTAACTATTAAGTGACCTTCAGAAATTGTAAACTGACGCACTCTTGTTAAACCATGCATTTCCCCAGAATCTTCGTTTCTAAATAAGGTAGAAGTCTCACCATATCGACAAGGAAGATCACGATAACTCTTTTGGCTTTGTTTGTATACATAATACTGGAATGGACATGTCATAGGACGAAGAGCAAATACTTCAGAATCCTCATTTTCTTCATCTCCAAGTACAAACATACCTTCTTTATAATGACCCCAATGGTCAGAAATGACATATAAATCCTTCTTTGCCATTAAAGGAGTTTTAGTTCTCATGTAGCCACGTCTTTCTTCCTCATCCTCAACCCAACGTTGTAATGTCTGAATCATAGCTGCACCCTTTGGCATAAGAAGCGGAAGTCCTTGTCCGATAACATCAACTGTAGCAAACAGTTCCATTTCACGACCTAACTTATTATGGTCACGTTTCTTAATATCTTCTAAGTGTTGTAAATACTCATCAAGTTCCGCCTTCTTTGTAAAAGAAGTACCATAGACACGAGCAAGCATCTTATTTTTCTCGCTACCTCTCCAGTAAGCACCAGATGCGGAGATTAATTTGAATGCTTTAATTGGTTTTGTACTCATTAAGTGAGGACCTGCACATAAGTCTACAAAATCACCTTGCTTATAGAAGCTGATAATTTCTCCTTCAGGAAGATCTTGAATCAATTCCACCTTATAGTCTTCGCCTCTCTCTTTCATAAATGCAATGGCTTCTTCACGAGGCAAGGTGAAACGTTCTAAGTTATCTCCCTCTTTGATGATTTTCTTCATCTCTGCTTCTATTTTATCAAGTGCCGCTCTATCAAAAGGCTCACAGTCGAAATCATAGTAAAAACCAGTATCGATAGATGGTCCAATCGCTAACTTTGCATGAGGATACAAGCGTTTTACAGCTTGTGCAAGTACATGGCTAGTGGTATGACGATAAGCGGCCTTTCCTTTTTCATCATTGAAGGTTAAGATATTAAGCTCACAATCTTTATCCACAATCGTTCTAAGATCCACTACCTTCCCATCCAATTCTCCAGCGCATGCCATTCTAGCAAGTCCTTCACTGATGTCATTTGCAATGTCAATTACGGACATTGGCTCATTGTATTGCTTTGTTGAACCATCTTTTAATGTAATAATCATAACTAAACTCCTTTCAATTACCATGTTTTACAGTTTTATTTTTCTTATACAGATTGATAATAATACAAAAAAGCCCGCCACTTTCAATCCGTATTAAAGATTGAAAGGGACGAGCACTATTCTCGCGGTTCCACCCTCATTGGTATCACTACCCACTTCATTGTGACGATAACGGAATCACCGGACCGGATTAAGGCCACTCAGAGTTAGTTTTCAAATGCTTCCAAATAAGACACTTCCAGCTAATGTATCTCTCTCTGTAATCTTTCACATTTTACTCTTCTCTTCAACGTGTTATATATTTGTGATTATAGCATTCTATTTGAATTTGTCAAGAATGTTTCCATTGGTAGTTAATACTTATTTTTTTGTCTACTTTCGAGGAACTCCTCTACTATAAGCACAGCGTCCTCTACTAGCTCGACACAAGGACGTTTCTTATAGTATTCTTCTGTCCTTTCCTCAGGCTTAGTTTCGGTTTGTGGACCACTAGACAGTCCTAGAAGCTCACGACAAATTATGGAGCCATTTTTCTGTCTAAACTGCTCTGCAAGTTGTTGCACCACTTGATAGTTGTACTGCTTCCCTTGGCTATCCTTCCCCTCAATGGTACCAGTTTCCATACCCACTACCATAAACATTCCGGATACAGCTCCACAGACCTCTCTCATACGGCCCATGCCACCTCCAAAGGAACTACTTACTCTAAGTGCCATCTCCCTATCCATGCCATACAAATCTGCAAATGTTACAAATACTGCTTGGCTACAATTGTAGCCTTCCTTAAATAGCTCTACAGCCTTCTTACTTCTTTCACTCATTTTACTTCTCACCTAATATCATTTCATAAAAACTTTTACATACTACCTTTCAGCTTGTAAGCAATGACTGCAAATCCCTCTCTTACATAATAACTAAACCTCATAATAGGATCAGAGGAGGCAGACAGCCCATAAACTTCCGTCATTCCTTGCTTTTTAGCCATAGACGTAGCCCTATAAATATGAAAACCATTGGTTACAATGGCAACCTTGGCATTATCATTATTTATTATTTTTCTAGAGAACTCAATATTTTCATAGGTATTCGTAGATTTATCCTCCATAATAATCCGGGATTTCTCAATACCTTTCTCTACTAAGTAGTCGTGCATAGCCTGGGCTTCCGAAATATCCTCTCCGGGCCCCTGTCCACCAGACACAATTACCTTGACATCTCTGTTTTGCTCCTCACTTAAATAATCTGCAGCAGTATTAAGCCTTCTCCATAAAGAACCAGTAATACGTGTTCCATTTACTCTAGCCCCTAATACTATGACATACTCTACCTCATTTGGAGCATCCTGGTTGCTGTAATAAACAATAACAGATTCTGCGAAGAGAAAGATAGCTATGCCAAGGGTTACAACGACCAATATTGTTACTCTAATCCAAGTTGGCCAGATAAAACCACGTAACCATAGTATTCTAAGTATTATTCCAGATACAATACTAACCGCTCCAACCATCCCCCATACAATAGTAAAGGAAGCACTTAATCCTGCATAAGAAAAACATATAACAAAATACACAAGTGATCCTAACCCTAACAGTAGCAGTATGAGTGAAGTTACATTCATTCTTTTACCTCTTTTATCTACGCAATTCCCCTTATTTTTTATCAACCTTTATCCTCCCGCTTCCTCTATGCCTCTACAGGTACCACTTTACCAGTTACAACCTTTTGATATACTTTTTCTACATTTCTGGCAAATTCTTCTGTAGAATAAGGTTTCATAACCAGTTCAGAATTACGACCATAAGGAATTCCTTCCGTACCATACAACACCTTATCTAACCCCTCTAAGAATTCATCTTGTGTATCAAAAGCATACCCATTATAACCATCTCTTAAAATCTCATTTAAACAAGGATCCTTTTTAGCAACAACAGGGAGTCCTGCTGCCATAGCTTCAAAATAAGTCAACCCTTGGGTTTCACTCTGGCTAGCACTTACAAACACATCTCCGAGTTGATAATAAAGAGCAATCTCATCCCAAGGCTGCTGTCCTGCAAAAACAACAGAATTACTAAGTTTCAGCTCCTGTGCCAATTTCTTTAGATTGTCCAAATCTGGTCCAGCCCCTACCACTACAAAACGAACATCACTATGTTCTTTCATATACTTTGGCATAGCCTTTAATAATTCACCAATATTCTTCTCTGGTGATACGCGACCAAGATAAAGAATAACCTTTTGCTCCGGAGTAATATGGAATCTCTTCCGCACTTCAAGTATCTGTTCCTCTGTAAAATTCCCTTTATAAAACTTCTTCAAATCAATTCCCGTAGGAATTACATTTATATTACGTATAACCTTATAACTTGTAAGTAAATCTTCTACCTTTTCAGTAGGTACAATCACTTCCTCTACAAAGTTACAACACTTTCTTGTATAAAATCTAGCAAAAGCCTTTGCTCGATTGTTCAATATAGCAATTGGGGCAAAGTAATGAGTATAATCCTCATATATAGTATGGTAAGTATGCACAAGAGGTATGTTCAATTCCTTTGCCATAATAAGAGCAAAAACTCTAAGCGAAAACTCTGTATGGGTATGAATAATATCCAAGTTCAGCTTACGGATTAATGCAGCAAGCTTACGTTGATATACCATTCCCACACGACGTTCTTTCATAAAAACAAATGGCATACTGTGCATTCGAAATACATTATATTCATGCTTAGGTGCACCTGGAGTGGTTGTGGTAAATACATATACATTATGTCCCTGGTTCTCTAGTTCTGTCTTTAATGTATATACAGAATTTGCAACACCATTTACTTCAGGATAATATGTATCTGTAAACAAACCAATATTCATTCTCATCACCTCTCACTTCTTTAATTCTAAGAGTTAGCTCATTCCCTTCTATATAACTATATTAAAAAATGAAGTCTTTGTAAATAAGTGAATCCTTACAGTTTATTTACAATTTTAATTACGGTTTACATCTATTCTTATATGTATCTACGTCTTTCATTGTAACCTTATAATAAGCAAGTCTTTTATATTTGCCAGCTTCCAACGAAAGCCCATCAAAATCCCCATTTGTTGATATTGTATAAGCCAAATTTAACATTGCCATTGCCTGTCCCTCTTTGTCATTATAGACAGTACCTATCATTTCACCGCTCTTTACTGCATCCAGCCCCACGTCAGTCCCATCAATTCCTACAATGGCCGGCCAGTCCTCTTTAGGAATACTATCTGCCTTAAGAGCATCGATAGCCCCTAGTGCCATATCATCATTATTAGCTAGAATAAGTTCAATATCACTTCCATATCGTTGAAAAAGCTGATCCATCTGTGTCTTTGCCTGCGCTCTATTCCAGTTCGCTATAGCATAGCCCAATTTTTCAATTTCCAATCCGCCTTCCATAATGGTTCTTACAGAATACTCTGTTCTTACAATAGAATCCTGATGACCTGCTTCACCTTCCAGTACAATGTATTGACATATCCCATCTTTATTTTTATCTAGGGATGCATTTTGCTTAAAGGCATCAACCACTAGCTCTCCTTCCAATATTCCTGATTCAAACGCCTGTGCACCCACATAGTAAATTTTGTCCCATCTTTCCAAATCTTCTTTTACTAGTTCTCGATTGAAAAAGATAATTGGAGTATTATTTCTTTCAGCTAAATCAATAATCGTAGTTGGTTCTGTTCTATCTACTAGATTGACACATATGACATCACATCCGCTATTCATCATGCTTTCTACCTGACTATTTTGAGTGGACTGGCTATCCGAGGCATTATATATTTCTATGTTTATTGCCATATCCGTCTCCTCCTCTTTTTCAGAAGCATATGTTTTAAAATCAGTGATTAATTCTGATATGAACGTATCATATTGATTATACAAGGTAACGCCTATTTTAATACTTTTAGTCTTCTTAGTCACTTGCTGTTTACTACAGCCTAATAGTATATTCATAAATAAAATGGTAACCAATAGAAGACAACAAATTTTTCTTGTCATTAATCACGCCCCCCTTACGGCTTTTCACTGATAATATCTTCTCTATTGTACAATTGGAAATAATAACCTTTGATTCTTGTCATCATATAAATTATCCTTATTTACCATTAAGGACTCAATTCTCCGATTCTCTACCCTAGCTATATTATTCTTAATTAAATCTGCCACCACTACCATGCTCTGATATCCCATATTAAATTCGTTTGGTACATTTAATGCTTGAATATAGCCTTTGTCCAAATAGTAAACCGCCTTTTCAGAACAACCTTCTCCGTATACTTTGAATTTACAACTCTTATCCATCTCCATAAAATCCAATGTTATCTCTATCTCATTGTTATCCAGTGCAACAAGAACATCTACCGGTTGGTTCTTTTGTTTTTCCTTCAGTATCTGCATCATACCATCACCAGTATCCTGAATCTCCCACAAGATCTGAGCGCCACTTTGGTTCATGGCTTTTTGAAAACCTAACAACCGTTGTTGCATTGATAGCTTATTTTGATTACCACTTAATACTCCTATCTTGACATTACTTAATTCATGATGATTATCCTCTTGGATTGCTTGAGCAATAGTGTCTCCTATCTCATAGTTATTAGGCTCTATGGTTGTATATAGATTATTAGGCGTTATATCTGTTTCTACTAGTACTAAAGCCACTCCTGACAATAATTTTTCTAATGTCTGACCCACATTGGTACTAAAACTTGATGCTAGTACAATTCCATTTGCGCCATTTTTAATTTCACGAGCGATTACTCCATTCTGTTCTTCAATACTGGTAAATGTACTTGTAGAAACTATATTTAACTTTATATTATTATCTTCTGCCCCTTGATCCAGCCCTTCTTTAAATGTTATCCATCTGTCACTGCCACTATTACTTACAATTACAGATACTTGATACAACTCTTCATCACTAACCACATCTAGCATTCCTATGGTTGTATAAGTGATAATTAGCACTATTAAAACTATTATTAGGCCAAAATATAATCTACTCCTTCTCATGTGCTCCTTCCTCTCTATTCAGTATTTTCCTAGAGTCAAGTTGCTCTTGATTCTGGGCAGAATACTCAATAAAAGGTATATGTATTCTGACAGTCGTACCCTCATCCGGCCAACTTTCTATCTCTAATCCAAAACACTGACCAAAGCATAATTGAATTCTATTATGTACGTTTAAAAGCCCTACTCCGGAGCCATGTTTTCTTAACTTGTTGTTGGGCTCCAGTAAGTATTTCAAGTTTTCTGGTGGTATCCCAATTCCATTGTCACATACTTCTATATATACATCCTTTTCCCTACGATATCCATGAACATGAATTTCGCCCTCGCCATACATATATTCCACCCCATAATAAATGGCATTCTCAAGTAACGGCTGAAGTACTAATTTTACCGTACAACACTGCAAGATTTCAGGTTCAATATTAAAATCAAACGTAAATACGTTCTTATACCGCACTTTTTGAATATTCATATAATTCTTAGCATGCTTGATTTCATCCTCTAGACTGATAATCATCTTTCCTCTACTTAGACTCACACGAAACAAGCTTGCCAACTGCGTAACCATATATACCGCATCATTATACCGTTCCCCTTCAATCATCCATACTATAGAATCCAACGTATTATACAGAAAGTGTGGATTAATCTGTGACTGTAACGCATCTAGTTCACTCTTACGCTTTTCTTCCTGCTCTGTTAAGAAATCGCTCATTAACTGTCGTATTTGCTCTACTGTGGAACGAAGAGTTCTACCCAAATGTTCTACTTCTAAGGAGCCACCCACATAAATAGAAGGATTGAGATTCCCAGCTTCCCACTCTTTTACAGAATTATTTAATCTTCGTAATGGCTTTGCAATCTGCGCTGATACAAGTAGATTCAAGATAATTACTGCAAGTAAAGAAAGCATAATTAACATAATCATAAAATACCTAGTCCCGGATAATCCCATATAGAAGGAACTCATCGGAACTACACTTATGATTTTCCATCCAGTATAACTAATAGTTTTAACAGTAATTAATCTCCTTGCTCCATCATACACATCCTCACGATTGCCATCCTCATAATGTACAGTCTCCAAGTTATTTTCACTATATATACCAGAATTAATCAATTGTTGCTTTGGATGATAAATGATCTCTCCATTGCTATCCATAAGGTAAAGATATTCCGTAACATTATCCGAATTTGCTTTTTCTAAGATTTGCTCAATGCTACTATAATTCATATCAACAAGAAGTACCCCCAGAGTAGAATTTCCACTCTTTGTTAGCTCTACTGCCCTGCTTAAAGAAACCACCCAATAGTAACGAAAACTTGTATCATCAAATAGGTTTTGAACATGGGGTGTAGAAAAATGAAGATTCTCCATTTGATCCACAGCATTTAAAAACCACTGTTGATTGACTATATTTATACTCCTTTTCTCTGTTGCGTTAGGGGTTGCTGCAACCAACTCCCCCTGTCTGGTATAACAGGCAATGCTAATCAATTTATCTTTATTGGCTTCATATAAAAGATTCATTTCTTTCACCAAACTACTGGTTGCAAGATTGGTATCCTTAATAACGCTATAATACATCGTATCCGATATACGACGCATATTACGCATATAATCCTCAAGATTAATGGCCGTCTGATTCAATAGCTGTTCCGAACTTTCCTTAGTTAAGTCCTCTGCTCGTTTGACGAATTGCTCGTAAAGAGTGATTCCTAAAAAACACATACTACAAACTGATACGATAGTAAAAGAGATTGATATTGTAACCTGAATACTGTTTGCTCTCGTATGTTTATATAAATATGTAATTGTACTTTTTAAAAAGCGTTTTAATTTATTCATGGATACCTTTCTATATAGAAACTGCTTGAGTAACGTAACTTGATCTAACTTGTAATGTGCAACTTATATTTTGACGGTGACACTCCAAACTGTTTTTTAAACACATAACTGAAATAGTTTGGATCGGCATAGCCAACTTTATTTGCTATAATATAGGTCTTTTCATCATTATTTAAGAGTAAATCTATTGCCTTATCCATGCGATAGTCTGTCAAATAATTAATAAATGTTTTTCCTGTCTCTTTTTTAAATACTACTGAAAAATAAGAAGCACTAACACCTAATTTCTTACATATTGTCTCTACAGTCAGATTCTGATCAGCATAGTGTTCTTTTACAAATATGATTCCCTTTGCTATAAATGATTTAGTGGTGTCCTGTCGTTCATGCATCACAATATCCTGTGCCTTATTTACTGCGATATTAAGCCACTCCTCTAACTCTAGGGGAGACTCCATCTGCAATACTTGTCCATATACATCCTTACACTCTCCTAAGATTGATTCAATATGCAGTTGGTTTATATTGGCAAACCGAAACAACTCCGCTATTAATTCCATAATGAAAAAACGGTATTTTTGCAGTGATATTCCCTTCGCTGAAAACTGACTAATACACTCATGTACAGCTAATTTTAATTCCTGCCGATTTCCCGTTTTTATTTTTCGAAAGATTTTGCTAATATATTGTTCCTCCCATGGAAGATCTACATTCTCCAGAGGATCAATCTCTTCAATACTAATGGCTCTAACATTTCCATACAGTACACGATATGAAAGTGCATTTTGAGCCCCCTTATATGAGATTGATATATCTTCAATCTTATTACAACAATGTCCTATTCCCGCTGTCAACTTAGCGTTGCACAAACGCTTTGCCACTTTACAGAATTTATCCATGTCATCTATAAATTCAGTAACCAGCTCTTTATCCGATAATTGGCTAATAATAATAATGTCACCAAGATATGTAACTACTCTACTATGCCATTTTTCTGTTAGCTGTTCCTCCGCTAATTTTTTCACAGAAACAACCAATAAAAATGGCTGTAAATCTTCTAACTTATCTGTTTTGCTAATATGCAATACTGTAACAATATAGTTTGGTCCATTTAATTCAATTTGATAATTCAATAAATAATCAGTAATTTGCTTTATAGGAATACGACCTTCAATTAAAAGCGTATAAAAATTCTCCTGTAATACCGGAAGACTTTCCAAGTAATAATTTTTTAGTTTTTCAACGTTTCTTTTTTCATCGAGTTCATAATCCAAATTCTTTTTTACTCGTTCAAAAACTTCTTTCAATTCATTTGCGTTAATAGGTTTTAATAAATATTCTTCTGCTTCAAGTTTAATAGCCTCCTTGGCATATACAAATTCATCAAACCCTGACAGAATGATTATCTTTACTTTTTGATATAATTCCTTTAGTTTTTTACATAGTGTTAATCCATCCATAAAAGGCATCTTAATATCTGTCAAAACAACATCCGGTTGCAAGGATTCTGCCATTTCCAATGCTTCAACACCATTTCTAGCGTAACCTATTATATCGAAACCCATTTTATCCCATTCAAGTTTTTTTATCATGATTTGAAATACTTCTTCTTCATCGTCTACAAGCAATACTGTATAATGATTCATAAAAGCCCTCATTTCTCCAATACATACTATATTTTCTATCTATATTCTACAACTAACGTCCATATTTCCTATTCATTCTAGACCATAATACTGCAAATATAATTACAAGTATTACAATTATTAAAATCGCTGCATATACACTCCAAAACAGCAAAGCTGTCATTAATACCATAGAAAAGGCAAGAAATAAAATCAGTTCTCCTGCTTTCTTCGCATACACCTTTTCATCTTTTACTAAAGAACTACTATTTTTATTTATAATAGAGATATTCTTTTCGACAAGCAAGCGTATTCCATAATACAGTAATATGCACACCCCCATCATCGGAAGTGCTGCAATTTCTACAAATTGTTCGAATGTCATTTTTTCCCTCTTTTCTTAATATTATACTTTAATTGGTACAAATACACAATAGTGGGCGAAATGGATATCCGTCCACTATTGTGTACACTTATCAGTGAAATATAGTTTCTATTTTCTTGCCACATACTTTCTGATATCAAGGGAGATAGCTACAAATATTACAACACCAATAGCAATATATTGTGCGTATGCACTTACACCTAAGTACTGAAGTGCTGCCTTTAATAGTTCGAATACTGCAACACCAATGATAGCAGAGGATACTTTACCACGTCCACCTGTTACAGATACACCACCAATAGTACATGCTGCAATCGCTTCCATCTCATAACCATATCCTAAGTTAACAGAAGCTCCACCAGCCTTTGCACCAAGCATGAAACCAGCTAAACCATACATAGCAGCTGCTTTTACATAAATAAGTACCAATGTCTTTTTCACAGGTACACCTGCTACAGCCGCTGCCTGTGGATTACCACCAATTGCATACATGTATTTACCATGACGTGTCATATTAAAGATGAACCATGTAATAATCGCAACAATGGCGGCTATCCATATCAACCAGCTAATCCCTAGGAAAGTACCTGTTGCAATCTCTGTATAAGATTTAGTATATCCACCAAGAGGGGTTGCATTTGTATAGATTAATGAAATTCCGTATACAATTTCCATCATTGCCAATGTTGCAATAAATGGCGGAACATTTAAATATGCAATAAATAATCCGGTAATACTACCAAACAAGGCACAAATAAGCAT
Organism: Bacillota bacterium; assembly: GCA_023416695.1. Taxonomy (GTDB): domain Bacteria; phylum Bacillota; class Clostridia; order Lachnospirales; family Lachnospiraceae; genus KM106-2. Next base: position 17,283 of record JAEZGY010000038.1, on the reverse strand, counting down.
AACAATAATTAGGGCAGCAAATATATTCAATGGTTGCATATTATGAAAGAACTTCTGGGAATAATCCATTCTCTGCATCAAGGTACCAGCTATACATGCCGCGAAACCAATCATACGTCCTGCTGACAGATCACAACCTGCTGTGATAACACATCCGGCAATACCAAGAGCAATTACCAAACGTGAGCTCATATTCATAAGTATATTGATCAAGTTATTCCCAGTAATGAAATTACTTGTCGTAAATCCGGTATAAACAACAAGAATAAACATTACAATAATTACGCCATTGTTTATAAAAAAATCTTTTATATTCAGTTTTTTTAATTTTTCCATTTTCCCACTCCTGTCCGCATGTTTAACATGCTATAGTCTCAGAGCATAATCTGCCTTTATTTTAAGGCCTACTCTCTATCAGAATTGTGTAGCAAGACTCATAACGTTTGCCTGCGTCATATCTTCTGACTGGTTAAGCTCACCAGTAAGCTTACCATTGCACATAACATACACTCTGTCAGCCATTCCAAGAAGCTCTGACATTTCTGAAGAAACCATGATGATTGCCTTTCCCTTACTTGCAAGGTCATTTATGATTTCATAGATCTCATGTTTTGCACCTACGTCAATACCACGAGTAGGCTCATCCATAATCAATACATCTGGATCATTGGCAAGCCATCTGGACACAATAACCTTTTGCTGATTTCCACCAGATAGATTTGATATATGTTCTTTCATACTTGGAGTCTTTATACTTAACATTTCAATACTATTATCTACAATAGAATTTATCTGCTTATGATTTAAAATAAAACCTGCTCTTAGTAGCTTATTTAGCACCGATATTCCTACATTATCTTTCACTGACAAACAGCCAAAGATTCCATTTCCACGACGATCTTCTGTAATCAGCCCAATTCCAGCTTTCATGGCATCCACTGGATGTTTGATTTTGACTCGTTTCCCATTGATGTAAATCTCACCAGAGGAAATTGCCCTAATACCAAAAATACCTTCCATCAATTCTGTTCTCTGAGCTCCTACCAAACCACCAAAACCCAATATCTCACCCTTACGTATCTTAAAACTTACATTCTGAAAAGACTTTTTATTGATGGAAGATAAATGTTTCACTTCCATGATTACTTCCCCTGGCTTATTGTTCTTGACTGGATAAACATTAGTAAGCTCACGGCCAACCATTTTTGCAATAATCTGTTCTGTTGTCAATTCACTTGCTGACCAGGTTCCAACATATGTACCATCACGCATAATTGTAATATCATCTGCGATTCGTTTTATCTCATCCATCTTATGGGAGATATAAATCATAGAAACTCCCTTACTTTTTAAATCCTTCATAATTTTAAATAGCGCTTCCACTTCATTGTCAGAAAGTGATGATGTTGGTTCATCAAATATAACAACTTTTGCCTGTTGTGAAACAGCTTTTACGATTTCAACAGACTGCATCTGTCCAATCGATAATGTCCCAAGTTGCGCCTTAGGATCAAAATCCAACTTTACTTCTTTTAACCATTTCTCCGTATCCTCATACATCTTTTTATGGTCAATCATCTTGATTACACCATAACGCTTTACAGGAAACCTACCTAAATATAGATTCTCTGCTACACTTCTTGCTGGGATTGGCTGTAATTCCTGATGTACCATAGCAATGCCATGTCTCATAGCATCATCTGGATTGGAAATATTAATGACACTACCATCCAGTATGATTGTCCCTTCATCCATCTTGTAGATACCAAAGAGACATTTCATCAAGGTAGACTTACCGGCTCCGTTCTCGCCCATCAGTGCGTGAATAGTTCCGGGACGAAGAGATAATTCTACATTGTCTAGTGCTTTTACGCCAGGAAAGCTTTTACTAACGCCTTTAAGCTCCAGTTTATACTCAGCCATTCTGTGCCTCCTTACTTAATTAAATGAGCTTGTTTTTTTATACCTTTAAAAGGTGCGAATGCTATTAGTAGCACCCACACCTTTTAATACATATCTTGCTACAGAATGATTATTTAACCATATCAAGAATCTTCTGTGCGTTGTCCTTAGATACTTTTACATAATCACAGCCAATATAGTATTCATTTGGTTTATTATTCAAGAAATTAACAGCTGCATCTGCTGCACCATGAGACTGTGAGAAGTGATCGTTAAATACTGTACCTGTGATTGTTCCATCAAGAACATCTTGTAATGCTTCAGATAAAGCGTCTACACCTACAAGATAAATATCTTTACCAACAGTACGTCCAGCTGCTTGAATAGACTGTAAAGCACCAAGTGCCATAGCATCATTGTTACAGAATACAACTTCAACATCTTTGCCATGTTGGCTTAAAGAGTTAGCAACTAACTGCTGAGCAGTAGCCTGATCCCAGTTACCAACCTGATCATCTAAACAGTTCACTTCAAGTCCTGCATCAGTCAATGCTTTTACGGAAAACTCAGTTCTGTACTGTGCATCTACGTTCTCTGGATCTCCCTCGATCATGATATAGTCAACTTTTCCATTTCCATTCATATCAAGCTTATCCTTGCCAATTTCAGCAATCATTTCACCTTGATAGGTTCCGGATTGACGAGCATCACAACCAACATAGGTTACCTTCCAGCTATTGTCTTTCCATCTCTGCTCTTCAGCAGCATTAGGCTCACGGTTGATGTATACAAGTGGGATATTAGCTTTAACAACCATATCAGTGATTGTTTCAGCAGAAGAAGAGTTAACTGGGTTAATGATAAGTACATCTACGCCACTAGTAATGAAGTTCTGAATCTGATTGGTCTGTGTAGCCTGATCATTGGCACCATCCATAATTGTGATATTACCCTTTGTAAATCCAAGTGACACTAAATAATTCTCAAGCTCTGTACGGAACAGTGTCATAAAATTATCAGAGAACTGATATATACACACACCAACTTTTGCATCTGCAAGATTAACTGTTGAGCCAGCGTCTGTAGAAGCTACAGGTGTAGCTGTTGTAGCCGCAGGTGTGTTTGACTTAACCGGTTCCTTTGCTGTTGCTGATGGACTGACACTTGTGTTACCTGATTCTTTGGAGCAACCAAGAGCCATGGACATTACCATTGCAAGAGTAAGCGTTAAAGCAATAAACTTTTTTTTCATTTCTAATCCTCCCTATGAGATTAATAATTTTCTTACAAGTCGTATTTTATCAGCATGTACAATTAATATTAATATAATATTCTTTTCTGTTCCTTGAAAATTCTTTTATGATTTTCTATATGACTATGTATCTTGTAGAAGTTGTAAAAATCCTATACTTACTCATATAATAAGCACTACAAAAATGGCCCTATTCATTCCCAAAATATCCAAAGACATTTTAAAAATAAACAGGGCCTAAAGGTACTACATTGCAACAAACAGCAATGAATGGTTCCAATGAATTATTTATTAATTTTTGCTAGACTTGTATCCGTTGTAAAGTTAATCACATTATAAATAATGAGGACATCGGATATATTCTTATCCTCAATTAATCGCTTTGTACTTTTATTATAATATCGATAATCCAATAAGATAATATTTTCATAGTGGTTAGACAAAAATGGCACAAGACAATGTGCATAGGAATCCATCATCACCAAAAGTGTTTTCCCATTGGCTACACTAGTGTGAATCTCCACATAAGAATTATTACCACCTAGAAAAACAGTATACTTATCCTTTTGTTGCAGTCGTTCCATATTATACAAGCTATCTGAAGCCTCACTCCCATCCTGTTTGAGGGACATGGTAAGTGTTGGGCCATCTTTTAAGGACCATAACTCAATACAATCAGCTTCTTTCTTTATATTAACCTTTGAATAAGTGGTTCCCCAAAAATCTGTAGAAACTACTTTTCTGTCAAATTCAGCTAATGTATATGGGGACAATCCCATACTATTTGCCCAATCAATATAGGCATAGTAAGCTCCAAGACTTGTCCAGTGATGATCTGTTCTATAGAAAATATAATCTTCTTTATGATTTTTTAAAATTTTGCTTACATCAATTAACGCTTCATCGCCAATTGTTTCTTTTGCTTGCTCTATAAATGCAGACTGATTATACTCATCATTAAACTTTGGCAACCATTCAGAATAAATATTACTAGCTGTTGGCACTAACATTAGTTTAGTATTCATTTTATTTTTATTTATATCAATGAACTCTTTCACCCTTTGAAGGTTCGTGGTTGCTAAGGTATCCTCTATATCCTCTTGCTTATGCTCCTCAATTAGATAATTCTCAGGGGCAAAATATACACCATTGACCACTTTTTTCCCCATTGCAAGTTCTGTATATACTTTAGTTGCAATAAATTGATCTCTCCCTATGAACTGATCTGTTATATAGGTCTCATAAGCACTGGTAAAGGAGCCATCCATTATTTTATCTATAGAAATTTCCGGTTTACTTGCTAGCACTCTGTTCTCATTTTCCGAAAACTTCTTGTCTGGCTTAAACATACTGATCATTGATATTCCCATTACAACAACAAGAAAAATACCTACAGTGATATACTCTCTTACTTTCTTTGCTTTAAGTGCATTTACATTATTCTTTGTCTCATTCATTTATCTCCCCCCCTTAAAACCGAAAATATAAAAATGGATTATAACTACTGTCCACTAAAAAGGCAATACATAAAATAAATACTATTAGAAGATATAGATTTTCCAAAGTAAGATAGCAACATTGGAAAATAGTCTTTGTTCTATCCACCTTTACCCGGATTTTTTCTACCAATCTCTTTGGATAATCTGACACACCGACTACTAAAAGAATTAACAATACAACATTGTTGCTAAGATAATAGAGCGTCTGTTCATTCGCAAAATATGTTCCTACTCCAAACATAGCCTTAAGATAAGCCAGGGTATGTGCCAAATCTTCGGTAGCAAATATAACCCAGCTAATAACAACAACGAACAGAGTATAGAGATGTTGAAATACAACGGGTACTCTAGCTATACATTTTCCAAGGAATAGTTTTTCTAGCAAAAGAAGTATACCAAAATATGCACCCCATGCAACAAAATTCCAACTAGCTCCATGCCATAATCCTGTTAGAACCCATACTATAGCAATATTACGAATCTGCTTTGTCTTTGAACAACGATTCCCGCCCAGTGGAATATACAAATACTCTCTAAACCAAGTTCCAAGTGAAATATGCCATCTTCTCCAGAATTCCGTAATGCTCTTGGATAAATAAGGATAATTAAAATTCTCTAAGAAGGTAAATCCAAACATCTTACCAAGTCCAATAGCCATATCCGAATAACCTGAGAAATCAAAATAGATTTGTAGTGCAAAGGCGATGGCTCCTAACCACGCGGTTACTACTGGAAGTTCCCCAATAGGAATTACAGAAATCTGATCCCAAAGAACCCCTATGTTATTTGCAAAGAGAACTTTCTTACCCAATCCTGACATAAAACGTACTACACCTTCGGAAAATTGACTAATACTCTCTTTTCTATCATCAAGTTGCTCTGCAATTGTCTTATACTGAACGATGGGTCCTGCAATGAGCTGTGGGAACAGTGTGACATAGGTTCCAAATGATATTATGTTCTTTTGAGCTTTACAAACCCCTCGATATACGTCAACAATATAGGACATACTCTGGAAAGTATAAAAAGATATTCCTATTGGAAGCGCTACCTTAAGCACAGTAAGATTCACTCCCGGAATATTATTAATATTATGTGTCAGAAATCCTATATATTTGAAAAAACATAGTCCACTAAGGTTAAGGACAACTGAAATTATTAGGGTTACCTTGGCTTTTAAGGCTTGTCTCTTAATCATATAGTGTTCTAGCAATAGTCCAGTTACATAGTCTAAAAGAATAGTTGCCATCATTAAATAAACATACCTAGGTTCCCCCCAAGCATAAAAAATAAGACTAGTTACTAATAAGATTAAATTTTTGAATTTTCTTGGCACTAAAAAATACAAGAATATCACAATAGGTAAGAATCGAAATAAAAATAATAGACTACTAAATACCATACTCTGCTCCTTTATTCATAAATAAAAGGAAGATGCAGAACAAAGTCTACTTCCTCCTTCTAAAGAATCTTTATATTAAGAAATTATACCTTTCTTTAAAAGTAACTGTTCGATTTTACCATTATCATTAGATACACACATAATTACGTATTTTCCACTCACTACAATAACAGGATTCTCAAGCTTATTAATCTCCTGTGGTAAATAATTTTCATTCATACTAATATCGTCCTTTAGTTTCTGCCCAAGCTCTTCTTTTACCAACTTTGCACTAGCCTCATCCTTTGCTTCTGCCACAACAATCTGTTCAGCAGAAGCTCCTGAACCTACATAGGCAGATTTTGCTATTAACATCTGTAAATCAACTGTTTGGAAAACTGCATCGAACATATCATCCTCAAGACAAGTTAGTTCATCTGTATAATCTCCAGCCTCAAATATCTCTGTTGCCAAAGCTGTTACATCAATTGTTAGCTCAACTGGTTTCTTTGTCTCAACTACAGAAGTTTGTGAAGGCTTATTATTAGTAGCACTTCCACAACCAACCATAGTAGTTATGGCAAGAGCACATAAAAGGCTTCCCCCTAATCGTTTTACTTTACCCTTAACTTTATCTAATACATATATGTCCATCTTAAATTTCCTCCAACATTATTCTTCCTTGATTTGATCTTGTATATAGTCCAGCCATATTTTATAACTGTCCTTACGCAAATGAATGCCATCTGTGCTATTTGCTTCTGGAAGGTAGCCTTTTTCATCACACAAGGCACTGTATACATTTAGGTAAACGATATCCAAATCAGTACACATTTTTTTAAGAAGCTTATTGCGATCCATAACATTTTTCTTGGTGAATATCGGTCTTTTTGCAGAACAACTCTTTGTTACTGGTAATATGCTTTGTACATAGACTTCCGCCTTTGGTTGTAATACCTTAATCTGTCTAATAAACTCTTGGTATTTGTCAACAAATACACTAGAATATGGCCAACCAAGCTCATTGATTCCAAACATAAGATAGATCCTTTTAAACTGTTTCTTACTTAGTGCCTGTAAAATAGTTAGTTTGCCACCATTCTCTTTGTCATACACAAATGCCTTCTGAAAGGCACCATTAATATCCAGACTCTGACAAGCGAAAAAGCTTGCACCAGAAACATTGCAGGTCTGCTTAAGACCTACAACCAAAGAATTACCAATAAAAGCTGTATCTAGAAATTGCTGTTCCGACTGTTCCTTCTTCACATTCTTCTCAGCAGCACTCTCTATAGTCTTCTCTTCCTGAATATTACTCACCCCTTGATTATGGTTCGTACTTAAACTACTTTGAGTTTTCATTTCTTCATTCTTGGTATTATACACAACCTCACTTACATCTGATTGTACCGAATCTAAATTAGGGTTAGTGTTATCAGTCACCTTCTCCTTAATATCTAATGCATAGACATCCCCTTCAGAATCAACAAGTCCAGAGGTTAAATAGTCACCGCCCAGTAAAAACACAATAGCCAAAAGACAACATACTACAAAAAAAATCTGTATTTTCCACATTCTATTTTTATTATGTATCTTCGCAAGTTTTCTGGCAGATGGGGGAGTCGTGAGTTTTCCATCTAATTCTATCAGTTCCTTCTCTAGAGTTGTATTCAATTTATCAAAATACTCTACTTCATGATAGAAAGAAGGGTCTTCCATAAAATTAAGATCGATATGTATATCTTCGGTAGATTCCCTCTTACATGAAGCTTCTCTATACTCTTTCAATAAACCTGATGATTCTAGATGAGATATAAACTCATAATTCTCTAATAACTCATAATCATCTGAGGCTTGCTTCCTTTGTCTGGCAGTTGGCGACAAACAATATCCTATGTCATACTCATCATTTGCAGAATCCTCATAATCCTCATATCTCATCCTTTCATACCCTCAACCTTATACAATTCCTAAATTAGGTAGCTATCTTACGTCTCATTAAGCCCTTCATGGCCCTTCTATTGTATCTTATTGATTGTCTGAAATAGGTGATTTTTTGATGAATTTAATTTCTGCATACATTATTATTTTGTACTCCTTTATGTCTTTCGTCAATAGACTTTCCCTAAAATAATAAAATTTAATAATTCGTAATACTCTATTAAATATTAACTATGTATATTTTTCTATATCTCCTTGTTTTATCCATTTAACAGAAAAATGTCTTTCCTTTTACTCAAAAAAGAATTATAATATAGAAACAGGATATAATTTATTTGGAGAAAGGAAGATGGCGTTATGAAGAAATTCGGAAAGTTTTTACTTGTCACTGCAACTTTAGCAGCTGTAGCTGGTGGCGTATTATATTTAGTAAAAAAAGTAGCAAATAAAGATTCCAACGATGATTTTGATGATTTTGATGACGATTTCGATGATGACTTTGACGATTTCGACGATTCCGATGAAAGATCCGACAATAACAACGACCGTGAATATGTATCAATAAATATTAATGATGTTGCTGATGACAGCGAGGAAGACAGCGAGAATTAATTTTTACATCAATATAGGCTATGGTACTTTGTACCATAGCCTTATTATTTGCTTTCATTGAATTTAGATATACTGCAAAGTTTTCATTGCATAATGGATACCATCTTCGTTGACATCCTTTGTAATGAAATCAGCTAGGGCTTTAGCCCTTATAGAACCATTGCCCATACAGATTGCGGTATCTACCACTTCTAGCATTTCAATGTCGTTATTGCTGTCGCCTACACCAACTGTGTGTTCTAAACCAATTCCTAATCTATCAGCCATTTCTTCTATTCCAGTACCCTTTGTACATCCCTTAGGTAAGATTTCAACAAGTCCATCTGTCATAATACCATTATCTGTTTTCTCATGAAAAATTGCCTCATAATCCTTCTCAAGCGCCTTCACAAAGTCTTTTTTGTGTTCTTCAGTCATATCACTTGGTAGAAGACAGGTAATTTTACTCGCCTTAATCTCCCTATAGTCATCAAAACCGATACAAACATCACCAAGCGTTCTGATAAAGTTACGATAATAGTAACGGTCGTCATCCAAACACACTCTCTCAATATAGACATTATCATGGCCTTCGCACACATAGGATATGTTGTACTTTTTTAATAGCTCTAACAAATAAAGGATTTGCTCATAGGAGAGTTCCATTTGCTTTAGTAACATATTTTCATATTCTAGTGCAGTTCCCCCACCATATACGTAACCATCAAAGGCAAGGTCGGTAACCACCTTAGGTAACATACATTTTGTTCTTCCTGTACATACAAAGATCTGATGTCCCACTTCTTTTAATCGTTTTAAGGCTTTCTCTGTACTATAGCTTACCTCTTTATTTTCATTTATTAATGTTCCGTCAATATCAAAAAATATAATTTTCTTATCTGTCCTCATATTCTTATCCTTTTTCCTAACTTGTATACTCTTTCATGTTTCCGTATTAGCAGAGATTGTACTGGTAAAGAGAACTGTATATTCCCTGTTCTTCCATTAATTCTTGATGGGTGCCAGATTCTGCAATGCCATCCTCAGTTAGCACAATAATTCTCTGAGCATTCCTTATGGTAGTGAGACGATGGGCGATAACAAAGGTAGTTCTGTTCTTTGATAGTTTTTCTAAAGAAGCTTGTACCACCTTTTCACTTTCATTATCTAAGGCAGAAGTTGCTTCATCGAAGATTAACACAGGCGGATTCTTTAAGAATACTCTAGCGATACTTATTCTTTGCTTTTGCCCACCTGATAGCTTCACACCCCTTTGTCCGATATAGGTATGATAGCCCTCAGGTAGTTCCATTATGAACTCATGAGCATTAGCATTTTTCGCTGCCTCAATAATTTCTTCCTCTGTGGCATCTAGTTTACCATATCGAATATTATCATACACAGTACCTGCAAAAAGGTAAACCTCCTGTTGCACAACTCCTATACTATTTCTCAGAGAGCTTAAGGTAATATCCTTTATATTTTTACCATCCATATAGATATCACCTGCACTAACCTCATAAAATCTTGGGATTAGGTTACACATAGTTGTTTTCCCAACACCAGATTGTCCAACTATAGCAACGTATTCTCCTGGCTCTACGTCTAGATTTATATTACTAAAGACCTCGTTGGTGGTGTCATTATAACGAAACGAAACATTTTCGAAACGAACATTTCCTTGAACATTGGTAATGTCTGTGGCATTCTCCTGATCCTTAATGTCCGGTTCAATCTCCATAATATCCATAAAGCGTTCAAATCCAGTAATACCATTCTGAAATTGCTCTACAAAATTAATCAGTTTCTTTACTGGATCCATTAAGATATTGCTATACAACAGGAAGGTTACCAAATCCCCCACTGCAATCACTTTATTGGCAATCAAAATTCCACCACCAGTAATCACCACTACATTAATCAACGCAAGAAAACTATTCAAACCAGAATGGTAAGTAGCCATAGCTATATAACTATTCTTCTTACTATGAAGGAAACGAGAGTTTCCTTCTCTAAACTTGTCCATTTCCTCATCTTCATTGGCAAATGACTTTACCACGCGAATTCCTGAGAGATTATCCTCAATTCTAGCATTTACCTCTGCGATACGTTCTCTATTCCTACGAAAGGCCTTCTTCATTCTATCAGATACAAAATAGGCGAATAAGAACATAAAGAGGACTACTACAAATACTGCTAAAGTAAGATACACATTAACGAAAGACAGTATCACAAAGGTACCAATAAATTTAATAGTGGAAATAACTAAATCCTCAGGTCCGTGATGTAGTAGCTCCGTAATATCAAATAAGTCATTGGTAATACGGGACATCAGTTGGCCTGTCTTCTCATTATCAAAGAAGTTATAGGAAAGCTTTTGATAATGTGCAAAAATGTCATTTCTCATATCAAATTCCATCTTAGCACCCATCATATGGCCCTTATAAGTAACGAAATAATTACAACAATACTCCAAAATTGCTAAAACAAGCATTACTCCAGCAAGTAAAACAATAATCTTGACTGCCTTTTCGCCTACTGTATTAACTAATACATCATTGGTAATATAACGAACAATGAGAGGATAAATTAAAGATATGCCTGCCAGTAGAAATGCGCAAAACATATCCATTATAAAAATATTTAAATAGGGCTTATAATAACTTAAAAACTTCTTTCTTCTATTCATAACAAAACCTCCTTAGCTATGAAAGAAACAGGATGAAAAGTACTAAATCAACTCTTCATCCTGTTCTAATTACTATCTATCTAGATAATTTTTTAGATAACTGGTACATGTATTCATCTACATCTTTTGTCATATCTAGTGCTTCCATAATGTCGTAATCTACAAATTCACCATTACGGTATCCAACTACGCGATTTGAAGCTCCCTCACATAATAAATCAACTGCTTTAGAGCCCATCATAGAGGCATACACTCTATCCTTACAAGTGGGACTACCACCACGTTGAATATGACCAATAATAGTTGCTCTAGTTTCAATACCTGTAGCTTCTTCGATTCTCTTCGCCATACCGTAGGAATCACCAATACCTTCTGCATTTACAATGATATGATGTTTCTTGCCAACTTTTCTCTTCTCAATGATACTATCAATGATTTTCTGTTCATCATTGTCATATCTTTCAGTGATAAGAATATCTTCAGCACCATTAGCAATACCACACCATAAGGCAATGTATCCCGCATGACGTCCCATAACTTCAATAATACTACATCTTTCATGGGAAGTAGAAGTATCACGAACCTTATCAATGGATTCCATGGCTGTATTTACCGCAGTGTCAAAACCAATTGTGTAATCTGTACATGCAATATCCAAGTCAATTGTTCCAGGAAGACCTACTGTGTTAACTCCAAGATTAGCAAGCTTTCTTGCTCCTTGGAAGGAGCCGTCTCCACCAATTACTACAAGGCCATCAATTCCATGTTTTTTACAAATCTCTGCAGCTTTCTTCTGACCTTCCTCTGTTCTCATTTCAGCACAACGTGCTGTATAAAGAATAGTACCGCCTCTTTGAATGATATCAGCTACGCTTGCTGCATTCATATCTATAATATCTTCTTCAAGAAGTCCTGAATATCCTCTACGAATACCTTTTACTTTTTTTCCATTGGCTAATGCACTACGTACAACTGCACGTATTGCAGCATTCATACCTGGTGCATCTCCGCCACTTGTTAACACACCTATGGTGTTTACTTCTTTACTCATTTCTGTCCAACCTCCAATAGAACCCTATTACTTTATTATATTGACCTATTTTGCTATATTTTAATTCATTTACTAAGATTAATCAATACTACTTTCGACAACTTTGACATTTTCTTTTCCGACAGTTTCGATAAGTTTCGTAACTAGATCTTGATTTACAGCTATATGAGGGATGCGTTTTCTCCGTTTTTCATGCTCACAATAAATCCAAAGATGGTCTTTCCCCTCGTAATTCACAATAATTTGGTCAATGTTATCCTTCTTTTCCATATAAGCTGGTATATCCTTAAATTTAATCCAGACATCTTTCGGAACCTCTTCAAATGGAATAATACTTTGACAGATTACCTTACCTGGCTTATCTTCTTCTACGGTTATTTTACCCCTAATAAAGAGCTTTTTATCCTCTGATAGTAAATTCCTATATTTTTCATAATCCCTAGGAAATATGATAACCTCTACTGTTCCATACAAATCCTCCAGAGTAATAAATGCCATTGTACTATTGGTACGGGTGGTTTTAATAACCTTACCAATTACCATCCCACCAACAACGGCTGTCTCTCCATCTTTAGCCTTTACTGTATCCGTTTCCTCATCGATGGCAAAGTCCATGGTGGTATTGGTAATATTTTTTCTCCATAGACCTTCATACTCCTCTAGCGGATGACCACTAACATAAATACCCAGAACCTCTTTTTCAAAGCCAAGGAGCATTTCCTTTGGATATTCCCCAACATCAGGAAACGTTTCATCTACCGGCTTAACCTGCTCTTCTCCTGCAAAATCAAATAGACTCAGTTGACCTTCGAGGTTTTTCTTCTTCTCCTGTGCCACTCCATCTAGGATCTGTACATATACCATCATCTTCTGCTTTCTAGTACCAGGCATGGAATCAAAAGCTCCTGCTTTTATGAAGCTCTCTATAGTTCTTTTATTCACTTCTTTTCCACTTAAACGGCTAGCAAAATCCTTTAAAGAGAGAAATGGCCCATCCTTCGTTCTTTCCTCAACTATGGTCTCAATAACAGAGCCACCTAACCCCTTAATAGCAGAAAGTCCATAACGAATAGAGGAACCGTTGACACTAAAGCCACGTTCACCCTCGTTAATATCAGGAGGCAGGATTTCAATCCCCATCTGCCTAGAGGTCATAATATATTGAGAAACCTTATTTCCATTATCAATAACAGAAGTCATAAGAGCTGCCATAAACTCTACTGGATAGTAACACTTTAAATAAGCCGTCTGATAAGAAACTACCGCATAAGCAGCCGCGTGAGACTTATTAAAGGCATACTTTGCAAAGTCCACCATCTCATCATAGATGTGATTTGCTACAGCCTCTGGGATTCCATTATTAACACAGCCTATTACACCTTCCTCTGGATCACCATATACGAAGTTCTTCCGTTCCTTTTCCATGACATCCGCTTTTTTCTTGGACATGGCTCTTCTAAGCAAATCACTTCGTCCATAGCTATAACCCGCCAAATCACGAACTATCTGCATAACTTGTTCCTGATATACAATACAGCCATGCGTTGGTGCAAGTATTGGTTCTAGCTGAGGACATTCGTATTGAATGCTACCTGACTCATTTTTCCCTTTAATATACTTCGGAATAAAATCCATAGGACCCGGACGGTATAAGGAAATTCCCGCAATGACATCTTCTATATTGTGCGGTTTTAATTCCTTCATAAAGCTCATCATTCCTGCACTTTCCAGCTGGAAGACACCCTCGCAGCGACCAGAGCTAATCATGTCAAAAACTGACTTATCATTATAATCAATATTATCTATATTTATTCTCTTTTCCTCAGGTAAATTCCTATTAATAATCTCTACCGCATCTCGGATTACGGTTAATGTCCTAAGGCCTAAGAAATCCATCTTTAAAAGACCGAGCTCCTCTAGCGTGGTCATGGTATACTGCGTGGTTATTGAATCGTCAGAGGATTTGGATAGGGGTACATACTCATCCACGGCAGCTTTACTAATTACAACACCTGCTGCATGCATAGAGGTATGTCTTGGCAACCCTTCTAAACGCATAGACATATCAAGAAGGTATTTGGCCTGCTCATCCTGCTCATATAATTCCTTTAACTCCTTATTGCTCTTTAACGCCTTGTCAATTGTAATACCTAACTCATTTGGTATCATCTTAGCAATAGAATCTACAAAGGCATAGCTTAAGTCCATAGCACGACCCACATCTCTAATCACAAGTCTAGCCGCCATTGTACCAAAGGTAACAATCTGAACCACACGTTCTTTCCCATATTTTTGTACTACATAGTCAATTACTTCTTGACGACGCTCATAGCAGAAGTCAATATCAATATCTGGCATAGTAAGACGTTCTGGATTAAGAAAACGCTCAAACAATAGATTATATTTGATTGGGTCTATATTAGTAATGCCTAAAGAATAAGCAACGATGCTTCCGGCTGCAGAACCACGCCCTGGCCCTACTGCTATTCCATGATCTTTAGCATATTTGATAAAATCCCATACGATAAGAAAGTAATCTACAAAGCCCATCCCTGCTATAGTGGAAAGCTCAAAGTCCAATCGATCTATTAAATCCTTAGTCGGATTCGGATACCTCTGTTCTAACCCTTCCCTACAAACCTTATAAAGATACTCAGAGGCAGTATACCCCTCTGGTACATCAAACTTAGGTAGCTTATAATTACCAAACTCAATGTCTACGTTACATCTTTTGGCAATCTTCGCTGTATTTTCTAAGGCTTCCTTACAATAAGGGAATAACTCTTCCATCTCTTCTGGAGACTTTAAATAGTACTGTCCCCCTTCATAACGCATGCGGTCCTCATCCGATACCTTTTTTTGTGTCTGGATACACAAAAGAATATCGTGGGATAATGCATCTGTATCATAGATATAGTGCACATCATTAGTTGCAACCAACGGAATTCCCGTCTCCTGGTGCATACGTAACAAACTCTGGTTTACAGTAGTTTGCATTGGTATGCCATGATCCTGAAGCTCTAGATAGAAATTGCCCTCTCCAAAAATAGACTGCAATTTTAATGCTACCTTCTTTGCTTCCTCATAAAAACCTCGTCTTATGTTTGTAGCAACCTCACCAGCAAGGCAGGCACTTAACGCAATCAATCCTTCATGATATTCCTCTAATAATTCTATATCGATTCTTGGTTTATAATAAAAGCCTTCTGTGAAACCTCTGGATACTATCTTAATCAAATTCTGGTATCCAGTATTATTTTCAGCCAAAAGAACTAAATGATTGTATTTTCCCGATTCACCACCTGTTTCACGATCAAACCGTGAATTTGGTGCAACATATACTTCGCAGCCAATGATAGGTCGAATTCCTTGCTTCTTTGCAGCTTTATAAAAATCAATGACACCATACATTACGCCATGGTCAGTAATAGCAATACTATCCATACCTAACTGCTTCGTTCTTGCAATAAGTTCGTTTATCTTACTGGAACCATCCAGCAAACTATATTCTGTATGAACATGTAAATGAGTGAATTCCATTGTTCTCACCAACCTTCTAAATACTCAGCACTTTAACAACATGACTATCATATCATTTTTAGTTCAAATTAGCAAACGACGACGTAATTTCCTATATAAAGAAACACGCTATAGAGGTTTCTGTATAAGTTCACCTCCATAGCGCATAGTTCAAATTACATATATACAACTATAAATCTTTGCTGTGTTGATTAGTTATTGCAGGATAAGTACTTTTCAATATTATCCATCGCATCCGTCTCATCTACACCATCTACAATAACCTCTACTTCTTCCCCCGCAGAAAGGCCTAAGGTCATCATTCCCATAATGCTTTTGGCATTTACTCTCTTGTTTTCAGATTCTACAAATACTTTGCTTTCATATTGGCTGGCAACCTGAACCAATAATGCAACTGGTCTGGCTTCCAATCCAGTAGGAAGTTTGATAATAATCTTTTTTGAAATCATATCTAATTCTCCTCCTTTTGTTCCCTGATCTGGTCTGCTATAATGCTAAGTTTTCTTAACCTATGATTCACTCCGGATTTTCCAATAGGCGGGTCAAGTAACTGACCTAGTTCCTTTAATGATGCCTCTGGATACTCCAGACGTAGTCTAGCCATTTCCTCTAAACCCTCGGTAAGCTTTCCAAATCCAATCTGACTTTTGATATACCTTATGTCATCTAACTGCTTACTGGAGGCAACTACTGTCTTATTAATATTAGCAGTTTCACAATTCACCTGACGATTGATAGAGTTACGCATTTCTTTTACAATACGAACATTCTCAAAATTCATCAACGCGATATGTGCCTCCATAACATTGAGCGCCTCTACAATCTGGGAACCTTCTTTGATGTAAACAACATAATATTTTTTTCTAAGTATTATTTTAGCATCAATATCAAATACTTTGAATATTGCCTGTAATTGCTTGGCCTTAGCATTGGTTGCTACAGCCATCTCAAAATGGTAGGTCTTAGCAGGATCACTAATGGAACCAACTGCTAAAAATGCACCTCGTAGAAAGGCTCGTTTGCAACAAGAGTTCTGTACTACAAGGTTACTTACCACAGACAAATCTTCTTTGATATCCCCATCCTCACCTAAAAGCTTAGTAGCTTCCAGTACCCTATAAGAGTCCTGTTTGTTCTTGACTGTAAGTAAGTAGGTTTTGCTTCTTTTTAAGTACTTATTTCTTTTAATAGAAATTTCAGTATTTATATTAAATGTTTTTTTCAATAATGTAAAGTATTTTCTTGCTACAGGTAGAATTTCTGTATGAATCTGTATGGTATATTCATCCTTTGGATTGATGGAAATATTACCACATAAGCTTATAATGGCGGCAATCTCTGCAATTTGGCAATGACGCCCCCTGCTATATTGTTTTGATAATTCTTCCTTTACTTCCTTCGAAAATGACATCTATATCCCCTCTATTTCTTTCTAAG
>JAEZGY010000029.1 GCA_023416695.1 Bacillota bacterium | reverse complement strand
CTTGCATGTGTTAAGCACGCCGCCAGCGTTCATCCTGAGCCAGGATCAAACTCTCAAATTAAAGTTGTTTGTACTTTAAACAATTTGATCTTGGTCAAAAAGCACTAGCTTGTTTAACCGTTTTTTTTGCATCTTTCGATGCCATTTACTGTTTCATAAAGAAACGTTCATTCTGAAATTCTTATTGAATTTTCAGGGTTGTTTCACTGTTTAGTTATCAATGTTCTTTGCCGCTCATCTCGCAAGCGACTCGTCTATCTTAACACCTTTAAATCTTTTTGTCAACAAGTTTTTTCAACTTTTTTCGCAACCTTTCGACTTATCCATTTGTGATTAACGAAACGTCATCTATGCTTCGCTGTCTTTTATGGGGTGTCGCTGACGACTTGACTATAGTAACACAGGAAAAAAGGTATGTCAATAAATTTTTTGAATTTTTTATACAATATAATCAATTTAATAACATTGCTTGATTTATTCCCTTTACTCAATATATTGAAGTCATTACATAATACCGCTTACATAACATATGTAATGACTTTATATTCACTATACTTCTTATTATCTAAAATCATGTTCTGTTTCTATTTTTTCTCTTCCTGTTGTGAGATTATCATAGTATTCATACTATGATAACTCAAAAATCTTTCCACTACATTATACACATCTGTATAACCAGGATTCTGTAAGACTCTTACTGTATGAAAGCTTCTCTGTCCTGTTCTACAGTGGAGATACAACGGTTTATCCTTAGGAATGTCCTCAATCTGATTCTTAACTGACTCAAGGGAGTATCAAGTGCATTTTTATATGGCCTCATTTAAACTTAAGTTCCTCTCGAACATAATAATCTGATCTTCCTCACTATGTCTTTTAAGCCTTACCTCTGGTGACACCTCCTGCCACCCTAGCAACAATAAGAAGATTTTTTGCCATGATTTCATCCTCCTTTTCTGATTTACGCTTAATTCCTACATAGGATCTAACTCCACCTGAAACATTAATTACATCAAATCCTTATCCTTCTAACTCACAAATGGCATTTCCACTCGCCCTCCTGATTGACACTTACTATATAGGTATTATCCTTTATTAGATATTTTTGAAGTATTTAGCAAAATAATATTAACAAGCCCATCTATTCTCTTTAAATTGTCTGAAAATTTACATTTAACTACATCACTCTCCAAATATAAATGGTTATTTTGTCTAATATTTGACATTATGTGCCATGTTGCTATATACTAGTATTGGAGGTTTTAATTATTCTCAAAAATTGGAGGTATTACTTATGAAGTTGTTAAAAAATGTAACTGCTCTTTTTTGTCTAGTCCTTGCCTTTGAATGTATGCTCCTTGGTCTTAATCATTATACAGTAAATGCAGATACGAAGAGTACCACTAACGGAGTCTTTGGAGATGCAGAGCAACTGCAACTTGATGTAAAAAAAGAAGTTACTATTACAAAGGACATAATCCATCGCTACTATTCATTTACGCCAACAGTAACCGGTGTTTACAAGCTGGAGTCATCAGGAGATGTTGATAGTAAAGTCTACATTTACGAAGATGGTTATGGTAAAATTGGATATGATGATGATGACGGCACTGACAGTAATTTTATGTATATCTCTTCTTTAGTGGCAGGGAAGACTTATGTGTTTGATATGACTGTTTATGGAGATGACACAGGAACATACAATGCCTGGATTACTAAAACATCCAATATGGAGATAACCCCTCCTACCAAGACTACTTTTTTGCAAGGTGAAACCTATTGTGTTTTTGTTGGGTTATCTGCTACGCTATTCTATACAGATGGTACTAAGAATACATATGACCGAATAGAGATAGAATCCAATAATAGCATCCTACCATTTGAACTTAGCTATGAGCCTATTCATATAGGAAAGAATACCATTACCCTAACTTATGGAGAGTTCTCTAAAACTTTTACCGTTACAGGCGAGTCCATACTATTACATAAAACATCCTCTATACCTATGACTCTTGACACATCTAGTACTGCCACTGCCGTTAACACAGGAGACTACAACTATTATTCTTTTGTACCTGCTGTAAGTGGACTATACAAACTTTATTCTTCTTATTCTCGTTCAGAAGAATATGTATATGATCTTAATGGAACACCTGTAGAAGAAACTTCTACTTCCATATATTTTCTTGAAGCAGGAAAAATTTATTATTTCACTTCTACTACATTTTCTTCTACAGAAACCTACTCTGTTACGTTGAATAAAGTAAAAGATATTGCCAGTATTCAGATACTTCAGCTTCCTAATAATCCGCTACTTATCGTTGATTTTGATCCATATAATACAGAGGGATTATTGATTAAGATCAACTATAAAGATACATCCTATGACATTATGCAGATAAATAGTTTGAATGGACTCTATTTCATAGATAATTCTCCAATCGTAATAACATATGACCCTATCGTAAATGGTGACAACAAAGTTACAATTACCTATAGAGGAACTTCCACAACATTTTCCATGAAGGGTATTACTATACCAGATAAATACTCTAAGGCTGACTTAATAACAACTACCTCGGATACAACTTATACTTTTCCTGATAATCGTCTGGAGGTGGTAAAGAAATTTGTCCCATCTGCTAGTGGAGTTTATACTTTTAAAACTACCTCAAAAGATGATATAATGATGTATTTATATAATGAGTATGGAGAACGAATCGTCAGCTATGGCGACTACTCTAATAACAATTTAAGAACTGTCAGTTATACTGACTACTCGCCTAATTCTGACGCTACATTCTCTAGATACTTGGAGAAAAACAAAACCTACTATCTGGTTGTGGTGAATGATAGTTCCCTACGTACAAACTCCTTTACCATAAGCTTGAAAACCCAGACATCCTATACTGTACCTAAAGGAGTAACCGCTGTTTATGGACAAACTTTAGGACAGATTACATTACCTACAGGTTTTTCTTGGGAGAATAGTCCTAAGACCGTATTAAATTCTGTAGGTAAGCACACGTTTATAGCAAAATATACTCCTGTTGGTGGTAACAAGGCTTCTATAGTATCAGGAATCGAGGTACCAGTAAATGTAATACCACCAGTTTATAAAATAACCTATCGTCTTAATGGCGGTATCAACAATAAATCTAATCCATCTACCTATGGTCTCCTTAAAAGAGATCTTAAGCTTAACAAACCTACAAGAAAAGGATATATATTTGCGGGTTGGTACAAGGATAGTAAACTTTTAAAGCCTATAACTACAGTTAAAAAAACAAGTCAGGGTAATATAAGCCTATATGCTAAATGGACAAAGGTAACTGTAAAGACAGTAAGTTTAAATAGTTTAGCAAATACGAAACCAGGTATGGTTACAGTATCTTATAAAAAAATAAGTGATGTCAAAGGCTATCAAATTTTATGTGCTTCCAATAGTAAATTTAAAAATGCAAAATCAATAACCAGCAACAAACTTACGTATACATTTAGTAAACTAAAAAAAGGAACCACTTACTATTTTAAAGTACGTGGTTACAAACTGGATTCTACGGGAAAAATAGTCTATGGAAAATATAGCAAGGTAATAAAGATTAAACTTGCAAAGTAAAATACCCCCCTACAATTAGAGAACTGATAGGACTCTTCTTTACTGGCATTGTCCAGTAGAGGAGAGTACTTATCAACTCCAATCCTAGGGGGTTAATTATGTTTGAATACAGCGCTAAAATTCCTACAGAACCACGGGACTATCACGTGGTTCTCATCATGCAAAAAAGGAACCACCTTTTGGTGATTCCTTTACTCTATATCTTCAAAACTACACATTGTATACGGCTTGCTATGCAAGACGTTCATCCATTTTCTCTTATTGACTTCGTCAATAAGCCTCGTCACAATAATGCCCTTGCAAGCAAGCATTATTG
>JAEZGY010000022.1 GCA_023416695.1 Bacillota bacterium | reverse complement strand
GCATATAGATATCGATATCCGTTAAACTAATTACAAACGCACTAATTAGTGGAACAAAAACAAATACCGTCAATACAATCAGCGCTGGTGCCAAAAATAAATATGCTACCTTTTGATTTTTTTTCTCACGTACAAGATTTTTCTGCTTCATATTACACATCTCCAATTGTAATTATGATTTCTTAAGGCCTCGTTTCTTATGTTTAATCTAGACTAGCCTGTGCCTTATAAAAGCACAGGCTAGTTAAACAAACTCTTAAACTACTATACCGTGATTCTACTTCTTAATAATTCCATCTAATACTGCAGATGCATCTTTTACAGCCTCCGTAACATCTGAACCAGATAAAATCTTCTCCATCATTGGCTTCATTACATCACCGTCAATCTGGCTTCCAGACTCTAATCTCAGATGCCAATCACGGCCAATTTCAGAAGCTGCTGAAACTTGACTTAAAATTGCATTACTAGTAATTTCTTCTGATTTTAATACTGAGTATGACCATACTGGGAATCCATTTCTACTTGACCATTCTGTTAATACTTCATCTGATAACCAGTATGCCATAAATTTATATACAGCTGCTCTTGTTGCATCGTCAGCACCCTTGGAAAGCATCCAGGAACATCCACCTTCTGCTGAATACGCTCCGTCGGTTCCTGCTGGAATAGCTGCAATACCATAATTCATACCAAGTTGATTCAATCCATTAATATTCCAAGGTCCACTTGTGTACATTGCTAAATTGCCTGACTGGAACATGGTGTCAGCTTCTGCTGCTGTTAATCCACTTGGAGATACTTTATCTTCATTCGCAAGTTTTTGAATCCATTCTAATGTAGCGATATTTTCTTTTGAATTCAGTAGATTCTCAGTTCCTTCAACGTTAATTACATCACCGCCATTTGCCCATAAGTACATGCAGTAATAGCCAAAGTCAACTGGTAATCCAATACCATACTGATTTTTAGAAGCATCTGTACATGCGATTGCTGCTGTTCTTAATTCTTCCATTGTTTTTGGAGGTGTTTCAGGATCTAATCCAGCTGCCTTAAAAATATCTTTATTGTAGTATAAGTACTGAAGATTGTACTGCATTGGTACACCATAGAGTGTATCATCAAGATAAGACTTTGCTACTACATTTTCGTAGTAATTGCTCTTATCTATTCCAGATACTTCCCAGAAATCATCAATTGGCTCGATCATTCCATTCTTTCTGTACTGTTCCATAAGTTCAATACCTGCTAGTACAAAGGATGGACCATTGCCTGTTGAAATGGCTGTAGGTAATTTAGCCTGTAAAGTATCGTAATCCATAATGTCAATTTCAACTGTTACATTATCCGTATTTGTCTCGTTATATCTTTTTACTATTTCTCTTAAAACGTCACCATCAGATCCAGTAAAATTACACCAGAAAGAAATTGTAGTAGGTTCTGCTGCTGTAGTAGGTTCTGCTGCTGTAGTAGCTTGTGCTGTACTCTGTGCTTCTTTTTTTGATGCATCGTTAGTATCATTACTTCCGGTACTAGAATTACTTCCGCATCCCATTACTGTAGTCATTATCACTGTGACTGCCAATAATATACTTATTATCTTTTTCTTCATAATTTACCCTCCATAGCATGTGTGAGTTAGTTTTTTGCTTCCCCTTTTCAAGTTGCGTACATGTGTACATTTTTCCGGAAAAATTATGTCCACCGTTGTGGACACGTGTACTCTGTAACTAAAGTATATTCCTAGCATATATATTTGTCAATCGACAACATTCCACAAAATATTTCATTCTTTTTTGTGTATTTTGTCATATAATGGCAAGTTAACAAATGTCTTGAACGTTCCAACTTCCCTGGATAATGATCTCATAAAGTAAAACATTTTTGGACAGATTTTAATTAATCTGATATACAAAATGAATATAAAAGAAAGGATTCTGAATAAGGCATCAGCAGTATCATCTAGTCGATAAGCTCCTTGGTTTGTGCCAAAATACATACTTTACGCAATTGAATAAAAAATCTGTATATTAAAGAAGGTGTAAATCCCTCTGCTCAAAATAATGCAAAATCTTCTTCATATAATCCTGTATGTATGCTAGCTTCTTTTCATTGGTCATAACCATTGGAGAATACAATTTCTAGTTCCTTTTGAAAAGCTAACAATGACAATAGTTCTCTAATCAGTCATATATACAGTGGATTCCAAGTTCATTAAAGGTATCCATCCATTGCTGACTAAGTTTTTTATCCGTAATAGCAACATTTTGCTTAGTTATGCTACAAATGTTTGAAAAAGCAACTTGTCCAAACTTAGATGAGGCTACTACTAGATAGGCTTTGCTTACAGAAGCAATCATTTCCTGCTTTATACTGCCTAACTCACAATTACTATCTGTGACGCCTTTATCAAAAGCGATACTCTTACTCGAAAAGAACACTTTACTTAATTCACTGACAATCACTTTCCGTTCTTCCTGTATTTTGGCAAGAATCCGCTGGATGACGCCCTGGTAATCCCAACTTTCTTCTAATCTCATACAGTTTTTGCACATTCTCAGGACTAAGTTCTTTCGGTCCACCTAACTGTATTGATTTGTATAATAATTCTGCATAAAACTCAACAGACTCCATCTTTAAATATGCTGCTAAAAGGTCTGTGGACCATGTCAATGCTCCATGGCTTTCCAAAAGTACTGCATCAAAATGCTCTAAATAAGGTTCCACAGCATCTGGAATTTCCATAGTAGATGGAGTTCCATAAGGTGCAATTGGGACATAGCCAAGTGAAATAACTGCTTCTGGCATAATTGGTTGTGTTAGTGGTATACCTGCAATAGCGAAGCTTGTAGCAAAGGTAGGGTGGGCATGAACTACTGAACCAACATCTGGTCTTTTTTCATATACTCTCATGTGCATCTTAACTTCTGATGAAGGTTTAAACCCTTTATCAGCCTGAATCAAATTACCTTTCGCATCTACCTTACAGATATACTCTGGGGTCATAAATCCTTTAGATACTCCTGTTGGTGTACATAAAAATTCATTGTCACTGAGTTTTACAGAAATGTTTCCGTCATTTGCTGCAACCATATTACGGTTGTAAATTCTCCTACCAATTTCACAAATCTGTTTTTTGATTTCATATTCATTCTGTACCATAGTTTCATCTTCGCTTTCTTTTTATAATTAATATTTTTACTAAAATATTAGTCAGATTAGGTTGTTACCATTACTCCATATACCTTGTTCCTCCTCAATCCTAGCACGAAACCCCTTCAAAATATCCTAAAAATCCGGTAGTACGGACTATTATATAGGTAAGTCCTCTGTCCTTTCACTTTTGTCTTTTTCTGTTCCTTGCATATCTTTATCATCTTAGAGCATATATACTTCAAACTGGGTGGTATGAAGTAATACTTTCCACCAAGGCCTTTGCTTTCCTCTATCATTAGCATTTAACTTCTACATTTATTTTGGGCTATAAAGATAATTACTCCCAATCTCCTCCATTACTTCTCCGGGCCTTCTCCATGATAATTTTAGCAGTCCTTGGTGGCGAAAGCTGGTATAAAAGATCTTAATTGTATAGTATCCCTTTTTAAGTTCTTCCGTCCGTTCCAATGTAGATGTCTCATGGGGTTCATCATTATTTAAAAAGAGGCTTCCATCCAAATACATCTGTCCTCCGTCTGCATTTTCCATTTGAAAAGTATAAGTTCCCTCTTCAGGAATCAGTATATAGCCAGAAAAGGAAAGGGCATAACCAATCTTTGTTTCTGCATAATGCTGACTTATCCTTTTTGCCAAGCCTCTATTTAGTGGTTTTACAGCAAATACAGAATCCAGTAATGCTGCACTTTGCATTCCACTATCATAGCAACAGTAGTGCAAGCCATTCTGCAAGGTATCCTGGTCTATTTCTATTGTATTCAGTGTTAATTCTGCATTATTCTGTTCTTCCTCCTTTGGCAGAATAGCAGATTGATATAATCCGAATCTACTAATCATAGGGGTATCCCAACTACGCTGAATTGTAAAACGTACCCTTGAAGCCGTGACCTGTTCAAACCTTCTGATTGTCTTATATCCTATGGTTTTATGCTGGGTTACTTCTATCCATTGGTTATCCTTCCAGACCTCAAGGTTCCAAGCAGCAACCCGTTGCCCTTCCCTTATATATTCCTGAAGCATCACCTGGTCGAATGACTTTTCTCCTTCCAGTTCAAAGATTAAGCTGGAAGTGTCGCTAGTCAGATTCCATATATCTACTGGCATCCAATACGTCAGTATGTCCTCATCTAAGACATTAGCAGATTCATGCCCTTCCATTTGCTTGGTGGAAATGACTTTTGCACCCTGTGCATAATTCATCTGAAATGTCTCATCTATGTATGATTTTAACTGCAGAAGACGTTTCTCTTGATCTTCTCGAATAATACCCTGGTTGTCAGGAGATACATTCAATAGCAGCGTCCCATTATTTCCAATAGAATTGTAATAGACCTCAACCAAATCTGACAAACTTCTTACAGTAGAGGTTTTCTCATTCCAGAACCACTGATTCAGAAGAACTGTGTTCACCTCTAGCGGATACCAGATTGCTCCTACTGCTTCCTCATAATACTTTTCTTCGCCCAGATCCTTCCATGTTGCATTTTCAGCTATTTCTGAATCGAATATTGGTTGGACTGACCATTCATTTTCTCTACTTGTTCCACCTTCATTGCCAACCCAACGTACACCCTTTCCACTCCACTTAAGCTGCGATTTCACATCCTTAATATTCTTCCATTCCTCCTTAGAGGCCAGGCAATGAGGATCATATAACCTTACAACAGCAGAGGGTTGCAGACTATTAATCAGTTCATACCATTTATCAGGCATATACGTAGGAACAGGCGTCCATATTGTGTAGTCGCTACAGGCCCCATCAAACCACACTTCATCTATTTTTCCATAGTTCGTCAGCAATTCCTGTAACTGCTCCATAAAATATTCATTATACATGGAAGTAGGCCACAATCCTTCCTTGCGCTGGTGCATGTCCCATGGAGAAAGATATACACCAAGCTGTATCCCATTATCCTTACAGCCCTTTTTAAGCTCTTCCATTAGGTCTATTCCAGCAGAAGAATTGACACTAGAAAAATTCGTTGTTTTGGTATTCCATTGACAGAATCCGTCATGATGTTTTGCTGTAAAAACCATCATCTTCATTCCAGCCTGTCCACATACCCTGCACCACTGCCCAATATCTAGTCTTTCAGGATGATAATCAGAGATTTCTTCTGTACCATTCCCCCATTGCACATTATTAAAGGTATTCGGACTATAATGAACAAAAGCGATAAACTCCTTTTCCATCCAATCAAGCTGTGCCTTACTTGGTTTCACATGTGCTGCCTTCCTTAATTTCTCCTCTATTGTATCATCCTTATTAAATGTAACAACCCATGTTCCTGTCTCTTTCTCCATCGCTTTCTCCTCCTGTAGCTTTGCTTTTCATATTTATTGTAAACATAGAAACTAGGAATATGAATGGATATTTGTAAAATAGTACATGTATCTTTTTAACTCTCCCCACCTACAATATGGCCAAGCTTAGATTCAATTTCTTTATCGCATCTCTTCGGCTTCCGTAGAAGAGGAAACAATAAATCAGTCTTCAGAAATTGGTATTGGTATCTTACCACGCTACACTACTCACTTTAAGGAATTTATTTTCATCTACACTCCATGTGACTCTGTAGTTTTCCGCATTTTAAGAGGCCTGAATATCTGCACATCTTTTAGGTACATATTTCTTGACACTTATTAGGAAGGCTCTTATTATATAACTATATATATTATCCATGTAATGGAAAAATTACTTACTACTATGGCATAATTTAACCACTGATAAAAAGGAGGGTCCAATGAAAGTGAAACGTTCCAGAAGTATTCTCAGAACTATTTTTGTACCCTATACAACTTTATTTGGAATATTATTTATCTGTTTTACTAGTTTTTTTGTAATAACCGAAACAAGAAAAATCCATGATAATACATTTTCCTCCATAGAGAATAATCTTATCAGTACGTCAGAGAATTTTAACCAGCTAATAAAATCTCTAGATTCTATGTCTCAAAATGTTTTATATTCTAATTTGGTAAAAGATCATTTCAAAAAATATATTGATTACACCAAGGTTTCTTCTTCCACACAAAATTATAAGAGCATTCAAAATACCAAGACATTATATGAACTTCTTGTTGCACTGATTGGTCCTAATGCTCCAGTTGAACAGATCTACCTTTACGGTCTGAATAATGGCTGCTTTGGTGTAGGACTAGATAATTCTTCCTCCTCCCAATCTGTTAAGGATTACTCTTGGTATAATGCTATAATAGAACATAATGGTGAAAAATATGTAATCTTAGACTCCGATGAACGGCTTTCCCCTTATTATTCCTATAAGGAAGGTAGATACTTTCTATCCCTGATTCGCCAATATTACAGCTCCCTAAATGTTCCACAAGGAATTATTGAAGTCAAAAAATCTATGACTCCATTTATAAAGACTCTAAGTTCCTATAATCGGAATTACAATGAAGAATACTATATATTCAGCCCGGAGGGCAAGGTAATCTATCCTATCTATGATACTAACGGCAAGGGTCCCGAATATAATAACATTATTAAAGATTCCTCCATCGATTCAACGGCGCTAGACAAATCTCTTATGAAACGCAAAGTGAATGACTATGTCATCTATCAGACATCAAAATACAGTGGTTTTACCGTTGCAGTTGTTGTTGATAATGCCTCCTTAATGTCCCCTGTTTGGGATTACATAAAAAATATGGCCTTGCTTCTGCTAGGTATCTGCTTAGCAACCATTTTTCTGTCATATACAATCTCACAACAACTTAGCAAGCCGCTTGGCCAAATTTATTCCCGTATTCATTCTTTTAGAGTTAATTCAGCCACGATAACAGATATGGAATTACCTGCAGTAAATACCTCAGTAATAGAATTAAATGAACTATATCAAGCCTTAGTTACTATGCAAACCCGTGCCCGTGCTGCACTGGAAAATGAGCTTAAGTTGCAAAATCAAGAAATGCAATCTCGCATGCTTGCTTTACAAGCGCAGATGAACCCTCATTTTTTGTATAACTCATTGGCTACTATTCAAGCTATGGCAACAGAAGGAATGACTAAAGAAATTGATATGATGTGTCAAAACATGTCCAGTATCCTTCGTTATATTTCCTCTGATTCACAGCAATTAGTGGATATAGAAGATGAAGTTATACACACCAAAGCGTATTTGGAATGTATGAGACTACGCTATTGTGATGAGCTCTCTTACAACTTCGATATACCTACAGATATGAATCATTGCAAGATTCCTAAGCTTTGTTTGCAACTTATTGTAGAAAATGCTGTAAAGTTTACAACACGTAAGCGCGGTCCATGGATTATTACTGTAACCGGTCAAAGAACCACTTTTGAATGGGAACTACAGATAAAGGATAATGGTCCGGGATTTACACAGGAGGAATTGGATTCTCTATATGCCAAAATGAAAATTATCGATGAAACAGGAGAGCTCCCAAATTTAGAGATAAACGGAATGGGCTTAATGCATATTTATATACGATTAAAACT
This sequence comes from Bacillota bacterium, assembly GCA_023416695.1. GTDB lineage: Bacteria > Bacillota > Clostridia > Lachnospirales > Lachnospiraceae > KM106-2. Next base: position 47,889 of record JAEZGY010000022.1, on the reverse strand, counting down.
GCTATATAAGCAAGCGCCAATTTACCGTCTTGCTAACAATTGGCCTGAAGGTGCTAGCGTTACAATAGGAGGGTACATACAATGAAATATACTGTAATAGTTGTCGATGATGAAAAACTTATAGCCCGTAATATTGCACGTAATATCGAATCTGTTAATTCATCATTTGAAGTAAAAGAAATCCTAAATTGTGCAACAGATGCTTTGGAATACATACGAAAGAATATGCCAAATGTAGTATTTACGGATATAAGAATGCCTGAAATGGATGGTTTAGAACTGGCACATGCTATTGCCGATGAGTTTCCTTTTATTAAATGTGTAATAGTCAGTGGCTATAATGATTTTTCCTATGCCAAAAATGCCATAACATATCAGGTAACCGAATATCTTCTAAAACCAATCAACAAAGATGAACTAGCAAAATGTCTGTCCCAACTAGAAAATAGCTTTCGTGTACAGCACCCAAATTTGGAGCATCTTGTTGATGATTGCAAGAAAACTTGGAATAGTGAAGAAATCGTTACTATAGTTAAAGAATATGTCCATAAAAACTATTCCTCTCAAATTGACCTAACGAACATATCCAATAACTTTGGGTTTTCATCTGCTTACTTAAGTAAAGTGTTCTCCAAGTATGCCGGAATTTCTCCTTCCAAGTACTTAAAAGACTATCGCATTATGGTTGCCAAGCAATTATTGAATAATAAAGAAATTCCAATATCAGCAATCAGTACACAATGTGGATTTCTGGATCAATTCCACTTCAGTAAGACCTTTAAAAGTGCTACTGGATATAGTCCAACCGAATATCGCAGTTTAATATCTGATCATGATATTATAGAACGCAATAATAAGGAATAACAAAAAATGAACAGCCGCACTAATTATTTGTGCGACTGCTATTTCCTTTATGATCTTATACTGTTTCGTCTTGACTATCCTTGAACTCCTGATATGTATTCGATAAATCTATCATATTATCTACAATATTCTTGGTCATTACACCAATTCGATGGGCATACTTTATGTTGCTTTTTAACCTTTATTCTGTATGCATTAGCCATATAGTAGCATGTCTAAATAAAAGCAGATAATGGAGAGGAGAATAACCATTACCTGCTTTCTGTTATGCATTATAGCCACCCTAATGTAACTGCTTCATCATTATATACACACTCTTTTTTAATGCCATTCAGTATTCCTATACATGTTCTTCCCACAATACCCTCAGAATGTTTTCCTTCTCTTGTACCAATACAAAGCTCCCGATTGTTATCCTTCCAGGTAATCTGAACTTTCTGATATTCATCTGTTTCAAAACCATATCCATCACCTGCATCATCATATAGTTCGAATACAGCATCCTTTCCAGGATATATATACAATTCCAAAGGGGTATCTACTTTTTCCTGAGCATACTGCAAAGCATTCTCCATTGGAATGATTGAACCCTCCTTTACAAAAACAGGGATGTGAGATAGTGGCGCTTCTACGTGAATGTTTTGTCCTCCCTTAAAGAATTCTCCTGTGTAAAAATCATACCAGTCACACCCGGCTGGGAGATAACATTCCCATATATACTGTCCGTCAAGAACTTTACTATTCTTATCATAAAACATAGGACGTGTAACCGGACAAATAAGCAAACTTTCACCAAACATGAACTCTGAAGATATGGTTACTGCTTTTTCATCCGTAGGGAAGTCGAATAAAAGACTTCTCATAATTGTATAATCATCCATCCATACTTTTCCTGCCAAAGAATATATGTATGGTATTAATCGATATCTTAAATGTATAGCACTGACAATTGCCTCATAGAATATACCTCCTGGTTCACCGAACTGCCATACCTCTCTTGGTGTATCTGTTCCATGAGAACGGAATATTGGAAGAAAAACAGCATACTGTAGCCATCTTACATATAATTCCCTATATCCATAATCCTCTACACCAGTTTCATAATCTCCATTCCAAAACCATTTTGGAATAGGATCATTACTGCAGAAGCAGCCTCGATGCTGCCAATTGTCTTTTACAGTAAAAAATCCACCAACATCCAGTGTCCAATATGGCATACCACTTAAACCCATATTTAGGCCTTCTACAATTTGCCTCTTGAACACATCCCATGTAGCACTAATATCTCCAGACCAAAGCACTACTCCATACTTCTGACTGTTTGAATAACCCGATCTTGTAAGATTAAAAACTCTCTTCTCACTTGTGGTTCTTCGCTGATTCTCATATATCCCCTTTGCATGTTCTAAGGCATACATATTTGCCCGGTCGGGGTTAAGGAACTTCTTGTGCTCCTGCCCTACCAATTGATATCTTTCCCATGGTTCTCTTATATATTCACCATTCCAATCTGGTCCTGAAAATGGTTCTGTTGAATCACACCACCATGAATCAAACCCATCATCAAATAATCCACGGACTTGCTTCCAGTATAATTCACGGGCCTGTTCAGAAAATGCATTATAGGTTGCATAGTCCTGTAACAGATATCCCTCTTTATTCATTTCATCATAATCTTCTGTATTAGAGTTCATATTGGGCCAAATAGAGATCATAGAATGAATATGCATATTGTGTAATAACCTATTCATAGTTGCTACATCCGGATATCTAGCTTTATCTAAATGTTTATTCCCCCATTTACCTTCTTCCCAAGTGTGCCAATCCTGTACAATACAGTCAATTGGTATTTTTCTGATTCTGTATTCTTCTGCAACATCCAACAATTCGTGTTGATTGTGATAGGTTTCCTTAGATTGTATGTATCCAAATGCCCATTTAGGTAGCATAGTCGCTTTACCAGTTAATGTACGATACCCTTTCACTAACTGATCCACTGTATCTCCTGAAATAAAGTAATAATCAATTTGCTCCACTGTATCAAGATAAATATAGGATCCACGCTTATCATCATTAAATGTCATTAAGGATCCAGAATTAATTAATATTGCATATCCTTTACTGGAAATCAGAAAGGGGATTGGGATTCTCATATTATGCTGATACAAATACTGTATGTTATGTCTATAATCGTAAATTCCCTCTTCACCCTGTCCTAAGCCATATATATGTTCGTCATTCTGAAATTTAAATTTTATCTTTCCTTTATATGCCATATGGTGCTGTACAGGCTTTAGATTGCTAATAAAATTTCGTTCTCCATCCACTGTTGTTACGCGTCGAATATCAGGCTTATCACCCTCAATTCTATGTAATACATATGGAATCTCTGTAAGCTCCTTCTGTCCTTCTTCAAGTAGAACTCGTCCTGTATTACTCTCTCTCCAAAGGAAACCATTACTCTCTTTATCTATTTCCAATTCTAATTTATTTGATGAAATCCTATAGGCTTGGCCTGTCTCTTTTACTTCGAGGCAAACTGAAGCACTAATACCAATTTCTAAAGGTGAATCCATTGATGGCGTCTTCCTTTTTGTATAGACACAATGAAAAATATTCTCTCTCATTCCTTCTACAACAAGCAATCCATGTTTTGTATTTAGTTGCACTGTATATTGTTGTTCACCCTGCATCATATCACTCACCTCTATCCTTTAATTGCTCCATCTGTCATACCGGCAACTATGTATTTCTGCCCTAAAAGATATACGATAATAACAGGCAGACTTGTAAGGAGGATATCCGCACACACCAGATTCCAATCTTTAAAGAACATGCCAAAGAAATTGTACACAGACAGCGTCATTGGCCATTTACTCGAACTGCTGAGAAAATATAACGGTGCCAGAAATTCATTCCAAGTATTTAAAAAGGTAAGTACAACAACCGTTGCCAATGCCGGTTTTAACAAGGGCCTTACAATAGTAACAAACAATCGTACCGGCCCACACCCATCGATAAGGGCTGCCTCATCCAGTTCTACTGGTACGCGGTTTACAAATCCATGTATCAGGAATATTGCAAATGGTAGCTGCATCGCTGTATATAACAGAATAATTCCCAGTTTTGTATTATTGAGATTTAAAAATATCATTACCTTTGTTAAGGCCACATAATTTATCGGCAGTGTAATTCCCAATACAAGATACAAATATAGTACCTTTCTCAGCTTAGAGGTATGTCTCGACAATACATAGGCTGCTAATGCAGCAAGAATTGTACACAGCGCAACGCTTCCTACTGTGTAGATGCTACTGTTACAGAATGACTGCAGTAGTTTTCCTTTTTCTATAACTTTTGAAAAGTTCTCCCACTGTAACGGGAAGTTAGGTAACGTCAAATCCATATCTGAGGCTGCACTACTGGTCTTAAAGGAATTAAACAAGATTAGCAGCAATGGAATCAAACAGATAAGGGAGATTATCCATGCCACAATATTCTCAATTACCCTCACAATCTTACTTTTTCTGCTCATTATTCCTGCACCTCATTTCTTGTCATAATACGTATCATGAAAAATCCCACAATTAACATAAACACAAACATGATGGAGGACAATGCTGTCCCGACTCCATATTGCCCTGTTCCAAATCTTTTAAACACCTCTGTATAAAGTACTTCTGTTGTTGCTTTACCCGGTCCTCCATTGGTCATGGAATAGATAATATCAAATACTTTCAGTCCATAGATCATATTAAGCACAGTTGTCGTAGCCAGTGTTGGTAGTAATAACGGCATAGTAATACTTTTAAACTGATGCCAACTAGAAGCTCCATCGATACTAGCTGCTTCATAATAGGTTTTGTCAATGGACAGAATCCCTGCAACCAGAACGGTCATGATGTACCCAGTCCCTCGCCAGATATCCACTCCCATTACTGTTCCAAATGCATACTTAGGACTAGTCAGCCATGGAAGTGCAAAAAAACCCATTCCAAACTTATTGAGGAAATTATTCAGTAACCCATCTGCCGGATTCAGTATTGAAGAGAACACCATTCCTATGATCAACGTAGATAATACTGATGGCATAAACATTATCCCTCTGTGAAAATTAAGAGCCTTGATAGACTTTGTCATCAGGATTGCCATGGCAAGTCCAAGAACGTTTTTCAGAATGGTTGTGGTAAAAGTAAATACCAAGGTATTAACAATAATCTTTACATACGGTTTCTCTGAGGTAAAAATTGTCTTAAAGTTATCTAATCCTATAAAATGAAGTTCATTAGAATACGCCGACCAATCAGTAAAAGAATATCCTATTCCTATGAGACTGGGGATTACAAAAAGTACAGAGTATATAATAAATGCACCTGATGCAAACCATACTGGATATATTTTCTTTTTATTCATTAGTTGCCTCTTTTCTAAATACAGCTGGCATTGTTACATGCCAGCTGTTTTTTCTTAGTTATTTTTTGTCAACTATTTCCACGCTGCATCTGAGGCTGCTTTTGCCTGTTCTGCTCGTGTACTATCGATATCCTTCAGTACTTCTTCTGGACTCATTTCTCCAACAAACATAGCAGATAAACTAGCTCCCATTTCGTTCCACTGTGGATTAACATATTTAACTGCTGTCTGATAAACAGTAGCTCTTTCTGGATAAGCTGCATAGAATGCTTTTATATTGTCATCATAGGTTTCTGGTGCATTAGAAAATGGAAGTTTGTTAAATTTATTTACATTCTCGGTTAAATATGTAAGACTTTCTTCTGTTGCTAAGAACTCTAGATACTGTTTTGCTTCTGCTGAGTTCTCTGAACCGGAGTAGATAAATCTTGCTGGTCCGGCTGGATTTACATTTAAAGTCTGATTATCTGCCAATGGCATTACAAAGTATCCAATATCATCTTTTTTCAGTTCTCCACCAACTGCTTCTACTTCACCACCAAAGCCCTGGTTTGCAACCGTCATGGCATACTCACCAGATGCAATGTTCTTGGCGGAATTGGTGTATTCATTGGACATGTAGTTGTCGCCCCAGAATCCCTTATCTACCATATCCTTCATCTGTTCTAGGATTGTTTTCATAGTTTCATTCTGTGCAAAAGTTGTCTCATTATTATTTAACTTAGCTGCTGTACCAGGTTCTTTTGTTTCTACTGCTACACAACTCTCTGGGAACCATAAGGTGTGATGCCATCCATCTGCTACACACTCATAAATAGGTGTTACTCCGGAGTCCTTAATCTTCTGGCAAACATCCGTAAATTCTGCATAATTCTTTGGTACGCTTAATCCTAAGTTACTGAATATTTTTTTATTATAAGCTACTGCCCATACAGCAGATGCATCCTGCATTGGCTGACCATACAGTTTGTTATTTACAGTAAGCTCTGCTGCTACCAACTTGTCTACATTCCCTGCCCAAGATTCACCAGTTAAATCTACTGCATTTTTCTCTACATTGTATTGAGATGCAATATCAAAACTACCGCTCTGGGTTGCAAAAATATCTGTACAATCCCCTGTGTTTAACTTAGTTGTTAAAAGATTGATATACTGGTCAGATGGAACAATCTGATACTCTACCTTAATTCCTGTCTTCTCTGTAAACTTCTCTGCTAATTCCATCTCGGCATCCTGAACCCAATCCTGGCTTGCCATATAGGTTATGGTTTTGTTGGATTTTGCTGCTTCTGGTGTTGCTGTAGCATTGTCCTCAGTCTTAGGGGAAGTCGTTGGATTCTTTTCATTATTGTCCTTGTCAGAACTGCAAGCTGTCAGGCCAATCACCATAGATACTACTAACATAATTGTAACTAGTTTCTTTTTCATAAATATCCTCCTTATATTTGTACTTATTTTGGATATCCTTATTATATAATTAGCAGCATTTACTATGGAATGGAGAAAAATGCTTTTCATTATGTCAGATTTTAACCACAGCATAACAGATGCAGGGGCTAACCATATAATCAGCCCCTGCATCTCTATGAGTGTTACTCAAATCTCATCAATCTCTATGAATAAAAAATAATTCTACTCAGTTACAACTCCCTTTTGTAGCATCACATTTGCATAAAGTGCACTTTCTCCTGTAACTACAATGGCATAGGCTTCTTTTGCTTCTTTATAGAATGCAAAACGCTCTATGTTACCAACAACACTTTCCCCTCTAGTATCATATTTTTTTACAATTTCCTTATAGGTGTCCCAGATAGGAGTTTCTACCTGATCACCTGCCATTACCTCCATTAGATTCACTGGGTGTTCCACATAGGTATCTAGAGGGAACAATTGAAGTACGGCATCTAATACCTCTGGTACCCCATGACCATCACATCGAAGGACAATTCCGTTCTTTCCCATTGATTCTGCAGGAAAATTGCCATCCGCAATAATTATTCTGTCACTGTGGCCCATCTCGCAAAGCACCTTCAGTAATTCTGGTGATATAATTTTGGGTATTCCTTTTAGCATCTTATTTCCTCCAATTCTATAATTCACTATCAATTAATATCTTACCCTTTACTATTCCTGGTGTCTTAAACATCTCAAATGCTTCGTCGATCTGAGATAAAGGCATCTTCTTAAAGATAAAGGAGTCATCGAATTTCAGATCTCCTGTCTTAAAGTAATGAGCAGTTAACTCCCACTCATCTCCAGGGAATGGTGCAGAATAGCTCATCCAGGAGCCAGTTAGCACAAATTCTTTACGGTTCATTTGTTCCCACTCCTCCACTGAGAAGGAGATTTCTCTAGTTGGGGTGCCAATAAAGCAAATCTGTGCCTTATTTGCAGCTAAGGCAAAGGCCATCTTCATGGTAATTGTATTGCCTGCTGTCTCATAGATATAGTCAAAACCTCTTCCTGCTGTCATCTCTTTAACTTGGTCCATATAGTCTTCTTTTCCTGAGTTTACAACCCCATCTGCTCCCAAACGTTTTGCAAGCTCTAGTCTCTCTTCCACCAGGTCAAATACAACAACCTTCTTTGCACCAAATATCTTAGCCCACTGCATAGTTAGCAAACCGATAGTACCACCACCTAGAATTGCGACGGTCTTACCACCCTTATAATCCAATCTTCTTAAACCGTGTAGTGCCACGGTAGCCGGTTCAAAAAATGCGCCTTTTTCAAAGCTTACTTCTTCTTCAAACTTTATTGCATTTAATTCAGGAACTGATACATACTCAGCAAAGCTGCCGAATTCTCTAGAACCAATGAAACTATAATGTTTACATAGGGAATAGTTGCCCTTCTGGCAATCCTCACACTGTAAACATGGTACTAAAGGAACTCCTGCAACCCTGTCACCAGGGCTCACTCTGGTAACTCCTTCTCCAATCTCTTCTACTACACCTGAGAATTCATGGCCCAGAACATTAGGGAAATAGTGACAGGCATCTCCATTTACCCTAGGTATATCTGAACCACAGATACCTGTATATTTCACCTTGATCAGAACTTTTCCCGGCTCAACCTTTGGTCTCTCAATATCCTCATATCTAATATCATTCTTAGCATGTACTACTCCAGCTTTCATCTTCATGCCTCCAATCCTGATTTTACTATCTATATTCATGATACAGCCCTTCCAGGTTCTGATATAACTTCAAATACAGCTCCATATAGTGTTGATATCTCTGATAGTTTTGCATATTTGGTTCCTGGGTGCGAGTAATCACTACAGTACTCTTAACCGCTTCATCATAATTCTTGTATAAACCACAACCAACACCTGCAAGCATAGCTGCTCCCAAGGTAGTTGCTGTATCTGATGTAGGCACCTGAATGCATTTACCAGTAATATCAGCCTTTATTTGAGTCCATATAACAGAATTGGCACTGCCACCCATGGCATTAAGTGTCCCTATGTTGATTCCAGTCTCAGCAGCAGTTCTAAGATTATGCTCCAGTGAATATGCTACTCCCTCTAATACAGCACGGACCATATGCCCTCTGGTTTTATCAAAGGAGAGTCCGTAGAATACTCCTTTTGCATCAGGATTCCATATAGGGGAACGCTCTCCGGACATATAAGGGAGGAACACAACTCCATCCGCTCCAGGTGAAATTTTCTCTGCTTCAGATACTAATTGATCAAAAGAAAGTCCCTTACCTAATTCCTGGCGAAACCACTTTAATGCTCCACCACCTCCTACGGTACCTCCCTGTAGTAACCATAAATCAGGTACTACATGAGTGCCCAAGATAAGTTTCTTATGGGATATAGCTTTATCTGTACATATACTCATCCCACCTGCCTGGCCACCCTGTTCCTGAGTCTGTCCAACCTGATAAACACCGGCACCCAAGGTGCCACAAGCAGCATCCAATCCACCTGCTACTACAGGTGTACCAGGTCTTAGCCCAGTTTCCTTTGCTACCTCTTCTAAGACACTACCAACAATCTGATCACAAGGATATAACTCTGGAACCAAATCAACGGATAATCCCATATCCTCTGCTAGCTTGGTGTCATAGCTTAAATCAGTCATATGAAAGAAGTGTATTCCATACCCTTGGGAATAATCCTGACTCATAGTTCCAGTAAGCTTCATTACGACATAGCTATTACTTTGAAGAAATTTATATGTATTATTATATACCTCTGGCATATTCTCTTTAAACCACAGCATTTTTGGTGTAGTGTAGGAGGGAAGAAAATCATTACCGCTGATGTTAAAAATTCGTTCTTCTCCGATCTCATTTTTTATCCTAGCACAAATATCACGGGCTCTTGTATCCATCCAAATTGGGGTACGATATAGTACATTGCCGTTTTTATCTACCGGTATGGCTGACCAACCTTGCCCATCCACACCTATGCCACAGATCTCATTTGCATCTACCCCCTTCTGTGATAGAACATCCTTTATCCCTAGACAAATTGCCTTCCACCATTCTTCCGCATTCTGCTCTGCCCATCCTTGATGTGGATAATACACCTGATAGGACTGATTTGACTGCGCTAATACCCTACCAGTGGCATCAAAGACTGCTATTTTACATGCAGAGGTTCCTATATCAATTCCTAATAATTGGCTTCCCATACTGCTTCTCCTTATTCATTGCAAACCACTTTTGCTTCAACCTCTTATAACTTTCAAAATTCTATACAAACCTTTAGGAAAAGGTGGTTCTGGTTACTCAAAACCACCTAAATAATTTACCGAAGGTGCAGAATTCTTAGGTCTAAATAGATTACTACAACACAATTACACCATCTTCATCCCAGAGATCATGCCAGTCTTTGGCGCCTTCCCACAGAAATACTTGCCCTTTTACAAGACGATTATTTCTTTCTAGTGTTCTAATGGCTGCCATTTCCTCCTCTGTTAAAGGATCCTTCGTGGTGCACTCTAGATTACTAACATACTCATTCTCATAGATAGAGAATGGAATTGGAATCTGTCCTCTCTGAACGGCCCATTTTAATGCAATTACTGCAGGATGTACCCCATGTGCCACTGCAATTTCTTTCATAATTGGTGTTTGTATATCTGCTACATCTTCTGGACAAATATCACGATCTGGTCTGGTTGGAGAGCCAATTGGCATGTAACCAATTACTTGAATATCACGGGCATTGAGATAATCAAATAATTCCTGCTGTTGGAAGCATGGGTGCTGTTCCATCTCACAAGCGACTGGTTTAATCTTCATCAATGGAAGTACCGCCTCTAACTTTGGAATCGTCATGTTGGAGACACCTATACTCTTAATCAGACCTTCTTCGACTAAAGCCTCACACTGACGATAGGTATCCATAAACTCATCCACTGAGAACGGTCTGGAATCCGGATTACGAGAATCTACATCGCAGCCTGGTGAATGATAGTTAGGAAATGGCCAATGGATAAAATACAGATCCACATAGTTACATTTCAAATCCTGGATACTCTTAACACAAGCTTCTCTTACTCTTCTATGCATATCGTTCCACACTTTGGTCATGATGAATAAGTCTTTTCTTTCCACAACACCCTCATCAAAAGCCTGTTGGAATACCTCTCCTATTTGATCTTCATTGCCATAGCAGGCAGCACAGTCAAATAAGCGATATCCACAGCGGATTGCTCCTGCCACTGCAGCTGATACCTGGTCTGGAGTAAATCGATCAGAACCAAAGGTACCCATTCCGATACATGGAATCTCTCGCCCATCGTATAGCCTATGTTTTGGTATTATAGCTGGATCAATAAAATTACTCATAATATCCTCCTTTTTCTTTTCCTTTTATAGTTTTTCTATCACAACTTTGTCATAGATTTGCTTCATATCTTCTTTTACAAAAAATCCGGTTTCTTCTCTCAGTGCAGCCGCAGCTGATATTGCACTGGCTATTCTTAAAGTTTCTTCCATAGAAAAGCCTTGCTCGAATCCTATGGCAAATCCTGCTGTCATGGAATCTCCACAGCCTACCGTGTTAACAGCATCTATCTTGGGAACCCTTGCCCGATATACTCCTTCTTTGCATACAACAAGGGAACCGTCTGCTCCGAGTGAAATAACCACCACTGCAACACCCTTCTCATGAATGCTTTTGGCCGCCTGAATCAGCTCCTCCTGAGTATTACAATCCTTGTTCGTTAACATTCTTATTTCATCTATGTTAGGCTTTACCATGGTTGGAGCTGCTTCAATTCCCATTTTCAAAAGCTCTCCACTTGTATCCAATATTACGGGCTTTCCTTGCTTTTTCACCAGCTCTATCATAGTGGTATAGGCTGCCCCATCCAATCCTTTTGGAACACTTCCTGAGATAGATACTACATCAACCTTCTTTATAAGCTTAGCAAAGTGGTCTAAAAATTCTGCAAATTCTTGTTCTTTTACAATAAAGCCTGGTTCAAGGAATTCTGTCTGCTGTCGTTTTGCTTCATCCCAAATGTTAATGCAGGTTCTACTTTCTGCAGTAAGCTTATAAAAATCGCTTTTGATTCCAAACTCTTCTATTGCTTCCTCTATGTAATTTCCTGCATCCCCTCCGACAAAGCCTGTTGCAACCACCTCTGCTCCATAGATAGCGGCTGGCTTAGAGACGTTTAAGCCTTTTCCTCCTGGTGTATAGGTACATTCTAGCACTCGGTTTACCTTGCCTTGTTCATAGGAAGAAATAACATATCTTTTATCTATTGCTGCATTTAATGTTACTGTTAGTATCATCGTATTCCTCCTTAATCAGCCTTACCGGCACTTCCGCAAACCTGTATACGATTCATTACTAACTCCTTAACTGCTGCCATTCCTACCTTCCCAAATGCCTTTGGATCAAACTCCTTACTATTTTCTTCTGCAAGCTTTCTAATAGCATTGGTATAAGCAGCTCTAAGTTCTGTTGCAAAGTTTACTTTACAAATACCTCTACTCACACAATCCCTAATTTCAGAATCTGCAATTCCAGATGCACCGTGTAATACCAGCGGGATAGTAACCACCTTGGCTATATCAGATAAACGTTCCTTATCTAGAACTGGTGTACCCTTATAGAATCCATGAGCTGTTCCAATGGCAATTGCCAGAGAGTCCACTCCTGTCTCTTTCACAAAAGTTACTGCATCATTTACATCTGTATATATGTTTCCATCAGCTATTACATCATCTTCTTTTCCACCGACTTTCCCAAGCTCTGCTTCTACTGGAATCCCTGCTTTGTGTGCATATTCAACCACCTTCTTGGTGACAGCGATATTATTCTCAAAGTTCTCATGAGAGCCATCAATCATAATGGATGTGTATCCATCCTTAATACACTGTACTGCTAGGTCATAGCTACTACCGTGATCCAAATGCAGGCATACTGGCACACTGACTTTTTCTGCCTCTGCCTTCACAATCGCGGCATAAGTGGCACTTGTACCATATTTTATTGTAGAAGACGTTGTCTGCAACATTACTGGGGCATTTAGTTCCTCTGCTGCAGCTATGATTGCTTTTATCATTTCCATATTTTCTGCATTAAAAGCACCAACAGCATATCCTCCCTTTTGTGCAGCCAATAACATTTCTTTTGAAGTTACTAATGGCATCCTACTACCTCCTATCCTTTTCTATATCTGCATTGTACTGTTTTATTTTCATTTGAATAAGAGATGTATATGACATTATTTTTATTTTAATGTCGCTTTATCGCATATACAATGTTCCCTTCCCTAGGCCCCATAGGACAGCTTATTTGTTGTAAATGCTATAATCCTGCCTTATTGATTTCTAATAGGAAATCCAGTAGAATAAGGGTAATAGAAGGAGGATACTATGCGTACACTTTATACTGACCTAAATATCCAATTTAATATTGAGAATATTACCTTCTCAGCTCTTAATATTGTATTTGAACGTTTTCAACGTTCCATTCCAAAGCATAGTCATGGGGCAGGAAGTTATGAAATCCACTACATTCCTTATGGTAAAGGAGTTGTTACCATAGATAGTGAGACCTATGATGTTACGCCTGGAACTCTATATATTACTGGTCCCCATGTAGAGCACGAACAGAGGCCAGATCCAGCTGATCCCATGAGCGAGTACTGTATCTATCTCACAGTCGCCCATAAAAGCAAAAAGATACCTAAGGATTCCTCTAGTAACTATATTCCCTTATTTATAAATACTTCGAAATGGTTTGGACAGGATACCCAGGATATGCATTATCTAATGCAACAAATCTTCCAGGAGCTGGAGTATGAATATCTAGGGTATATGACTCAGGTGGAAACACTTTTAGCTCAGTGTGTTGTAAAAATTATTCGTAACTATCAGCACCACCGTGAATCTAAAGAGCATTTTTCATCCCCCAATCTTGTAGATAGCAAATACATTATTGTTGAGGAAAGTTTTCTGTACGAATATGAGAATCTCACTCTTCAGACACTGTCCTCCCGCCTAGGCTTATCTACCAGACAAACAGAGCGTTTTTTACGTACTACCTATAACAAGACCTTTCTTCAAAAAATAACAGAAGCCAAAATGTCCGCTGCAAACATACTACTGTCTGATAATACATACAGCATTACTGACATTGCCTATAAGCTGGGCTACTCCTCTGTGGAGCACTTTTCTCATGCTTATAAACGTTATTACGGTAATACAGCTTCATCCTATAGAAAAACACAATGATTTATTCAGGCTTAAAGCAGAATGGGGACTTTGCCTTTTTAAATTGCTACTTGTTAAGCGAAAAAAACAGGTGATTACTAAAACTATCACCTGTTTTTCTTTATTGCATATGTAACTGGACTTGTTTTACATCATCCTTTTAGTAGAACTGTATAAAGAATCCATCTGCGCCCATCAATTATCACATTAAAACGTGAGAATATCAAAGGATTCTGCTACACAGGTTCTTGCCTCTTCCAACGTATTAAATTCACAACTATGTATCATCTGGGCTAATAGATTCCCAATTGCAGTTGCCTCTGCCGGACCCGCTTTCACTGTAGTTTTTGTATACTGAGCAGTTAACTTGTTTAGATAGGTAGCCTTTGAGCCTCCACCAATCACATGAACACTTTCATAAGTGCATCCCATCAATTCTTCTATTTCCTTCAGTTTTTTGGCATAGCAGTAGGCAAGGCTATTGTAGACCACTGACGCAATTTCATATAACGTTTCAGGAACCTGTTGATTAGTCTTTCTACAATATTCCTTAATTGCTGTTACCATACTCTTTGGGGATAGGAAACTAGAATCCTGACAGTCAACGATAGAATTAATCTCCTCCAAGGATGCTTTTTGACATAACTCCTCATATTCCAAAGTTGGAGCAAGTTCATTTCTTACAGATTGAATCATCCAGAGACCCATTATATTAGTTAGGTAGGTATACTTTCCCTGATAACCACCTTCGTTGGTGAAATTGGCTTTTTTACTATTCATAGAGCAGTCCGGTTCCATTCGTTCCACCCCCATTAAAGACCACGTTCCAGAACTAATATAGCATATATTGTCTTCACAGGAAGGAATCGCTATGATTGCGGAAGCTGTATCATGAGAAGCAGGCAAAACCACTTTACAGTTATACCCTACTTTCTGAATTATCTCATCCTGTAAAGAACCTATATCCGTCCCGGGCATACAGACCCTTTGAAATATGTTAGTAGGTAACCCAAGCTTTTCTATTAATTCATAGTCCCAATCTTTTGTTCTTACATCTATCAACTGACCTGTAGTTGCTTCTGTATACTCCTGTACCTTGTTACCACACAGTCTGAAATGTAAATAGTCGGGCATCATTAGTAGGCTTTCAGCACAATCCAAATACTCAGGATGTTGTTTTTTTACTGCCATCAACTGATAGATTGTATTATATATCGCCTTTTGAATTCCAGTTCTGGCATACAATTCATCCTCATTTATAAGACAATAAACTTCTTTGTCCATATTGTCCGTTCTATGGTCCCGGTATCCCACAGCTTGTCCAAGAACTTGATCATCGCCATCAAGAAGTACAAAATCCACACCCCAAGTATCTATTCCAACACTCTCAGGAATCTTACCTAATTCGCCACATCTTTTCATTCCTTCAAGTATCTCACCGAACAGTCTCTCTGTATCCCAACAAAGTACTCCTTCTCTATTATCCATCCCATTCCAGAATCGATACACTTCTTCAAGTACAATTTTATTTTCTTTCACAGTACCTAATATGTGCCTTCCACTGGAGGCTCCAATATCAATTGCAAGAAAATACTTCTCCACCGTTTATTCCTCCTATTGCATGTCTTATATTTCCCTTCATTGTTTGTTAATATGTTACATAAAGGGATCGTTAAATGAACCGACCCCTTTACTACCGTTTTAAAATTATCTAATTGTTTTATACATTGGGCCATAAGCTTCACAAGCTCTAAAATCCTGCCCTTCACGATTGCTACCAAAGGCATTCCATACGGCTGGGCGGAAAATATCTTCTGCAGGTACATTATGCATAGCTACTGGAATTCTTAGGATAGACGCTAAGGTAATGAGATCTGCTCCAATATGACCATAACTGATAGCTCCATGATTAGCTCCCCAGTTATTCATCACGTCATAAGCAGTCTTAAAAGGTCCTTCTCCGGTACATCTAGGAGCAAACCAAGTACATGGCCATGTATAGTCTGTACGTTTCCATAAAGTATCTGATACTTGTTCGGGGAGATGTATCGTCCAACCTTCTGCTATCTGAAGCATTGGTCCAAGATTCTTCACTAAGTTAAGTCGTATCATTGTACATGGCATCTCAGCCTTTGTTTCAAATCTGGACGAGAAACCACCGCCCCGAAAATATCCGTTGTCTGCAGCACACCATGTTGTAGCTTTTAAAATGTTCTCCTGATCCTGTTCTGTTATGTCAAACCATTGTTTCATAACATGATTACCAGCATCATCAAGTGCTTCTCCGCAGGCATCCAGGCAAGCAGCTCCTGAATTAATTAAATGAATAAAACCATCCGCTTCTTTTGCGTGTCCTTCCATCTCATAGCCTGTTGCTTTCATAACTGACTGACCACTCCAATAGGTTCGGACATCTGCAAAGATTTGAGCACGATTCGTAAGTAATTTCATAAAGAGCATACCAATACCATTGAGGACATCATTTTCTGTTGCAAGTATGTATGGTTCTCTCGGTCCATTCCAATCAAATGAAGTATTTAACAGAGCTTCTGGATAATCACAATTAGGATAGAAATCCGTCCACTGACGTTGTCCCTGGAATCCAGCTGCAATAGCGTTGTGTCCAACCATTTCTTCCTCGCAACCCTCTGGTAGATTTGGATTACCATTCATAAGATCCTTTATGATAACCATCATTTTAACAAGAAATTCCCATGTTTCTTCTTTTTCGATATCGGATGCTCTTACGAAATCAGGATTCTTATCATATCCTTCTTTACACTTTTCTTTTGTCCATTTAAGTGCTTTTTCGTATTCCTCCTTATCATAAATCTCTTCTGTCATACGACGAATAATCTCTACTTCATCCACAGATTCCACACGCATTCCCAAATACTCTTCAATAAATGCAGGGTCTATGATAGAACCACCGATACCCATGCAAATTGAGCCAATCTGCAAATAGGATTTTCCTCTCATGGTTGCTGCTGCAACCGCTGCTCGTCCAAATCTAAGTAATTTCTCTTTTACATCCAATGGAATTGAGGTCTCATCTGCCTCTAATACATCACGCCCATAAATACCAAATGCTGGGAGTCCCTTCTGTGCATGAGTTGCCAATACCGATGCCAAATATACAGCTCCGGGACGCTCAGTGCCATTAAATCCCCAAACTGCCTTAATGGTCATAGGATCCATATCCATTGTCTCGGCTCCATAGCACCAGCAAGGTGTTACTGTTAAAGTAATATCCACACCTTCCTTTTTGAATTTGGCTGCACAAGCCGCAGCTTCTCCTACTCGGCCTATGGTTGTATCCGCAATAACTACTTTAACTGGTTCACCATTGGAGTACTTTATATTATTTTGGAATAATTCAGCCGCTGCCTTGGCCATATTCATGGTCTGTTCTTCCAAGGACTCTCGGACTTTTAGTACACCACGCCGACCATCTATTGTCGGTCTAATTCCTATTACTGGATAATCTCCAATGAGTCTATTCTGAGCCATCTCTTTACCTCCTATTTCAATAAAGTCTACATTCGCCATTACTTTTCTCTAGCCTGTATAATATGCTGAGTGAAACATTACGCTTAGTACATTTATTATACTTGATGAAAATTCTAAAAATTAGTGATATACTAAAAAAAAACCGTAGAATATTCACTTTTTATAAGGAGGTATTTCATGTGATATATAATAACTATAAAGAAAACAGAACACAGGGTACCTTTAATTTTCCCATTGCATTTTACCATATGTCACCTCGCAGTCCCCGATATAATATGACATATCATTGGCATACACACTATGAATTGATTCGAATTATCTCAGGAACCTTCCAACTTACATTAAACAATGAAGTACGTGTATATAAGCCTGGTGATACTATTTTCATTACAGATGGTGTACTTCATGGTGGAACCCCAAGGGACTGTGAATATGAGTGTATTGTGTTTGATCTTCCATTTCTTATAAAAGACAACCATGCTTGTTCCAAAACCATTCATAATATCATAACCCACAAAATAATGATACATACATTGCTTTCTGAACGTAGCCAATCCGTTCAACCTATTGTGGAACATCTATGTAATGCTCTCTCCAGCAAAACAATCGGGTACGAATTTATGACCCAAGGGTTTCTTTATCAACTTATAGGTGTTATTTTGAACGAACATTTGTATGAGGAACAAGTAACAGATGTGCTTACATATGAGCGACTTAACTCCATTAAAAATGTTCTTGCCTACATATCAGAAAACTACAATCAACACATTAGTCTTGAAGACTTGGCAAAAATTGCAGGTATGAATGCTAGATACTTATGCCGATATTTCAGAAGTATGACTGACCGGACTCCTATTGACTATCTCAATTATTACCGTATCCAATGTGCTTGTGAGATGCTTTCTATAGAGAGTATCAGTATCAAAGAAACAGCCCTTTCCTGCGGCTTTAATGATGACAGTTATTTTATTAAGACTTTCTATAAATACAAGGGAATTACCCCCAAACAATTTATGATAACTGAATTTAGCTAATGAAAGATTTTAATAGATAATATCATTTTAATGATAAATATACTAATTACTTTATTCCAGGAGATATGTAGTCATTGTCAATGAACCTAGTACACTAGATTTATTATAAACACTAATCTTATAATGCTCTGCAGGTGAAGCAGAATCATCTACACTTATTTGAAATACAGGAATATCTTTATCTAGATACTTCTACAGCAAAACGCACCCATTAGAAATATTCTTATGAGTGCGTTCATCCAATTCCTATTCAGTTCCTAATTTTCCTAGTTAGTAGTCAGTACAGCTCAACATGAGCAGCTATTTACTTCCTCCTTTTCCGATTCTCATTTTTTGATTAAAATATGTATGCCTAATATCATCTGCTATTTCTAACCACCCATTAATACCTAATTTTTTCATCATACAGAGATTGTAAAGCTTAAAATTTTGTGGATGAGTGGAGGCTCTGTCTGCTATAGGCATAAGATTCTCACACGGAAAAGAATTACACTCAAAACAATAATTAACTCCATTTTTGTTTACACACTCTAAAGTTTGACACTTCTGACCTTGCAAATCAAGAACTAAACACTGATTTCCATTAACACAACCTTTACAGATAATGCGTTCCTTGGATACTTTGAAAAGTTCTGCCATTCGTACCTGAAATTCCTCTGTCAGATTTTTCTCAAACATCTCACAATTAAAACAGTCAATTCCACATGGTGCAATAATTTTATTATCCATAATCTTTCCTCCGAGTATCTTAATTTTGTATTACAATAACTTAGACACTAGAAAGTACAAAAGGTTACAAAATTATTTCTCTTAATTTATGTATAAACATTTCTTTTGGAATTTTTCTTCCGACCTTATACATTGAATAGATATCCAAAGTTCCTCGAATGAACTGTTTATACTCATCGAATAAATCCAAATCCCTATAATCAGTATAGCCCTTTGGAATTGGCAAATTGTGTTCTTTCATAAATTTAACCCATAAATAACATTTACAAGGTTTTGAAGGATCTATTAAGCTACATCGGTCATAGTGTAGATCTTGGATTGTCTTTCTTGCCCGATACAAGGTTACTTTGGCACTATTCTCCGTTATCTGTACTACCTCAGCAATTTCCGAAAGCTTCAAATCCAAAAAAGTTCTTAATGCAAATACCGCCCTCTGTTGTTTTGGTAAACATCGCATAAATGCTGTCAAACATTTTTCTCTCATCTCATCAACAACTAATTTACTATCTATTGGTTCATTAGACGACTCTAGTTCTGCGAAAAATTCTTCCTCACTCTTACCTAATTCTTGAGTAATAACCACAACTGGAAGCTTTCTTATCCTTTTATAATTATCATTTCCCTCATTAATCAAAATCCGATATAGCCAAGTAGAAAGTTTCGCATCTCCCTTAAACTGCTGTATATGCGTTATCGCTTTAAGAAAAGCACTCTGTAGGACATCCTCAGCATCATGATGATTTCCAGCCATTCTAAAAGCGGTGCAATACAATTTATCATACTCTTCCTCATACAACTTTAACAGTTCATCTTGAATTTGCTGCGTCTCTATAATATCACCTACTTTTCATAAAACATCTCTAATCTGTAATTTATTTATACATGTAAGCACCTATTCCCATAGATATGTAGTCATGGTCAAGGAGCCTAGTACCCCAGATTTATTATAAACACTAATCTTGTCATCCTCCTCTGAGGCTCCCAGGGCATACAAAAGAGGATAAAAATGATCTGGAGTCGGTACTGCCAACCTTGCTGCATCACCAAACCCATTGAAATTTATAATATCATCATGATTCTTAGCTAGAATGTTTTCAGAAATGTATTCATCAAAGTCATATGCCCAATCAAAGCCCTCATCCTCTTTGCTCCAATCTACCAGTCTTAAGTTATGGACAATATTCCCAGAGCATAATATTAGAACGCCCTGTTCTCTTAAGGCTTTTAACTCCCTACCAATTCTATAATGCTCTGCCGGTGGAGCAGAAGCATCTACACTTATTTGAAATACAGGAATATCTCTATCTGGATACATATGAACTAGTACTGACCAGGTTCCATGGTCAATTCCCCAAGAATTATCATATAAAGTTTCCCTTGAAATCAGTTCCTTAGAGGTTTTCGCCATACCGGGTGCACCCGCTACATTATAAGTAACTTCATATAATTCCTTAGGAAAACCATACATGTCATATATGGTCCTTGGGGTTTTCTGGTCCATAATTCTGGTTCCTTTTGTATACCAATGGGCGGAAACGGACAATATAATATCAGGTTTTGGTATCTTTTTCGCTATACTTCTCCACGTTCTTGTATAACTATTATCTTCTATGGCATTCATGGGGGAACCATGGCCTACAAATACAATTGGCATCTTTGACATAATAGTTCACGTTCCTTTCACTTAATTTAGTATTCAAATAGTGTTTCTATCATAATTTGTTTTAATATATCAGATGGGATATCTTGATTTATGAATATCTGCAGCATACCTTTAGGCGTAATCTTATAATCATTTAACACTTCTTTAAACTGCACCACTGCCAGTGCTTCAATATTAATATGATCTTTAAATGGAATTAATCGTACATAAGAATCTCCAACGTAATAACTAGGTAGTTTTGCCCACAATTTTACCTCAACTTTATCCGAAACACTATCATAAATAAGCGGCATCCGATTTCATTCTGATGCCGCTTGTTCTTTTATGTATTATGAGATTATGGCCACGATAGTGCGATTGCCTATAAAATAATTGTAACTCTTCTGTGCTGTTGCGTCAATAAATATTACAAGATGTTACTGTATTATGGGTGTTCGGTGGTTGTAGAGTGGCATGTGGCTTATTTCCCTCACTCTCTATTTCACACCCACGGCTTTACTCTTTTCTCCATACCATCTTATTTACTACATTGGTATAAGACTGAATAATTCTTACTACTTTCATAGAAACTGCTTCATCCACATAGTCTGGAGTAGGGTGTCCAACAATTCCCCTTTCCTTCATATTTACAGCCATATCAACTGCCTGCAATAATTCTTTTTTGGAGATGCCGGCTATAATAAAATCACCCGCTTCCAATGCTTCAGGTCGTTCTGTGCTGGTTCTTATACACACAGCACCGATTGGTTTGTTAATAGAAAGATAAAAAGAGGATTCCTCTGGCAGTGTACCAGAGTCGGACACCACACAGAGTGCGTTCATCTGTAGCTTATTATAGTCATTAAAGCCCATAGGTTCCTTCACTCTAACTCTAGGATCAAGTTCAAACCCTGTTGCTATAAGCTTCTTTCTAGAACGTGGATGGCAAGAATAGAGAATCGGTACCTCATACTTTCCCACCAATGCATTGATTGCCTCGAATAAACCAAAGAAGTTTTTATCGGTATCAATATTCTCTTCTCTATGTGCGGAGAGAAGAATGTACGTATCCTTCTTAAGTCCAAGTCTTTCAAGAATATCGCTCTTCTCAATTTTCTCTAAATTACCATGTAGTACTTCTGCCATAGGGGAACCAGTAACAAAGGTTCTCTCCTTCGGCATACCACATTCATGCAAATACTTTCTTGCAGTCTCACTATACGCCAAATTAACATCACTTATGATGTCAACGATTCTTCTATTGGTTTCCTCCGGCAAACACTCGTCCTTGCATCGATTGCCAGCCTCCATATGAAAGATAGGAATATGGAGACGTTTCGCGGAAATAGCAGAGAGACAAGAATTGGTATCACCTAGCACAAGTAAAGCATCCGGTTTGATTGCTACCATTAATTCATATGCTCTTGCAATCACATTGCCGCAAGTCTGCCCTAAGTTGTCACCCACGACGTTTAGATAAACGTCCGGCCCACCAAGGTCAAAATCACTCCAAAAGACATCATTTAAATTGCTATCATAGTTCTGAGCGGTATGAGCGATTAGACAGTCGAAATATTCACGAGAACGTTTCATCACGGCAGCTAATCTGATAATCTCCGGACGTGTTCCCACAATAATAAGAAGCTTTAACTTCCTATTCTCTTTCCATTTTACATGACTATAATCCATTCTATTTCACTACTTTCTCACCAAATGTATCCGGGTCGTTAGGGTCAAAGATTTCATTCGCCCACATGATGGTCACTAAGTCTTGTGTCTTTGAAAGGTTGACAATATTGTGCGTGTACCCTGGAAGCATGTGGACTGCCTCTATCTTCTCCCCCCTTACTTCAAACTGAAGTATTTCATTCGTACCAATCTTTCTTTCCTGAATCAAACCATGTCCAGAAACCACAATAAAGAGTTCCCACTTGGTATGATGCCAATGTTCTCCTTTTGTACTTCCTGGTTTGCTGATATTGACTGAAATCTGTCCACCCTTTTCTGATTTGAGCAATTCAGTAAAGCTCCCTCTGCTGTCCACATTCATCTTCAGCTCAAACTTTACCTTATCAGCAGGTAAGTAAGAAAGATACGTGGAATAAAGCTTTTTAGCAAAGGATCCATTTGGAATCTCGGGCATTATTAAAGTTTTTGGTTGGTTTTTGTATTGATGAAGGAGATCTACTATCTCTCCTAGTGTGGCTTTGTGCGTCACCGGCACATAACAGTATCTACCGCCTTCCTTACCAACTGCCTGTAAACCATTATATTCACAATGATGCTCTTTTCCCTGAAGGGCACCTATCATCTCCTCGACCAAATCGTCAATATATAACAATTCCAACCTAACAGCACGGTCAGAAACAGTAATCGGCAAGTCATTTGCTATGTTGTGACAAAAGGTTGCTACTACAGAGTTGTAATTTGGACGACACCACTTCCCAAAAAGGTTAGGAAAGCGATATATAAGAACGGTGGCACCTTTTTCTCTCCAGTAAGAAAAAAGCAATTCTTCTCCTGCCAGCTTGCTTTTCCCGTATACAGACTCACCATACCTACCAAGTAAGGTTGCCTGGATGGATGAGGATAGCATTACCGGACAAGTATTATTATGGGCGCGAAGGGTATCAAGCAGAGTGGAAGTAAATCCGAAGTTTTCTTCTAGATATTCTTTTTCATCCTTTGGTCTGTTGACACCAGCAAGGTGAAAGACGAAATTAGCCTCTTTACACCACTTATCTAACTCCTCAGGAGTAGAATTCCTATCATACTCAAAAATCTCATCCACCACTAAGCCTGGATGCGTTCTGTCTTTATTGTCTTTTATATTGTAAAGTGCTTGGCATAAGTTCTTACCAACAAACCCATAAGCACCAGTCACTAAGATCTTTAACAGATTCCATTCCCCCTATTCTAAGGATTACTCTTCTTTAAGTCTATCTTTTATGTACTGGAGTAGTGCTAATTTTTCCTTAGTTTGTGCCACATCAAGGAGGGTTGTGTTATTGGAGTTAAACTCAGTAATTGTGTTTCTCCCTATGTCTCCATCTTTAAAGTACTTGTCATAATTCAAGCCACGCTTATCACAAGGTACTCTATAGAAGTTGCCCATATCTATGGCATAGGCACATTCTTCATTGGTAAGAAGTGTTTCATACAACTTCTCACCATGCCGGATACCAATTATCTTGATCTCTTCTTCCTTACCACCGAACAGTTCTAGAACTGCCTTTGCCTGAGTTTCAATGGTGCAGGCTGGAGCCTTTTGTACAAGAATATCGCCAGACACACCATTTTCAAAGGCAAACAGAACTAAATCAACCGCTTCGTCTAAACTCATGATGAAACGTGTCATAGTAGGCTCAGTAATGGTAATCGGATTGCCCGCCTTAATCTGGTCAATCCAAAGGGGGATTACACTACCTCTGCTACACATAACATTTCCGTATCTTGTGCAGCAAATCTTAGTATTTCTTGATGTTCTCGCCTTGGCTACAATGACCTTTTCCATCATAGCCTTTGAAGTACCCATGGCATTTACCGGATAGGCAGCCTTATCTGTAGAAAGACACACCACTGTTTTAACCCCTGCTTCAATGGCTGCCGTAAGAACATTCTCCGTTCCGATTACATTTGTCTTTATGGCTTCCATTGGGAAGAACTCACAAGAGGGAACCTGCTTCAGTGCAGCTGCATGGAAAAGGAAATCCACCCCTTGTATAGCATTATGCACAGACTGAATATCTCTCACATCCCCAAGGTAGAACTGTAGCTTATCAACATAGGCAGGATAACGTACTTGATACTCATGTCTCATATCATCTTGCTTTTTTTCATCTCTCGAGAGTATCCGTATCTCACCAATATCACTAGTAAGGAAGCGGTTCAAAACAGCGGAACCAAAAGACCCTGTTCCACCGGTAATCATTACTGTTTTTTCTTTCATCTGCCCGGGAATCTCGTTATATAAATTCATACTATATGACCTCTATTTTAATCCAGGATGAAACACTTAGCTTTCCTAACAGACCTCTCCACCTTTCCGAAATCCCATGAGAATGGTTCTTCCCAATGAAACGCATCTGTATAGATCACATAAGTATTGGTTAATTCATAGTTATCTTTCCACTTATTATCTAATACAAGTATTTTTCTTTGGCCTTTAAGCTCTACTCTATCATATTCATAAATATCTTCTTTGGTCATTTGTGGGGTTTGTATAAAAATGCTAACTAGCCTTTCCTGATGAATTCTTTTGCATCTACGTTTCCAAGCATTTTCAGCCTGTTGGGCATCGCTATAGTGCATAAAATGTACCATAACCGATACCCCATTGTTGCTAATAAGCGCCACAGGATATGTTTCCTCTGTTTTTACATCCCAGATCAAATCTGATTTACAATACTCTTCAAGACAATTTATAAAGTTCAAAAAATCTCTTACTCTAATAAACAGACCTATGGTTGGGCTATCGTATTTTTGATTATATTCTTTATACCACATGCCAGCAAAGCAATTATTACTAATAATTGTGATTGGTAACCCTTTGAACTTTCTATGTTTTCTAAGAATTCTCTTTTTTACATGTTTTAACATAACTACTGATTACTCCTTCTTGTCTCAGTTATCCATTTAGTAAGAAGCTTGGTATATTCCGTATAGATTGCATTTTGATTCTCACTTGTTTTCTTATTAAGCTGATCTTTTATTGAGTCAATGTTTTTGCTCATTTGAATATAAGCATTTTTTAAATCATCCGTGGAGTAAAGGTGATCAACAGCTATCACATATCCTTCTTCTGTCCCAAATAGCTGACGTGCTATTCCTTTGGATTTTACTGAATAACCCACAACAAGAGTAGGTACTCCAGTGGAATAGGCTGCTATGGTAGCATGGGTTCTTGCTCCAATAAAGAATTCCGTCTTACTGATCACATTCTTCAGCTTCATACAATTGGCGTCATTTATCACATGAATCCGCTGATTTTCATGTAACCCCTCCATCAATATTGTGATTGCCTCTCTATCATCATTTCCATCAGTCACTACATGGGGAATAAACAGAAGTTCAAAGTCAGTATTTTCTAGGAGGTAAGTAATCAGATTTCTATAATTTGAATAAATCATCTCGGAGTTATTCGTGTAATTCATGATCAAAGGGCTGATATTGATACCAACATATTTTTTCTTTTTATTCAAAACACTATACTCCTGCTGTGGTAATATAAAGGCAGTATCAGGAATATACCAGACATTTTCTAAACCAGCATCTTGAAGTGCGTGATACGTGATTCGCTCCCGTACTGATATCATCGCAAAATTACTCAGGTGTTGAATCATTGTATCATCTATATCACCAGGTTCAATGGAGCACCCCCACAGCATCTTGTGCTTATTAGGAAGAAGATTATCTATCACATAAAAAGAGCGTCCTTTGTTATAGCAATAATTGTCTCCTCCAATTGCAATATAGTAAGTGGATTTCTCCTCAGAGATCCAATCAAGATAAAACAATGCATTATCCTGCAGTGATCTACTATGAAGTACTTTTCCCAACTGGTACATCCACCAATTGGCACTAAATTTATTCACTTTCTTGTTTAGATTTACTATTTTAGTGGAAGCAATGGTACCGATTCCATACTTCTCATCTTCGAAAGGCTTACTACTGACAACAACAAAGTTTCCATTTTCATCAAAATTACGAATTGTAGCAATTACCGTTCTAATCAGGGCTTCGCATCCATGATTCCCTGAACCTGCATGCTGATATAAAACATATGTGTTATCCATACGTCCCCCTCTCCCTAATCATGATTTACGGTTTCTAACAACTCTTCCAGGATTGCCAACACAAACTGAATACTCCGGAATATTATGGGTAACCACTGCACCGGTACCGATAATGCTACCCCGACCAATGCGATCTACGCTTGGAATAATTGTTACATCATCACCAATCCATACATCATCCTCAATCACTAATTTTTTAGGTTTGGTCATACCCTGCACTCTCATTGGGATATCTGTACGTGATGTAACATGGTTACGACGAAATATCTTAACATTGGTACCCATCATAACATCATTCCCTATAGAAATAGGCCCGTTTAGAAATGCATGATTTCCTACCCCAGAATCATTTCCAATACTAATATTTGTGCTCATTTTTATTTTTTTGCCCCAGTTAATACGTTCCCCCACAAAGGGTAAGACCCCTTTTGCCAACCAACTCTTTACTCTTGTAGATGTTTTTGAATACATAAAAGACGGAAGTAAGTGTAGGGAGATTTTAAAAAGTACGTTTCGCATCAGAATTGCTGACCTTTTTAACACTAATTGAACCTTTCTTACTAGCATTAAGGATCGATATGGTAAATAAGTAGCAACATAAAGCATCCTGTACTGTTTATTAATTTCCTTACTAGGCTTCATGTTTCTTAGGATATCTCTTGCTTCTATTGGATTATTAGCATTGAATAGAGCATATTTTACGGCAACTAAACGTCTTGCTTGTATAAATCTTGTCACGGATTCATATGAAATGGGATTACCAGCAAACTCACTTACCTTGAAATGATTGGCTAGAAACGGGAATAAGCAAGAATGCATTTTCTCACGAGAAAGCATGCCCTCTACGTCTCTATTATAGAGGGCAAGGGGTTTGTTCCTATAAGCAATCTTTCCATATAGAGCAAGACGACACCAAAGATCTACATCCTCACATATTTTACAATCTTTTGAAAACCCTCCAACACTCATAAATGCTTCTTTTCTAACGATAACGGCTGACGTCCAAAGCGGCGTATAGGTGATGGCTGATTCAAAGTAATTGGTAATCAGTCCTGTATCCTTGTCAATACCTGGGTAGCTCATCATACTTTTTTTGTGCTTTTCCAAGATGTCATAGTTTGCGCCATATACCACGGCGTCTGGATACTCCTTAATTAGCTTGCGCATCTCGTATAAATAGTCTTGATACCAGATATCATCTGCATCTATAAACGCAATTAAGCTATTAGACGCAAGTGTAACTCCTTTATTTCTAGCACTAGATGCTCCCCCATTTTCTTGGTGGAACAACTTTATTCGATGGTCTTTCATACGTTTTACTTGTTCTACACTATGATCCTTTGAACCATCGTTGACTATAATTATCTCATCCTCCTTGTTCAACTGTGATAGGACACTTTTTATCGTTCTGGCTATGTATTTTTCCTTATTATACAAAGGGATTACAACACTAATCGCCACTCTCTATCTCCTCCAACTCCCGAATCACTTTCGCAGGAACTCCTCCCACCACAACATTAGAAATGACCTCTTTTGTTACAACCGCCCCAGCAGCAACAATACTACCGGCCTTCACATGTACACCAGCAAGCAACATTGCTCGTGCTCCAATCCAGCACCCATCCTCTATCTTTATTCTTTTGCAATACCCATTTCCAGCTCGGCGTTTGGCACTACCAATTTCATGGGTGCCAGTTGCAAGAACTACTTCCGGTGCAATATCACAGTTCTTACCAATTTCAATATCCTCATTCCCCAATATGGTTAAGTTTTTTCCAATCCATGTGTTGTCGCCAATAGAAAGATTACTGCAAACATTCATTTTTAATGGACAAACTATTTTTACATTGCTTCCGATTTTCACTCCTACCAATCGAAGCAGTGTATTCTTAAATCTCCAGAATCTTGTCACAGCAAAAAAATGATTTAAAACGAAAAGGACTACACCTCTTATTCTATTCCTCATTCACTATCATCCTTTTTTATAAAACAAATCAACTTTTTCGTGGCAGTCTCCACGGTAAACTCCTCTGCCTTTTCCTTCATCCCTGAAAACAATGCTCTATTCTCCACCACATAGAGGATTGTATTCTTTCCTCTAGTAGCAGCCGTTTTAGCATGGCCAGAGCCAAAGCAGATTCCATACTTCTCATTTTCAATAAGCTCTACCGGACCTCCACAATCTGTTGTCACAACAGGTAAACCAGTATACATCGCTTCTACTACTGTATTGCCAAATCCTTCTTTGTCACTGGTATGTAGATACACCGAACAGCGAGCCATATAGTCCATGGGACGTTGTACATAGCCTTGAAATCGAACAAAATGAGAAAGGTTCTTAGCCTGAACTTTTTCTGTGAGACTCCTCCTTTCAGGACCATCCCCAAGAATCAGTAGCTTATACACCTCTCCGCTTTGATGTAGTAAATCAAGAATGTCGATGGCTAGCCCTACATTCTTATCCTGGGACAAGCGAGAACAAACACAAATAATAGGATGATTATCTAACCAGGGGTCCTTACTAGGAGAAATGACAAGTCCTTCTTTAATCACCGGATTCCCAATAACACATTGGAGACAGCGAAGATTTAACGCTTCTTGCTCAAACCATCTTATGTTTTCTGTAACCGCAATAAATCCATCCGCTTTCCTCTGAATCAAAGAATGTATCTTTTTCCTAACACCCCCCTGATATTCATACCCGTGCTGACTAATCAAAACTTTCGTTTTACCGTTTCTAGCCAAGGCTCGTGCCATAATTGCAATGGAATTATATATTCGAAACCCCGTATACAAAACATCCGGTTCTTCTATTTTTAAGTATTGACTCAACTTCACTAACAGGTTACGGGTTTTACATCTTAAGCAAACCAGCGATACCTTGGGAGAGATTAGGCTTTTTAATCCACCCTCATCGTTACCACATACAATCGTAATTTTTTGATTGTATGTATCTGCTAAATGATTCGCAAATGCTACCACTACTTTCTCGTATCCACCTATTTGCAGGGTCGGAGTGAAAAAAGCAACTTTCATATTAGTCTCCTTCCTGAAGGATTGTCTCAAACGCTATCCTATGACATTCCACCATGGCTTCTATGGTGTATTTCCTTGCGGTATCCAAGCAACACTGGGCCATGTTCTGCTCATCAATCCTCTTGCTACAAATACTTTCTATATAGTACTGAACTGACTCTGCATCATTTACCTCTACCAAATACCCATTCTCTCCGTTTTGTATCAACTCTTGACCTGCGATACAAGCTTTTGTTGCAATCACGGGAACTCCGTTCGCCATAGATTCGTTGATTACTAATCCCCATGCCTCTCCCCTTGATAACAACACAGAAACATCTGCTGCTTGATAATAGCTTGTTAATATGTCCTTTTTTACAAAAGGCACAAAATGCAAATGATCTAGTTGCTTGTTTCTCCTCCAGGAAAGGAATTCCTCCGTTGGTTCATCCCCGATGATATAGATCCCATAGTCTGGTGACATATGTTCACAGACCCGAAGCAAGGTATCAAATCCTTTGCCGTATCCATTTTTATACGAAAAACGTCCTACCGAGATGACTACTTTTTGCTCCGTAATAGCTAAAGCTCTACGTAACTGTTCTTTTTCTTCAAACGGCAATACTCTGGGCAACACATTCCTTGCGTGAAGGGAGGTAAATGGGTATCTGACTAGTTGATTAGTTTTCGCCCCATACAGAAGGAAATATTGATCACACATGCTACTGGTACTAAAGTAATTCTGTGCACCACTTAGTAGCGTTTTCTTTAACTTTTCTTTACAGCCACGACCGCTTCCTGGAAAACCACCGTCCGCTTCCAAGCAATACCGAATGCGAGAGCCTTTCATTTTTATAATCTGGAGCATGCCTGAGATTGTGGAAAAATTAGTGCTTACAATTACATCATACTCACCTGCTTTTAGGTACCTTAAGCCTTTGAGCGAAAAACCGGAATCAGTTGACACCTTAACCCCATCTAAAATAATGCCCTTAAAATTGCAAAACTCATAATTGTTCCATTCAGAATTTCTTTCACTGGAACTTCTTCGTTCAAAAATCACTGTCAACTCACAGTATTTTCCCAGTTCATTAAAATAATCCACACGATATGGCGATGGAATATTGGTCAAATAACATACTTTCATTTCACTCTCACCCTACTAAATATGCCGCAATCATTGTGTAAAGAATAATGGCATTATTATTTGTGCTAAAGAAAACCATTTCTCCCATGCAAATCAACAATGGTGCAAGAAATAGTACTGTTTTCCCCTTCGTCTTATCCCCTTTGAAGAAAATCATACCGTAACAGAGAAGGAAGATTCCAAGACCAATGAACCCCAAATCACCAAGTACCGCATAAAATAGATTTCCGCTTTCCACCAAAATAGTAAGTGAAAAAGACCAACTCTGAACTCCACTTTCAAAGGGCACCATAAATCCAGACCCCAAGAATCTGTTGTTTTGAAACTTCGTCAAAAACATCTCATACTGTCCTTTTCTAGACAAGGAAATATTACCTAATGTGACATCGTAGCTAGCCGTTCCTGTATAATCCTTAAGAATAAAGGTCCGAAATGCTTCACTTATTGTATGGCCATAGAAAACCCCTATAACCATAAGGATTGCTACAGCAATAAGTAATAACCAGGCTCTTTTATTTTTAACTATTTCAATATATAGTCCATAAATGATACAGATTATAGTGGAAATCATTCCTGTTCTAGAACCACTCATAAACGTCAGCGCTGTCACCATAAAAATCATAAAATATATGAATAACGTTCTTTTTCCCTTAGTAATTTGATAAATCAACAATGCCGCATATAAGGCAGCCATAATTCCAAACATCTGAGATTGATTGGTTAACCCCATAAACCAGCTTGCAGAGGAATAGTAAGAAAAGGAAAAGGGTGCAAAGAGTATACAGCCAAACATCAAAACCGTAAGATAAGTGAAAAGCTCATCTGCTATATCAACCTTGTTTTTTAAAGAGGATATCCCGACCAGAACAGAGCAAAAAACAAAGCCATAGGAAATACACTTAAATATGGACACTACTGGATATGAGCTATTCACAAGGGATACCAAACAAATATAAAAGCAAAAGAATGTAACACAAAAAATGCTCTGGGACACTTTTTTTGGATATCGTTCTCCTTTAGCCGAGTATAGAATTCTAAAACATATTATGAAAATTGTCGCCCATTTAATTAGTTGAACTGACGAGGTATTCACTGCAATCGCAGGATTTAGAATTGTTCTGATTGCAATTAAATTAAGTGCCTGTATTCCTTTAAAGGTTGATTTGGTAGAATCTATGATTAACCACACAAAAAAACCAACCAGTAAAATGGGATGAATCATACTCAACAGAAATAGCAGCAGTAACCATATCTTATTATTTAGCTTTGCTGTTAGTTTCATTTTGTTATAGCTCCTCGTCAAACCCTACCAGATAATTTCTTTTTATACATTTTTTCTTTCATCCATAGATATGTTCTACGAGGAAGGCAAAGACGAGCCAAAGCACGTTTTACTCTTGCTGGTTTCGATTCATTCCCCCACGAACCCATGTCGTGATGTATTGCATAGGAATGATTGGTCAGTAGATAGTTGGAGTGCTTCTCAGGATCTTTCCCCAAGATTGTTTTACGATATGGCATAAAATACTCTAACGGATAGATTGTAAATTCCTGAAAAGATTGATATTCATCAGCTATTTTATACCCATACATCTCCATGGCAACCTTAGTAAAAATGAGGGGATTCATTAAAAATTCAACTTCTCCATTTGGTTTTTTACATGCATTACCCTCATATCGTTTTTTTAACGTCTGTACATAAGGATGGTGAGCCCTCGTTGCAATAAAACCAGCGGTGATCAGTCCTCCTTCTACCTTAGAAGAGATATATCCGCCTCTTTCCAACAAAGTGGAGAAATCTCGAAGCACTTCAAGATCGGTATCCATGTAGATACCACCATACTGTTCCAAGGCCACTAAACGCACATAATCACTTACAAATGCCCATTTTTTTTGTTGATACGCCGCCCTTGTATACTCATTGGAATACACATCAAAACTATCTTCATTCCATAGCATTATTTTATAGTCTTGCAGATTTTTCTTCCAGCTGTCTATACATCTCTGCGCTAATGCCGGATAATCCCCTCTTCCAAACCAACATAAATGAATGACATGCGGAATCATCTCAACCCTCCGAACCTTTACCTTTTGATAGATACGCTTTGACTTCTTCTCTCACTCCCTCTTCAAACGTTCGAGGATGATACCCAAATGCTTTTGTTGCCTCATCGTGAGAATAAACACGTGGTTCGCATAGGCGCTGTACTTTTTCGCAATAATCCAGGTTCTTAAAAGTCAAATAGTAAAGAACACAGGCTCCCAAATATGCCATTTTAAATGGAATACTGATAAACTTTACCGTTTTTCCAAGATTCTTACCGATGACTGTTAGCATCTCTCTAAGTTCAATCTCACTGCCTCCAGATAGCACAAAGTCTCTGTTAGCAGTCTCATTTTCATTCACCAGAACTCGATAATATGCATCTGCAAGATCCTCATAATGAACAGGTTGTAGCTTGTATCTTGCTCCATTTACCACGGGCATAATGGGTAGCTTATCTACCGCTTTTATAAACTTAATTACATTGTTATCCTGGCTATTGCCATAAATCATGGTTGGCCTTAGAATCGTAATAATTATGTTATTCTCATTGCATGTTTGATAGACAAAGTCATCAATCTCTCTGTACTCTTCGCCCGCTTTTTTGTATCTTGAGTAGATTCCTGTAGTATGTACTACAAGGATTCTTCTAACACCACTCATTGCTGCCGCTCTCACAATTGTTTTTGACTGATTGATTCCCGCTATGTGAATAAGAGTATCCACATCCTGCAACGCATCTTTTACGTATTCCTCATCCTCTAAATTACCCACACAGATTTGGTAGGTAGTAATCCTATTCTCTATTCCATCAAGCTTCTGCGGATTTCGTACTAATAGTTTTATTCCATCCGGAAACATGGTCTGTATCACTTGTATGTGTTCCATTACTAGTCGTAAAAAACTAGACCCTGACTTAGGCCCCGTTGGACCAGTAATCGCTAATATCTTACTCATTCCTAGCATTCCCTTACTCTTTCAGATTACGTAGTAGCGTATCCATATAAATCTCCCGAGAGAAATTCTTCTCATAATACTCTCGTCCGTTTCTTCCTAACTTCTCTTTCTCCTTCGTAGCAATAAACTCTCTCACCACTTGTTCTAGCTCATCAGCAGCTTCCGCTCCCACAACAAAACCACAATTAGCCTCAGCAATTATTTTCTGAGTCTCTCCATCAATCGCACCGATCACCGGCTTACCTGCTGCCATATAGGACTGAACCTTTCCAGGAAGTGTGAGAGAAAGGATGGGATCTTTTTGCATGGTAACGAGCATTGCATCTGCCATGGAGTAGAACTTCGGCATCTCCTCTACTGGCTTTCTGCCATGGAATATCACGGGCAAGCCTATGCTCATGTTCTTAAGATTCTCTAATTCTATGCCATCCCCCACAATGTGCCATCTTAAGTTCTCAATGTCTTTGCACTTTTTAGCAGCTTCTATAACAGTCATAACACCCTGAGCTGTCCCGACATTACCAGCAAACATCAAATCAATATACTCATTGGGTTCTTTTCTACACTCTGTAGGATGAAACAAATCCTCTGCGTATTGTGGCATGTAACCCACGTTCTGGATTCCAAACTCCTTTGCAAAGTAGTCTGAGAAGGAGCGTGAGGTAACAAGAATTCTGTCCACGTTCTGATAGATCTTTGCTGACTCTTTGTGGAAGAATTTATAGAGAGTGGAATTTCTACCAATCCCACCAAATACAAGGCTTTCTGGCCAAAGGTCTAAACAATATAACACGGATTTCTTGTTATGTTTCTTGGCATACTTAATTCCTGCCTTTGCCATCATGACCGGGGAAAGTTGATGAATGAGTACGACGTCGTAGTTTCCATCCAGTTTACGAATATACTTTTGGGACTGGTAGGGATAGCTGTAGTAGTTTAGGAACCGATGAAATACACCTGTTTTACGAGGCTTAATCTTACATCTATGAACCTTCACGCCACCCAGCACTTCATCTGCCTTAGCACCTTTCTCATACCCTTTATAGATTTTACCCATTGGGTAATTCGGTGTGCCAGTTACTACTGTAACCTGATGGCCTCTTTTCACTAGCTCCTGACAGCTATCACTAATCCGAAAGGGTTCCGGATTGTAGTATTGACAAATTACCAATATCTTTAACCCTTTCCGTTTTCCTTCCGTTTTTCCTTCCACAATGCCATCGCACTTTAAAACCCTTCTAATGCTTAAAAGGATACATTTACTATCGAAGGCAAAACTCATCTTCTGAACATACTCACCGTCGAACTTTGCCTTACCATCTAAATCAAGCTCATCTCTACCGTTGATCTGCGCCCAACCGGTCAGGCCAGGAGTAACTGCATTGACACCATACCTGGCTCTCTTATCATAAAGGTCATCCTGATTCCATAAACCCGGACGGGGCCCCACTATGCTCATCTGTCCAAGCCATATGTTAAAGAGCTGAGGCAACTCATCCATTGAAGTCCTTCTCAAAAGGCCTCCCACTCTGGTTAGATAT
This sequence comes from Bacillota bacterium, assembly GCA_023416695.1. Classification (GTDB taxonomy): domain Bacteria; phylum Bacillota; class Clostridia; order Lachnospirales; family Lachnospiraceae; genus KM106-2. The sequence continues at coordinate 12,504 of JAEZGY010000022.1, read as the reverse complement.
TGCATAGGATTCTTCAGCAAATGAGTGGGAGTATCAGGAGGGGTCCCCCACTTCATGGTACGAAATTTATAAATTGTAAAAAACTGCTTTTCCCCATCTCTATCCTTTGCGATGCGCTTTTGCCGGAAGAAGACCGGCCCCGGATCTTCTATCTTTATAACTATGGCCAGAATCAAGAAAACAGGCAATAGTACAAGAATGCCAAGTGTTGAAAGAACTATATCAAAAAATCTCTTCATAAAATGCTGATACATACAAAAACACTCCCACACAAGGTCCTCGCAAGATGGGAATCTACTTACTTTACCAATAGGTCAAACCGTATTGAAATCATTGAGAATCACCATGTTCTCCTACATAATATGTACTAATTTGATAAAGTGTACCTTTTTTGAGTATGCTTCTCTAACACTTTGCTGCTTTTATCGGGCAGACCTTCAAGCACATTCCACACCTAATACAAAGGTCTGAATGAATGTGTGGATAGTCGAAACCTTCCTCATCTACTGCCATTTTTATAGCACTCTCTGGGCAAATTGCGTAGCATGCGGTACAGCCACAACATTCCTCAGGGCGATTATATAAGATAGGGATTGGTTTTTTATTCTCACTCATTTTACGCCCTCCTCAGTACTGTCTCTATGAATCGTTTTGCTTTTCTGGCTACTTTGCGCCAAAGTGATGTAGTCGGTAAATACTTTTTAATGGCTTGGCTAAATACCATATTATCCAAATCAACTAAGAAATCATGCGCTTTTGGGGGAATAACAACTGAAGTAGAAAACATCGGATTTCCACCTAATATGGCATTGAAATCTTTTTCATATACCTCCATGTTATCCTTCACTTTTTCAAAGTATTCTCTTCCCTTTTCGCTATTAATCAGAAGCACTGATGTACCTCGATCATCATCCAGTTCTTCCTCTATTCCCCAGAAATCCGCAAATGTTACATCACTTTTTCTCGGGAGTCCCTTAAATTTACAATCACCACAGCAAGGTCTTATATAAAGATTTGACGTAAGATAGTGCATATAAAGGTTTCGTTCTGCCTCATAGACTTTATAAGATCCATCTTCAAAATCCAATCTAGTTCTTCGAGGAGATGACTTCCAACCGCCCTCTTTATATTTGAACCAGACTTTAGTTACTTTACTTCTTTCTTTATTCTCAATCTCACTAATCCAAGCCTTAAACGCTTTTGGTGAGTCCATACCACGGCAAATAAAATCCATGGTAAAGAGATACTCATATTCATCTCTTAAAAATGAATATAAACCAGCAACTTGGCAAGGAGAACCGCAAAATGCAACCAATCTTCCTTTTTCTAGTTCTGCTCTTATTTCTTTATATACCTTGCCAATGGAACTACTCATATATTTGGATTGTCTTAACTCTTCAATCCCTTTGTAATTATCTACGATGGCATGTTCAACAAGATTATGTTCATTATATCTGGCACCAGCCACTACTCCACCTTCAGAAAGAATACCTTTTGCAAACTCAGAAAAAGCACCACCAGATGTGCTATTATATCTAGTTTCTTTGCTTTTAGACCAGACCGCATAGGTAACTGGATGTTCATACCTATTCATTAAAACTTCCACTCAACCTTTTCTTTTAATATTCTAGCTGGCACACCTCCAACTAATGAGTCTTCCGGTACATTCTTTGTAACCAAGGAACCCGCTGCAATTACAGCTCCACCTCCAACTGTCACACCACTAAGAACCGTGACTCTTGTACCAATCCAAACATGATTACCAATATGTACTGGTTTCGTATTTCTACTACCATCCAATTCGTGAGAATTAGAGTCCATTACTGTAAAGTCGTGTGAAATAGCACAACCCTCTCCAATAGTGATTTCTTTATGACAACGAATTTTACAATCGGAATTTATAAATGAGCCTTTACCTAGAACTAAATGTGAATTTTTAAAAAGCTGAATATCAGCTCCGTACATAAAATGAAATCCATTGCACTCTAATATAGATTTTTCATCCATTCTAAGCAGAGAAGAACGATGATTATTGCCAAAGGATAAACTAGACATATCTAAATCCCCCTTCAATATAAGCATGCTAGTTCTGTCAATATTAAAGAAATCATTTTTATTTGAATTAACTACTCCGTGTCCAGAAAGCTGTTTTTTATATTTATGAGAAAACCTTACATTCCTATATTTATTGTATATTTTTCTCCTTATTCTCTTTATCAACATTCTCACCAGCCTTATGCAGTAATGTTATTATTACTATCATCAATACGCAGTAACAAAAAAACCAAACTAAATATTGCCACACAAATGCTAAATCAAAATAGTATACTATAAACCTATTACAGGAATACTGAATACCAAATAACGCAACATAGAAAGTTAATATTTTCTTTGACACTGATTTTTCCTCAGCAAAAACATTTTTCAATACCATATATAAACTAATCACAGAAATAGCCCCTATCATCGTCATATATATATTATAGTTAGCTGTAATTCTCTTTATCAGAAGAACTTCTACGCACCATAAAACAAAAAATAATACTGGGCATAGCAACTTAACCTTCCATTTTTTACTCTTTTTCTCCTCCATATAAGCACCAATCAGCATAAAGGGGATTGCTAAAACATATGGGCTTCTATCGGAGCCTAATATCTTATTGAAAGCTTTCATTATGAAACCGTTATCAAAAGAGAGAAATCCACTATAAACGTTTGCATAACAAAACAGAGTAAGCGCAACTATACAGTACCCTCCCCCAAAAAGTATTAGTGCCTTATTATGTTTATTTAGATTAAACCTTTCATAGACCATAACCAATATGGAAAACACCAAAGCACCGTATACGATCCATAGATTGCCCGGAGTCCCTCTAATAAACTGGTAGAACGTACCCTTAATTCCTGAAAAAGAACCCACGCAACAATCAGTGACAATATGGAATAAAAAAGATATTACATAGATACCTAAAAGCTGCAGGATAAGACTATTTAGATTATCTTTGTGTTTCCAAATATAACTGCCCAAAAATAATATGAATAAAAACAATCCGCCTCTTCCAACGTTATTCGCTAAGACAAGCATAGACTCAGATGTATTGCCAAAAATCCAGCTACAATGGATTAAATTAGTAAATAGCAATCCGATTATTAAAAAGATCTCTTCTCCCAATTTTTTCATCTTCTTTTTACCACCCTCAAAAATATTTGCTTTGAATTCTTATATTCTTCGGTTCGACAAAAGATTATTAAAAATAACAATGAACTGATGCTACAAATTATTCCATTCACCACTAATTGAATAACCCCTCCAATAAGGATTATTGAACTCAGTTCATGACCAATAAAACAGCATATCACTGTACAGGCTGCGTATTTCAATATCGTTATTAAGTATTCTTTTATGCCTCTTTTATAGATATATTTAAAAACATTGTGTAATATCCAAGGACAAGAAATCCCTACAACGCTAATGATCGTAGATAGTAATATTCCATAGAGCCCTATATAAGTAACCATCAACAGATTTAATGTTAGATTCACACCTGCTGCAATTAAAGACCTAAATCTGTCCGTATGCCACAAACCTGCCGCATCTTTAGGAACATTCCATATGGAAACAATGAGTCTTGTGTAAAAATAAATACAAAGAAAAATCACGAGAGGAAATGCTAGCATCAAATCCTTTCCTACCCATAACTCCATAAAAGGCTGATATAACCCCACAAAACATACACAGCAAAAACACAAAATAAAACTAATAATAAACGTTAGTGATTTAAAATCTCTATAATTTTTTTCCAATGATTCTGTTAATAAACTATTCCCTACTCCAGCAGTGATTGACCACATAATTATTACAACCATAGAGTAAATCGAATTCATAATAAAAAAATAGTTTTGGTATATAGCTAATGTAGTAAGTCCTAAAAATGCCGAAATAACAATTGTGTCAGCAGAATCAATTACCACAGAGCCTATTCGTATAAAAAATAAGTCTTTCATCTTATGATTGATCTTTGTTTTTTCTTCATGAGATACGGACCCAAATGGTTTAAAATTGGGATAAACCCTATCCGCATAAACTGCGATTACAATATTATTCATAATCTGAGTCAATAAAGCTGCAATAATAAAGTAGTAATAGTTATGGAAAATGATTAGTACAAGTATCTGCAAGATATATTGAATGGTAATAGTGACTAATGTTACTTTTGATGCAACATCTGTTCTTTGGTGTGCCGTAAAAATACTGTTCTTATATGCAAATAGCCAATACGATAAAACCGTAGCTCCAAGGTTTAATAAATATAAGATATATATATTTATATCAGGTGGTACATCCCCACTAATCAGTTCTGGAATAAAAGGTGTAATCGACAGACCTACTGCAGCAATTACCCCTCCAATAATTCTATAGTAAGTTCTATAAAGACTCATTAGCGCACATATTGAAACAGAATCATCCTCTGCAATAGGCTTATACATACTATAAACCATGGCAGATCCTACGCCTAACTCAGCAAGATTTAGCACTTGAAGTATTGATGTGAATAAAGAGTTCAAACCTAAATACTGAACGCCCATTAAGTAAATCATTGCCGTACGCATTAGGAAAGGTATCATAATTTGATATATTTTTAGAATAAAGCCAAATACAATATTGTTTCTCGCGTTCTGTGTTCTTTGAATTTTTGCCACGATATCATTACCTCATAACTAGTGAAGATGATTATTATCAATAAAATATACTGAACCTCTACTTTCATCCAATCAATTTCTTCCTTGTTGTGTTGTGAGTCCATGAGGATCCCTCATTCTATATGTATTCTTATTGACTAGGTTTAAGACTTAGTAGAAACTCTTGTGAATCAGCTATTGCTATGAAATATTACTATGATGAAATGAAGCTCCTATAATAAAACAGGGTTCTCCAAGTACCTTTACTAAGATCGCTTTTTTCATAGCGCACTCTCCACTACTCCACATAGCACAGGTATTGTTTGTTGTAAGTTTGAACATAAAAAGGGCGAACAAATAATGTAATTATAATTATTTGTTCGCTCTTCAATAAAATAGGTTTTTCATATCATTTATATATTTATATTTCTCTAATCTAAACTCTGCTATTCTTATTACTCCGTCATAAACTAGTAAAGATGAGATAGAGTTTACTGCTTATTATTATGTACTAGATAAATATCCTTTCTAGAAGTATAATTAGAAACCCCTAATATAGCAATTGTATATACGCTTAATTTCACAACAGAATCGCACCTCGCACCCCAACACTTTCTACACAGAGCCTATTAATACCTAGATGCCATGTTATATATGAACATTCTTCTTATATCATTTCTACAAGAATTTACTTGCTCATTTAAACTATTAATGTTTTGAGATAATACCTCTTGCTTGTCTTCCATACGCATTCTATGAAGATCTTCCTCATAAATATTAAGTGCAGATTTAATGTCATCACATCTTCCATCTTCTAAATATCCAGAGATCCTTTGTAAAGCATAAGGGTAACAATACTTTATTCCTATATAGTTACTCACTTTATTATAGGCATTTAATTGTGCTTGCTCAATTTTATGATATATTTTATCTAAATCATCACATTGGGCTTCTATTTCATTAACCTTATCTTTATATAATTTTGTTTTTGGATATAGCCTTTTAGGAATAATTAACGATATAATTACTGCAACTAAATTAAACACAGTTAAACCTTTTAAAATGGGTAAAAGTATAGAGGTTTGTAAACTATTCCTTGCGATTGCATAATCCAATATATATCCAATTACAACAAAAAGAATACATGGTATAAAAGCTATTTTAATTTTAAATGATGAAGGCACTTTGCTAAGTTCTTGTGTCTTATATGTAATCTGTGAATACTTATTTTGATAAGCATTAGTATATTTCTGGTATGAATCCATATCAGGTTCGGTTAGATTTACTATTTTTAAATAATCAAATCGATTCATTCTATATCCTCCCCACATTCTCTGGACCTAATATAAGCTCTAAAATTTTTAAGTTTCCTATAATTACGTCTAGTCAGAAATGTGACGATACCTGCAAATACTATACAATAAATAATATAGTTTAAACTAATACCCTTTACATTTCCGCCACCAACCAAGTACTGATATAGGGGCAACAAGAATTGTATAAGACAGTAACCCACAATAATCTTATTTATAAGGAATTTTTTCTCTAGTTGATGCAAATATCTCATGTCATTTTCATAAGAATTAGTTTGCTCGCGCATTTCAGTATAAATGTTACTGGTATTTTTATTGTAAGATGATTGGTACATACAATAGCCTCCTTTAGTATAATATATACATTATTGTATAATATAATCCAGTATATGTAAAGTTGTATCTGTTAGTGTCCACTTTATAGGTTAGATCCACCTGTAGATTGATGTATAATATACAACCTCTCACACCACGGTGCATACGGTTCGTTACACGGCAGTTCAATCTTATAACTAAATGTGAATCTCTGATATTGGTCCAGTAGCGATACTAGACCATTTTTTGCTCTCTTGTTTCACATGTTTTGGTCAATAAAAAAGATAGCCCTTGCGGGCTATCAAATTTTTGTTGATTTAGTGTTGTCCTATTAACTACAACAGTGGCAACAACTAAAAGTAAACTCAAAGCAATTACTTACTCACTATAAATTATATGTTGCCAAATACGCCTCTCTTGTTGCATCAAGAATTCTTCTTGGTTTATTTGCATCACCAATTACAATAACATTTTCATAGCTTTCTTTCAAAGCTTCTACTAAATCATTATTTGCTACATATCCAGATGCAACGATTACCTGGTCAACATCTAATGCAGTGTCATTAAAGAGTATTTGGGTATCTGTAATCTCAGCTACTTTAGCATTTACGTGTATACCAACTTTATATTCTTCTAATTTCTTAAACACATGTCCTGCAAATGTTACACCACTATCTTTTGCAATGCCATCCATCATTTCAATAATATCTACTTTTTTCCCTAATGCTCCTAAGTATTTTGCAGTTTCAGTTCCTACTAATCCACCGCCGATTACTGCTACTTTTTCCTTAGGTTCTATTACTTTATTTAAGATATCTTCTGCAAATACAACATGATCTTTATCAATACCTTTAATGGGTGGTTTGGTTTGTCTAGATCCAGTTGCTACAATAACATAGTCTGCATGTAAATCTTCAATATCTTTAGGTCCTGTAACTGTTCTTGTTTCTGTCTTAATTCCTAACTTTTGTGCTTGTCCAAGTAAAAATGTTTTATATAGTAAGAAAGTATCTTTTTCAGGAGGAGCTGATAGAGTTTCCATCTTTCCACCTAATTTTTCTTCCTTTTCCACAACAACCACATCATGACCTCTTAAAGTAGCAACACGTGCAGCTTCAAGTCCTGCTGGACCACCACCGATAACAACTACCTTTTTAGGACATTCTGTTTTGATAATATTGCGTTCATCTTCATAAGAAGAACGACCATTTACCAAACAATTGATTCCTTGCCCTTGTAATACTTTATCGATACAGCCTTGATTACAAGCAACACAATATTTAATATCATCTAAACGATTTTCTTTTAATTTAATAATAAAGTCTTCATCTGCAATAATTCCACGTCCGATAGCAACCATATCCGCTTTATCTTCTTCAATAATCCGTTCCACTAATTTACCATCGTTAAGTCGTCCTGCAACAATAATAGGTAAATCAACTTCTGTCTTTAAAGCTTCCGCGTATGGTATTAAAAATCCTTGTTTTACAAACATAGGTTGTATGGTGTATTCGATAGAATCATAGCTGCCTGCTGTTAAACTAATAGCAGCACCGCCTTCTTCTTTCACTAATTTACAGATTTCTTTTACTTCTTCATATTTTAATCCATCTTCTAAATATTCATCAGCGGAAATACGGATAGTAACAGGGATTTTACCATCAACCGCTTTTATAATATTTTTAAATACCATCATAGGGAACCGACATCTATTTTCAAAACTTCCACCAAATTCATCTGTACGTTTATTGCTATGAGGAGAGAAGAAACTATGTAGTAAATAACCATGGGCAAAATGTACTTCGATCATATCAAAGCCAGCTTCAACAGCTCTTTTTGCACCATCAACAAATTTTTGATTAATCTCTTCAATATCTTCTAATGTCATTTCTCTTGGATTATTGCTCATAATAGCACAAGGCATCGCAGTAGGTGCAATTGGTTGAATACCCGTAACGGCTTCACTAGCCTGTCTACCTGCATGGTAAAGCTGTGCTCCTATTTTCCCACCTGCATTATGGATGGAATCACACAATTTTGTTAAACCATCTACAAATTTATCATCATAAATAGCTAACTGAGTTGGTAGTCCGCTTCCTTCTGGTGAAACAGAGATGGATCCAGTGATAACAATGCCCACCCCTTTTTTTACTCTGTCTACGAAGAAGTTAATCAACCTGTCACTTACTTCTCCTCCCATATGAGCTAGGCCATTTTCCATAGGTGCTAACATAAAGCGGTTCTTAATTTCTACATTTCCAATTTTAATTGGTGTAAATAACTTATCCATACTAGTCTCCTTCCTTATATTTGCTAGCGAAAATGTTAAGGCTATTCTGTCTGACTATCACTGTATCTATAAGCTCAATATATTCGCTAACGAATTTATGTTTTTATATTAGCACCATGTTAATTTTTTGTCAATCCTAATTGTTATAATTTATTCATTTATTTTACTAAGCACTATTTTTCTACTTTATTATACTTAATAAATTCTTAGAATAAACTTCTAAATAGCGATTAAAATCCTCATGTCCCGTCTTACCCACTAAATCGCAAACCTTTCTAAGCTTTTCTAAGAAATCAATTAATTCCTCTTCGGTATACTCATGGAACATTTCAAAAAATAGTTCACTTCGGTTTGTACTAATACTATTTTCTAATATTTCTCTTCCTTTTTGCGTTATATATATTTTAAAGGCTCTTGTGCCATCTTGGTTAGCTCTTTTCTCAATAAAACCCTTTTTTTCTAATTTAGATATCAAAGATGAGGTAGTGGATTTATTCCATATGGCTATGTTTCCAAGTTCTTCAAGGGTAAGTCCATCTTGTACATGTAAAATCCATAGAGCATGCTGTTGCGCATATCCTAGGTCCACTTCACCTGCCACTAACTGCCACTCTTTTTCAACGTTTAAATAGGTTGCCCTGATTAAATTTAAAAACATATTGAAATAATAATCTCTTTTATTCTTATCCATACTTCTGTCCTTATCTTTATTTTTTATAGGTTCCGCAATTTGTGCAAAACAACTGTCGAATCAATATCAAAACAGGTAGCTTTATTGTAACAGATTTTTGGTTTTTCAACAATATAGACAACTACAAGTACTCCAGAAGAAAAAAGTAGATTTACTGTTGAAGAATCTGCTGAATATAAAGATGTTACTGTGACTTTGAATGGTGTAACCGAATCCAAGGGAAATGAGTTTACGAAACCTACAGACGGGAACGTATTTCTGCTTGCTAATTTCTCATTTAAAAATAATAGTGATAAAGAGTTAAACATTAGTTCCGCATCCCCATATCCCCCAGAGTTGAATGTATTCTCTTACTATTTACCCAAAACTTCTAACCCAAGCTATTAACGAATCATGGTGTGTATTTTCTCTAACAGTTCCTATCATATAGTCTGATACCGGACCGTTTCTTCTCATTTTTTCAAGAATCGTTTCCTGAAGTTCTTCTACAGACATGTCTTCATAGGACTTATTCCAGTCTACGGCTACTTTTTCAGGCTTCTTATCTTCCTTTACTTTTACTGACTCTACTTTCTCTGATTCTGCTGCTTTCTCAATTACCAAAGTTTTAATCGGTGCAAAGCTTTCGCTACAGAGTTCTGAAGGAATCCAGATTTCGCCAAAGTTAGCAGGTACTCTCACCTGAATGCGACCACCCTTTACAGCTACTCTCTCTCCTGTTAATGCGCCAACATATTCTGTGGAACATCCCGCTTCCAGATTCATGGAAACATCATTCTCTCCATTATTCACTGATGTAATCACATATTTTCCATCTAGAATTCTTGCATATGCATAATGTGTGGTCTGCAACTCCAATTCTTTATAATCCCCAAACATAAGCATGGGTGTATTCTGGCGAATTTTACCCAAAGCAGCAATAAGTTTTGTATAAGGATTTGTTTCCACCGAATTCTTATAATCTTCATAATTCAATGCTGGTCTTAAGGAATCATCCGAGAAACGTTCCTTACGCCCTTCAATCCCAAACTCAGAGCCATAGTAAAGAGATGGTATCCCTGGTAATGTATAAAGCATCACATGTACCGGTAAAAAATGTGCTTTATTTTTAAGTTTTGTATAGATACGTTCTACATCATGATTGTCCACGAAAGTGTAAAGATTCAAATTGCTCCCAACCATGTCGCTGACGTATTGGATGGTATGAGCTACTTCAAAGTAGTTGTGATCGTTATGAGCGGAATATAATGCTTTATGAAGCATATAGTTTGTAACCGAATGAAGTGTTCCTTCGTTTGCCCAGCGTGAATAGTTTCCATGAATTACTTCACCCATGAGCCAAAACTCTGGTTTGACTTCATTTGCCACATGACGAAGTGCTTTCATGTACTCAAAATCCATAACGTCCGCTGCATCCAGTCGAATACCGTCAATATCAAATTCTCTTACCCAAAAGCGAATTACATCACAGATATAATCCTTCACTGCCGGATTGTGTTGGTTCAATTTTGCCATAAGGTCATACCCACCCCAATTTTCGTAGGAAAATCCGTCATTAAATGAGTTGTTTCCAAAAAAGTTTACATTGCAGTACCAGTCTTTGTACTGTGAATTTTCTCTATTGTGTTTAATATCCTGAAATGCAAAGAAATCACGACCTGTGTGATTAAACACTCCATCTAAAATTACTCTAATCCCCTGTTTATGACACTCTGCTATAAAATTAATCAAATCCTCATTGGTTCCAAGTCTGCTGTCTAATTTTTTATAATCTGTCGTTTCATAGCCATGCCCTACCGATTCGAAAAGGGGTCCAATATAAATTGCATTACATCCGATTTCTTTAATATGCGAAATCCATGGAAGTAATGTATGTAACCGATGTACCGGCTCTCCATAAGAATTCTGTTTCGGTGCTCCTGTAAGCCCCAATGGATAAATGTGATAAAATATTGCCTCATCATACCACGCCATGTTTTCTGCCCCCTAGTTTCAAAAAATAATAAGCAACGGTTGTTTTCCGTTTATAATATAGTAACTTGATTAAACAATAATGTCTACCAATGTTATCTACGTTTGGTGGATAAATACCTTTTTAACGAGGTTGTTCGTATACCAATCGCTATGTAAACTGCTTTTTAACCGTTTGGTTGTCTTGACGCACATGAAAGTGTACTTCATCCATGAAAACGATAGCATATTTCTTTTCAAAGGGGCTGTTTTGCCATTCTATAGCCATTGATAAAATACGATATGTCATATGAGATATCATTTCCGCCGAGGCATCTGCACCATAAACGGATTGAAAATGGGCAGAAATATCTCTTGTAGTCATGCCTTTGGCATACATGCAGAGGACCTAATCCTCAATGTTAGAGACATCTGTTTGATTCTTTTTCACTGTTTGAGGCTCAAATTCGCCTTTCCTATCAAGTGGAATATCAAGATTGATATCTCCCAAAGATGAGGTTACATTTTTTTACTATAACTATTTCGGGAATCATCTGTTTCTTTGCTCTTGTAATCATACTTCGAATACCCCAGTTTCTCATCCATTTCTGTTTCAATCATTCCCTGTAGAGTGTCTCCAAGCAAGTCTTTCAGTATTTCTTGTACATCCGTAGCATCCTCCGGATGATAATACTCAATTAGACTGTTAATGAACGCCTTGCGTTCGGGTGAAAGTTTTCTTTGTCTTGCCATAAAAATATCCTCCTAGATTAATATTATTTTAACATCAATCCAAGAGGATATATATCACTTATGAAGTTTACACAAAATTAATTACAGTCTCCGTATGTCAGTTCTTTTAGTTTGATTATAAAGTTTGATTATATATAATCAAACACAACCCCAGTAATTATAAGGTCTATAATAGATTGATTATACTATTTACCTTATATTCCACCATGATACTTTTATCTATTAATGTCGTGGAAGAATGAACCTTCAAAAGTATCACCGTGATACTTTTATCTATTAATGCCGTGGAAAAATGAATCTTCAAAAGTATCACCGTGATACTTTTCTTAACTCATAAATTATAGCTTTTACTGATTAATTGATATTATTATTGTGACATATATCATGCTATATTAGAAAGAAAAAAAATAACCGCCCCCTCGCCAAAAGGTACGATTATTTTTATTCGATACATTATTAATTTAATTATTGGCTAAAATCTTCAAACTCTATAGAATCAACCATCTAGCGAT
>JAEZGY010000043.1 GCA_023416695.1 Bacillota bacterium | reverse complement strand
GCAGAGAAAATCCTATTTGTTTGTTTTACCGAATATCCACTGTATAATGCAACTTTATTGCAGTCAACACTATCCAGTTCTCTCTGTATTTTATCTTTCAAATAATCAATCACATCGTTACAACTATACATTTTCCCCTTCTTTCAGCCTAACATAATAGGAAAACCTTTTTTTGATATTTTGGGACATTCTGGCTATTTCGTTCGACAGCACAATTATTATACCACGCGTTTTTATCGATGCCAACATATTACAATAATGGTTACACATCACATTTATGTATGGGTAAACGTTTATTGGCTTTTTTATGCCATTTTTACAGATATCACAAAATAGATTCAATCATATTTTGTCTATCAATGAAAAAAGGAGAAAGCAAAATCATGCTTAACACAGATATTTTATTCAAACGAAATCAGTTGATAACACAAAATGAGTATATTGAACACAAGATGTTCAAAGACCCATTGAGTGAATGCCCAATTTCAATTAAAAAATACTCCATGTCTGAACGCGATAAATCTTAAGGAGAACTGATGCAATAAGCAGTAATCCTTTTTAAGGAATTTTCATGCAAGATATGCCACTAGAATGCATGAAAATGATAACAAACAGAAACATATGTAATTTATAACAAACGGGTATTTGGTGGCAAACAATCGTCCATAAGATTGTAGGAGTAGAAATATTCCTTAATAAGAGTGGGTTGTGCTTAGCCTTAACAGATATTCGTTGACCACATTTAACTAACGCAAATGAGCGAGTGAAAGGAATCACTTTGTCACATAAGAACAAAGTACCTTTGGTTGACCAAGTAAAACAGAAAACAACCAAGATTATCGTGAACACTCTTTCAGAGATGAATGGAATTGACGTACTCAAGGGTACTCAAACTGACTGAAACGAAAAATCCCCAGAGACCTTGATTTTTCAAGATTTCTGAGGAAATTAATTAAGCACGAGACGGTGCAAGACGTCCGGGGGACGTCTGCTATGCACCGACCGGAGCGAAGCGGAGACATTCGAACTCGGAGCCCAAGATTGGGCTCCGAAACTAAGATAAGGTATCCTTTACGGATACCTTATCTTAGTTATAGAGCGCGAGACGGGATTCGAACCCGCGACCCTCGCCTTGGCAAGGCGATACTCCACCACTGAGCCACTCGCGCATTTATTAAATTTGTTTCGGACTTGTTTTCCCGACGCAAGATATATAATACTATAGAGTAAAAAGAATGTCAACAAAAACAAAGCTTATTTTTGCAACCACTTTTTGGTATCTTTTCTAGATGGAGGTAGGATGTGGAAGGAACAAACCATCTCTATTCCTTCCACACTTCATTATAAATTCTTATGCAAGCACCTCTTCATACACGACACCATCAATAATATTTACCGTACGTCTAGCCGCTTGTGCTACATGCATATCATGAGTAATCATAACGATAGTATTACCAACCTCATTTAGCTTACGAAATAACTTTAGCACTTCATTACCACTAGAGGAGTCCAAAGCCCCTGTTGGTTCATCTGCTAAGAGAACTGCTGGCTTACTAATGAGTGCTCTAGCAATTGCTACTCTCTGCTGCTGTCCACCAGAAAGTTCCGAAGGCCTGTGGTTCATTCTATCCGCAAGACCAATAAATTCTATTGTCTCCATACAAGCATCTACTGCCTCTTTATAACTTAAACCACGAATAATTAGTGGCATTATAATGTTCTGTAGTACTGTATAGGTGGGAATTAGATGATATTTCTGAAAGACAAATCCAATCTCTTTATTGCGAATATCATAAAGTTGACTTTCCTTTGCTTCATGAATTGGAATTTGATCTAGATAATAGCTTCCACTACTCATAGTATCCATACAACCTATCAAATTCATTAAAGTAGATTTACCTGAACCAGAAGGCCCCAAAATCGCCAAAAATTCACCTTTATCCACACTTAAACTTACATCTTTTAAGACATGAAGCTCATTTTCACCCATGGTGTAAATTTTATTTACGCCTTCCATTTGAATTATTTTACCCATACTATTCTCCTAACCTACAATCCATATCTGCAAGATGACATCGTTACCATTTTCATCTTTTTCCACTAATAACTTCACATAATCACCCGCTGCCAAGCGACTAAAGGTGGTAACTGCTCCAAGCTGTGTCGTTACGTCTGTTCCAACAGGTATCCTATACTCTTCTTTTTCTCCAGTAAGCTTATATGTGGTTACTGTTGTTGCCTCATCATAACTAGCTGATTTATCAGAATCCACATTTTGTGAGTCTGACTTGTTTTTATTAGTTGATGCATTATCACTAGATTCCCCTGATGATGAATCTCCACCCCATGGAAATCCTCCTGATGGCATATCTCCACCTCCTGGGAATCCTCCTGATGGCATATCTCCACCTCCTGGAAATCCTCCTGATGGCATATCTCCACCTGATGGAAATCCTCCTGATGGCACATCTCCACCTGATGGAAATCCTCCTGATGGCATCTGATTATTTCCAGAAGGTCTAGCAGAACTTGCTTCACCAGTACTGTCTGGATTTTTACTAGAAGACGTCTTTCCTGATCCTCGGTTAGAGGAACGTTCTGTAGTCACAGCCTCTGCTAACGACAGATTTATATCATTGCCTGCAATGGTTTCAATTTGCCCATAGAGATAAGACTGATTGGCACCTAAGACTTCCTCCTTAGAATCACTTCCTCGCTTTAACAGTAAAACAACCCCTATGATTGCAGCAATAACGAAAAGTATTGCAATTAGAATCATTATTTTCTTTTTCTTCATCCTATCACTCCTCACATAATGCTTCTACTGGCACAAGCTTAGATGCCTTAAGAGCTGGATAAAATCCAAAAATGGTTCCTGTGATTACTGCGAATACAATCGCAATGCCTACACCACCTGAAGATAGGATTACGGTCATTCCGAAATGCTCCACAATTGGTGTAATGATGTAACTAAGTAGTACACCGAGAATTCCTCCTACAATACTAATTACACAGGATTCTATTAAAAATTCTAAAAGAATATACTTCTTAGAACAGCCCATGGCCTTTAGGATACCGATTTCCTTGGTTCTCTCTTTTATAGAAACAAAAAGTACATTCATAATACCGATTCCCCCTACAACAAAGACAATGATTGCCATTGCAAGCAATAGTAAGGTGAGGGTCTTATTGGAAGCATTAGCCGCCTCCATCTTACTACCGGCATCAGAAATAGTAAATGATGAGTTTGGGTAGTTCTCTGCTAAAACAGTATCTATATCTTCTTTTATGCTATCCACCCCATTTAAGTCTGAGGCAATTAAGGTAATGGTTGGACTGATAGAAGAGCTCAAATACTTAGTCCCAGTATTATACGGAATAAATACGGTTTCATCTGGACTAATACCCGAAGAAACAGAACCCATTTGCGACAGGATTCCATTTACTACATACGGGCGGTTATCGATGTAAATAGTTTCTGCATAAGCGGCCTCTGCACTTCCAAAAATCTCAGTAGCCAGATCATAACCAAGGACACATACTTTTTCTTTGTTTTCTTGGTTAGTATCTGTAATGAAATCGCCCACATACATTGTTGTGTTACTCATTTCCTGATAGTTACTTAACACCCCTGCTATTGTATAGGACGTAGCCTCTTCTAACTCTCCACCATCAACATCCTGTTTGGTAGAATACGAAATGGAGCCATCCTCAATCCCTGGAATAAAGGTCATCAAATCATCCATATCCTCCATGGTCAAAGTAACCTTACGCTGATTAATCCGATTATCTGCAGAATTACCTTGAGAGAAACCAAAGCTCGGAAAACCACTCAGGTCTCCCATACCTGGCATGCTACCCATATTGCCACCAGGAACCATAGCTCCCGCTCCACCAGAGGAGGAACTTCCTTTACTACTTTGTCGATTGGACTGGGTGCTCTCACTATTTGATCTATCTGTACGATCATTTTGATTTCCATAAGAGATGTCGATTGCCCCTGCATTCAGGTTTTTGAATTGCTCTGCCACATCCTGTTCGCCACCTTTACCAATGGCAATTACCATAACGACTGTGGCGGCGCCTACGATGATACCAATGGAAGTAAGAACTACTTTAAACTTATTTTGGATTAAATTAAGCTTTACGAGACGTAATAACTCTAGTATCCTCATTAGCCATTCACCTTACTTTCAATTAATACCGTATCTCCTTCAGATAACCCACTCTTTATCTCTACATTTTCACCATTAGAGAATCCGGTAGTCACCTCTGTTTTTTCTGTGGTGCCGTCCTTTTTCTTTATCTTTACATAAGATTTTGTACCCTCAGTGTAAATAGCTTTGTTGGATACATAAAGCACATCCTCAACCTCTTTTGAAATAAAGGTTACACTAGCCGTCATTCCTGTAAGGACTTTCTCTGGTGTTGTAGATAGTAGGATTGTAACTGGATAACTAACAGCAGAACTAGTAGTTACAGCACTATCAATAGCTGAAATAGTACCTTTATATAGCTTTGTACTATCACTTACAAATTCTACATTTACCTCATCCCCAAGATTCACTGCTGCTATATCGTCCTGAGTCACATTGACACTGATGGTCACTGCTGTTACATCACTTAGCTGTGCGATAGGAGTATTACTTGAAAGAACATCTCCCTCCGCATAGCCTATAGCAGAAATCCTTCCTTCATAGGTTGAGTAAAGAGTGTTATCCGTACCTACAAAGGTTTCGAAAGCACTTAACTTATCCTTGGCGTCTGCAAGAGCATCCTCGGCGTCTGAAGTAGCTGTTCCATACTCTTTCATAGCAACATCATATGCCGCTTTGGCATTATCATAATCTAAAATCGCTAATTCATAGGTCTGCTTTGCTTTTAGCTTTTTAGAAGCTTCCTCGTTTTGAGCCTGTGCTAATTGATCCTTTAGGTTTGTTAATCTATTGGAGTCTGTTGTATTTGCTATTTGCTCCTTTAAAGAACTGATGTTACTGTCTATAGCATTAATGGTAGAGTTATACACTGCTTTGGCTGATTTCCCTTGGGCAATCTTTAAATTATACTCACTTTCAGCACTTATCTTTATCTGCTTATCTGTAATCTTGGCCTCGGTTAAGGCTAGCTTTGCACTAGCTACCCCATCTTCTAGGAGTTGCCTCACTTCTTTTACAGAATCCTCAGTGAGACTCATTAGCTTATCTCCGACTTTAACGCTCTGACCAACAGCAGCATATACAGTGTCTACAACAAGACTTCCCTCTGAACTACTTGAAGCAGAGGAACTATTAGTGCTATTAGAACTATTTGCACTATTCCCACTAGAGGATGGAGGAAACGATTGGGACATTCCATTTATATTACTTGTAGTATTAGAAGTTGTTGATTGGCTAGAGCTACTGGAACTACTGGAGCTTCCAGAAGACAAATCCAAATCAAAGGTTATGGAATTGGTACCTACTGTTACAGAACCACTTTCAGTAATACCAGCAGTAATACTTCCTTTGGCTACCGTTGTTTCTTTTGTAACCGTAACCTCTTCACTACCTGCTGCATTCTTTGCTTTTAATAATAATGATACTACTAAGATGGAGCACACAACTACACCTGTAATAAGTATTGGTATTTTTTTAGTCTTCATTTTTACTCCTTCCTGGCTGCTTAATCTTGGAGAAATCGCCAAAGTATACTGTCATAGAATCAGAAGTCGAAAGCTTCACTTTGTCTTCCAATTGCAAAGTTACAGTAACATCATAGGTCACGTTGGTACGACTTTCAGAAGATGCCTCTGCCGCTATTTCCTTAATGGTCCCCGAGTACATACCAGAGGATGTATCGATTACTGTAGCTGCATCCCCTACACTCAGACTTCCTATCTCACCTTGATCTACTTGTACAGTAATTGTTGCTAACCCATAATCATAATAGGAAATAGGTGCAACTCCATTGTTCATCCTATCTTCCGCCTTATAATTAATGGAAGCTATGGTTCCATCCTGACTAGCTAATAATTTTAAGCCAACAAAGGTATTCTCCAAATAGCTAAGATTTTGTTTTGCTTGTTCTAGTGCATCTTTGTAGCTCTGCAAGCTTTTATCTAAAGACGCAATTGTTTTCTCATAGGTTGTCTCTGCTGTTTCACTAGTTAATACATTTAAGTCGTACTCTTTCTTAAGAGTTACAAGCTGCTCACTCTGTTGATTTAGTAACTCTATATAGGTACTCTTTAAATTAGATAAATTACTTTTCGCATTATCATACTCATTCTGTAACTCTTCATTCTGTTTTTTTAAAGAGGATATTTGATTTGTATAGGTTTCCTTCTGCTTCGTTAATTGCTCCAGCTTTGCTAACGCCTGTTTATAACTCATTTGAGCCGTTACATACTGCCTACCTATGGTATCACATTGGTCTTTCACCATTTTAAGTAGCTCAGAACCGGAGTTACTGGTAGGAGGTTTGGAAGCTTCCGGCATAGCATTCACTGATTTTTGACTGGTATTATCTAAGGAAGGACCACTCATATTTCCTGGAGTCTGGGTATTTCCTGGAGTCTGGGTATTCCCTGGATTTTTTGAGTTATTATTACTAGAGCTGTCTGTTTGATTTGAGTTTTGTGTCTGGGAAGGGGTTGCTTTTTCAACCTCTTCTATTAGCTTATCCACCTCTAAGGTAGACTCATTATTAAGTTGAAGCAAAAACTTATACGTATATAGTACTGTCTTGTAGTTTGTAACAGCCTTTTTATAAGTATTTAGTGCACTAGTATTAGAAGTCTCTGCCTCTTTTAGATTCTTAGCTAGAGTGTTTAGCAGATTAGTATACTTTGTAATCAACGCGCTGTTACTTTTCATCTTTGAAGGATTGTTTTCAATCAAAGTCTCAGCAGCATCATAGGAAGATTTTGCAGAGCTCACTTGCTCCTTAAGCTTACTAACTGAGGCGTTATACTCAACCTTCGCTGTATCTCCTTGTTGTGCATTACTAATTCTTTCATACTCTGCATCTAGAACTGCTTGTTTATAGTCTAGTTCCTCTTGTGAAAGCTTATTTTCAGCACTAGCAGCCTGTTCTTTTAAATATGCATGGGCTGCATTAAAGGAGTCCTCTGTTACTGTAAGTAACACATCTCCTTTTGAAACAGTATCTCCTGCACTAACTAGGACCTCATCTATCGTCAGGTAATCTGCTTTGTTCTTTGAATCAATTGTCACCTCAAAGTCCTGTTCAACGGTATTATACTTGGCATATCCCGTAGCTGATACTACACCTTGCTGATTAAATGGGGATTTTCTTTCTACACTTGCTAATGTGCTCTTATTTTTCTCCTCTGTGGTGGTTCCTGACTGTGACAATAGAAAGATACATCCTATAATAAGTAGTAACACCAACATTCCTGCAAGTGTGACGAGGACAAATTTCTTATTTACATGCCTGTCGTTGTTTTTTTTATTCATGTTATTAGCAGGATTTCCTGCCTCCTCCCTTCTATTAAAGCTACAAAAACATCTCGTGGTTTTACTTTCCTTCACTTCCATTTTGAATCAAATATGTGAATTTTCTATGTTTAAAATTTGATAAGATTATGATTTTTGGGACACAAAAAATCAGAGTACCTAAGTACTCTGATATATGTACGAAGCATCTTATTCTGTTGTTACTTTTTTTGAGGTCCCGTCTTGTTTAGATATGGATTTTTTGCAATTCTAATTCGTTGCTGTTTCTTTTGCACATAGTTATTTACGGCTGCACTCTCATTCTTAAATTTACAACCATAAACATATACTTCCTCCTCTTCGTCATATTCCTTTCTTACGGCCTGACAATCAATCTTAAAGCTTATATGTAACGACTTGTCTTCAAAAGTGATATGAATAATTAAATCATTACTAATATCAACATTTTGTGCACATATGAAACCTACCCCACTAGAACTTATGTCCTTTATTAATACTTCAAAAGCCTTTTGATTTGGTCCAAATCTTGCAACACCGTCAATATCTATGGATACTCGAAAGCTTTGCCTTCTATTGTGGGGCTGTCCCTCCAAATCTGATAATATCATATGATATAACTGGCCTTTATCATCTTTTACAGCTTTAATACTAACTCTTGACCATTTGTATAAACGGTTATCCTCCTTATTGACAAAGGTCATTTGATACATAATAATACTATTTTCGACAAAATTAATCATCTTCCCATCTTTAGTGATTGGGCTTACAAGTAACGTATCTTTTTCCGGCCGAATTGCTACTGTATTAAACTCTAGTACATCTTTTCCATGTTTAATGACAATGGTCAATTGAGTTCCTGGTCTAACTTCCGTAAGGAACATAATACCCTCTCCTCTTATCATTATTCCGCACTAACTTATATACTAATTTTACATCATTTTTCTTCATATTACAACAAATTTAAAAAAACATAAGAAATATCCGTTTGCAGGTAATATGTGTGTTATGTTGTATGTATTTGTAATATAAAAATTTAGAATTTTCCTCTTTCTGTAAACACAAAAAAGCTCTACCCCTTAATCTAAAAGGATAGAGCTTCTATCAAAAATTCCTGTAATAAAATTTCTTACATAGGACTTAGGTCTTAGCGTTTTATATAGGTACCGCCCCACTCTACTACAGTAAAACCTTTTCTGTCTGGAGCTGTCAATATTTGGGCTTCCACTTCCCTATATTCCTCAAGTGGTTTCGCAGCCATAAACACACGAATTATGGTATCTGGCTTTGGATTAATCTTTAACACAGCGGTATGCGTATAGGTTTCTCCTTGAAAAGAAATCAAATTCCATTTATTTTCCTGTAGCTGTGGTAACCAATACACAATGAATTCATTTGCCTCTTTTCTAGTTAGGCCTAACTTATCAAGGGAATCCTCCAAAAATGCTGCAGTATCTTCACCTGCCACTACGAACCCCTTAGAAAAGTCAAACTCTGTACTCTGCAGTCCTTCCCAGTACAAATAATTGTATTCCTTACCCTTAGCATCGTAAAGTGTTCCGTCAGGTTTGGCAGTTACTTCCCACCCATCTTCATAAGATGGATAAGTACACGTTAATTCTCCATCATAATCGAGGGAAACAGATACCTTTGTTTCCTCCTCTGGATACAGGTATATGACAGGTTTTTCAGTGGTTTCCCTATCTGTACACCCTGCTATAACACTTAAAGCCAGAATAGCAGTAAATAATAATATAACCCTTCTCTTCATAAATATCTCCCTTCCCTTAATGGATCCCCATTACAATTAGCTTTTTTATAACTATTATACACTTAAGGAGCCTAATATGTTGCGAAGATTTTATACACTGTAACCTCGGTTAACTCCAATAAACTGCCCTGTAACTACTGTAGTACAAAAGTATATGTAAGAAAAATAGCCTTTGGAGCCGTTTTGTTAAATTCAGTTCCAAAGACTATCTATTCATTAATCGATATCTGCTTTCCATAATCCATGTAGATTACAATAGGCATAGGCTGCAATTGCCTTATCCCCACTAGCTACGTCAAACTTCGCAACTGGCTGACTGTCATGCTGCAAGAATTGGTATTGACCACCCTTTTGAGTTTCTAGAATTACCGTTGTTATGGAATGCTCCTCTGTCATTGGATGAGACACAGCACCAACATTGACAGTAACGGTGTTTCCACTTAAGGTCACCACTGGCATATGCTTCTCAGTTGATGCTTCTACTGTATTAGGTGATATCTCTTGTGCACCAGAGAGGGATAACTCATCGGTGTAGCAGTAAGTCACAGGAATTACTAAACTGTCATTATTACATTTAAAGAACTTCATCATTTTATTTGACCACCTTTTTACTTATTAAAACTTCTACATCGATTAGTGTGGCAAATTAAAATGAAATCTATACTTTTATCTGGGTTTTTTCATTTTATGCGTAGTTTTGACAGAGATTTCACTGCTCCTGCTCTTAAAAACCTCAAAATAATTCCCAAAACCAAAAATAGAAAGTATGCTTTCCCTTGAATATTTAGAAATAAGGAGTATCCAACTTCACGGCTAATAAGAAAACCATAACTCCCACTCTCATGTTGATTTCTAAAACTAACCAAGATTCCATGGTATGCGATTGGCAATAAATTCACAAAACATATGCCAATGAATAATACGATTAGAATGTGCACAATTTGTAGTATTCTTTTATGAACTAAGCTATTCCCTGTGGTTATGAGCGGAGAGATTGAAAAGAATCTACTCAGTATATCAATGCCTAGCCATCCAACGATTAGAAGAACCATAGGTCTAACATATCCAGTTTGGACAAGTACCCAGACTAAATCAAAATGCCTCTCGGCATACTCCCTTGCAAAGGATGCAAATATGCTTTGGAAAATAATTAAGGAGATGATTATTACTATCTCAACTAGTGCAACTATGTATTTTTTACGCTTATTCAACAGTTCAGGTTTTCCATAGATAATGGAGTTGACATCCGTTTCTAGTACCTCTGCAATTCGTATTAACATATCCACATCTGGTCTAGATTTACCATTTTCATAATTAGAGACTGTCTGCCTACTAACATACAACTTTTCTGCTAGATTCTCTTGATTCATACTTTTATCTATCCGAAACTGTTTGATGTTCTTTCCAATATCACGCATAGAGTATTTCCTCCTCAACATTTCTAGCTTATATCATACACATGAGGGGTATAAAAGTCACGCAAAGTTTCTTTGCATCAAGTTCTTCTATTTTTTTAACATGAACACCCCTTCCTAAGTATTACTCACTGTTACTTAGTTGTTCCAATGGTTCACACTGTAGATTTTTATGAATATCATAGGCTGCAATCAGACCAGCCACTGCAAACATGGCAATACCAGTTACTACTGCAATTCCAATATTACTAGTACCTGTATCACTGATCTTAACTTCTGTATCAGTATTTAAAGCTGTTAGGTTACCGACACTATAATTTCTATCATACCTTTCGATACTTGTCATGCTACCGGATGCCTTGTGGGATAACAAGGTCCCACTTATGCTACCAAGAAAACTACCTATTAACGCTATGAGAAGAATTCCCGACAACAATGACCAAGTACACTCCTTTTTCGTCATTCCCAGAGAACGTTCTATGGCAGTCCTCTTTTTTTGCCTTGTAATCAACATGTTACAAAAGAACAGTAGAACAAATAAAGCCGTAATACTACCTGCAATCAACATACCAATGGACATTCGTTTCATATTTATCAGACCACTTTCCAACCTGCTATATCCTTTATCATAAAAGGTAATCTCCAAGTCACTAATTCCAGTCTTACTAAAGGCCTCCTGGAACTTGTCGATATCTCCATTAGGAATCTGAAAGGAAGTGGTATATCCCCTCATAAGTCCCCCCCGAAGGATATTATTCTCATCACTATTCTTAATGGATGCCTTAGGAACGATAATCTCATTTTCATGTAGACGATAACCAGTTGCCAGTGCTGACCCATATAGCGTATCATAGATTCCACAAATGGTGTAGTAACTGTCTTCAAACACCTGGTAGACTTCACCCTTCGCATTAAGTAGCCCTATGTTTGCCCAGAATTCATTTTCTATTCCAATGTTAGCAGATTCTGCGTAATTGGCAGACCGCATTGGCAAATGAATCTTATCTCCAACCTTTAAAGAGTTTAATTTGGCAAATCTTCTGGAAATCAGACAAACTTTGTTACCCAACTGATAATCCTCTTCTGACAATGTATTCCCCTCTAGTATAAAGGCGTCCCCATTGTAAAATGGCAACATCAGATTCGTATTATTTGTAGCGGTAACAGGCACTGATTCAGTGGCCAGTCTCCTTGCTTCACTTAGGGCAAGCCATCGTTTTCCAGCATCCGTGTTATAAAAATTCTCTGTGACTTCCTGATAGGAAATGGACTCAAACTGGGCTTTTACAGGAGCTCCATCCTTTGTAACCTGCTCTGTACCTACTCCCACTGCAGGAACATATTCGAATCTCCAATCCTCAAATGTTGACGTATAAAAGTCATGGGGCATTCCGTCCATAAGGCTCATCACATAGGTTTTATTAGCATACAGCTTATCCGGTGTCTTATTATTGTGATCGCAGAAATAGAAATATGGTTCATTAACCTTATAATAGTTAAATAGTATATTCTTTATATACATTTTAACCGGACCTGCAGGAATACAATCCTGTGCAGGAGAGGCTTCTACAATCATACTATTAAAGGTTCCACCCACCTGACTCTCCACCTCTTTAAGATCAGGCCAATACGCAGAATAGTAAGGACGCGTCTCTGGCCCGCTTAGATATTCGATTCCCTCTATCTGAAGGTCTGCCAAGGTATGTATCGGACCATATTCACTGCTATTTACATAATTATAGGTCTCACTATCCCAGTTCCAGACTGCTTCCTTACTGGAGCCATTGGGCTTTTGCTCCACCGTTGCTATTGTAGTAAATATCCCTTCGAATTTCTGTATATTTTGCATACACAAAAACCATAGACTACCTCCTAAGGATACAAGAAGAACGGATACCGTAAATAGTAGAAGAAATAAGATTGTCTTAACTGGAGTCTTAGCTAATTGTTTTAAACTATTACGTATTATCATCAAATCATTCCTCTCCTAGTCTATGATAAATAACCATCCTTCATCCTGTAGGTCTTATCAGCAGCTGCTGCAACCTCAGGATTATGGGTAATTACAATTACAGTATAGCTGTCCTCTCTAGCCAACTTTTTTAGTATTTCTACAATATGCTGTTCATTCTCAGAGTCCAGATTGCCTGTTGGTTCATCTGCCAATAGTATATTCCCACCAGCTCCCAAAGCTCTGGCTATAGCAACTCTTTGCTGTTCTCCACCACTCATCATTTTCGGATACTGATTGCATATTTTCTCAGGCAGTCCCACACGCTTAAGAATCTCCTGAGCCTTTTTTGCTGCCTCCGGTCGTTTTATCCCTTTTAGCTCCATGGGAAACATAACATTTTCCTGAGCTGTCAGCAGTGGAAACAAATTAAAGGATTGATAGACAACAGAAGCGGTATCTCTGCGATATCGATCTCTCTGTAATTCCCGTATATCCTTACCTTCTATGTAAATTGCTCCTTCCGTTGGTAAGTCTAGTCCGGCAATCAAAGACAGAAGGGTACTTTTTCCACTTCCCGACTCCCCTACGATTGCATAAAAGGTAGATGCTTCAAAGGTACAAGTTACCTCTTTCACCGCTTGTATGGTCTGATATTTACTTCGATAGGAATAACTTACTTTATCTAATGATACTGTTATCATACGCTCCTCCTTAATCATGCTTGGTTAACACATCCATAACACTCAATCTTCCAAGATTCCATAATGCAACTGATGTACCTGTCAGATAAAAGACTAAAAACATAGCTATAACAAGGGCAATTACTTGCAGATTGCTTACTACCACCAAAAATGCAATAAGGCTGCCAGCTATGCTTCCAAACAGTTGTAATAAGGCATTTTCAAAAAATAGTATTCCAAATGCTTCTGCATGTTTCACACCCACAGAACGCATAATTGCATACTCACTCTTTCTGTTCTGAATTAACAGATATGCTGATATGTATCCAATGAAGGCAACAATTATAATGATTAGTGGTAACCCTACCTGAAGCAATGTAAGACTTTCCTCCAGTTGCTCTGCTGCTTGTATAAAAGTGTCATCATTAATGATTAATGCATTTCCATCAAACTGAAACTCAGATTCTGCAGATACTTGTAGGAACCTCAACTCTTTCATTTCTTTTTTAAACTCATTTAATTCAAATGGATTCTTCACTGTAAAGAAAGCAGAATCCGGCATAAACGTAAGCCCTTTACTAAGAAAAGCTTCTTCAACCGTACCGAAAGGAATAATTATATTGGGCGGTGAACCTGTTCCCGTATAATTATGCATATCCATGGAAGCCACTATCTTATAGTTTTGAACTACCAATGGCTCTAGAAGAATCTCATGGGTGCCATTTAGTAGATAGTGATAATAGTATGTAGTAAGTGTAACCGTGTCTCCTACCTTCATATTCCTCTCTTCCAAAATAGCCTTTTCAATAATACATTCCTTCGAATTGGAAGTAAAAAAATCCTTCTTGCTATCCATTAGCCAACTAAGCTCTGACTCCTGTAACCCACTGATGCCTCTTATATCATTGCAACCTAATCCGTCTATATTAAGTCCCGTATTGACATCTGCTGCTGACAATTCGCCAAATCCAATACTAAGCTGTATGGTAAATACAGGAGATTTTATATAAGGTGAATTCTTAATTCCTGTTATCGCTTCATTTTTAATAGCAATTCCGGATGTCAAAGATCCATTTAAGTTACTTACTCTGGCGGTAACAGGAATCGCATCCGGAAGCTCAGACAACTGTCCCTTGATACTGCTAATATTCCCAAAATAAACATTTAATAAAAGTACAATTACAATACTGATTAATATATTGAGAATACTTTTTGATTTCTGTCTCTTTATATTTCTAATACCTGTAGAATACTCAAACATTACTTTCCCTCCCACCTTAATATATTAATATAATAACATATAATGGAAAATTATGCTATTATATTAATTTTAAGACCAGTGTGGGTTCTACTCTATATCATTACACTGTTAAGGTATATTGCGTTCAGATTCCACTTTAAAGGTTTTCATTACTCAAAATCTAACTTCTGGATAATAACAGTTCATTCCCATTTTACACATAATCGTAGTTTTTGTAGGAAACTGCATCTTTTCTAAATATTCTTTTTCCGATGAACATGACCTAGCGATTGCAACATTTTCACATATTAAACGTATATCTTCACAGACTTCTTCGTAATTATCGGTTCTTCCAACAATCTTTCCTGCAGTAATTCCCATTCTTACAAAACGATAAATGGAACATAGACCACAGGCAAAGGAATGAAAGTTCTTTTGGTACACCATATGATTTAGTTCTAAGTCATGCCATGATTGGAAGTCACCCTTTAAGTTTGTCAGGCTACAGGCTGCATCACGGAGTGCTGCACATATTGCACTTTTCTCATTTCGATGTAAACCAAGGCACTGAGAATCAGAATAAATACATCCATTACGCATCATGAATACTTCATATTCCATATCTGGAATTCCGGTAGCAATCTGCTCAATATCCTCCATGCTCAAATCACGTGGCAAGATAATGCGGGCTGCCCCAAGCTTCCTATAGTAATTGGCGATATCTTTGTTATAGACCCCTGCAATAGTGCTAATCACTGCATTCAGATGATATTTCTTGGCGACTTCTATGAGTTCTGGGCATGATACAATGATTCCATCCGCTCCAGCTTCATAAAGCGGCTCCATATACCGCTCCATAAAGATAAGCTGTTCTTCACTGTAGATGCTGGAGTTAAAGGTGACATAGATTGCCAAGTTATCTTGCTTCACTACTTTTATTATGGCCAAAACTTCCTCAAAGGTATTGGCATTGGCAGATTCCTTATACCCCGTCAGTCGGTTCAGATCCGCAAAATCGCCAAATACCCTATGCCACTGAGGGTCATAGAATCCTATATAGAACTCTCCTGCACCGGATTTTTTATACCCTTCATAATTTATTAGATTATTAAATGGAACCAATGCCTTCACAGTACACCTCTTCCTTCTTAAAGCACTTTTTATTACAGTTCAACTGGAAAATAAATCAATCGATAATCTCCAAGACCTCTTAATTCATAGCCAGGGTGCTTAAAATAAATTGTTCTTCCAAACCGAATATATTTTAGATTTTCATCCGGTAACGAGTATTCTATATAATTCTCTATACACTTTTCATCACAGTAATCATTGGGTCTGAACTTCTTTGCAATTTCTTTTGATATGGAGGCATACTCGCAGATTCTTCCTACTGTCTGATAGCAGTAGGGAACATGTAAGCCAGGAATAATGCCCTTAGGAACTTCTGAAAAATCTATTATCTTATGAGTTAAATCAAACTCACAGGAATTAACTCCATATTCTTTCAATACGTTGTTCAGATACGTGGTAAACATCTTAGGCTTTACAGGAATCTGAAAATATTCAGTATAACGGGGATCACGATAATCTTTCATGAATAATCTGCCTAAGTTGACTGCCTTATTATAATTCTCTTTTACATAAGGTAGCATTCCAAAGTCATTTACTGTTATTTCATCTATGGCATCCTTACAGCACTCTATAATCTGCCCTATTTTACGTTTTCCGGACTCCAAATCTCCCTCTGAAAAGGTTGGTAGCACTAGAGTGACTTTAATATCCTCATGGCAGCATAGTTCCGACAGTTCTATTAATGTTTTATCAGACTGTTGCAAAAAATATTTTCCACAGAATGAGGAACCCACGTATAGCCGTTTGCATGAATTATACTGAGCCAGTTTCATTGCTTCTTTTAATATTTCCTGCATACTTCTTTTCTTCTCTAAATAGGATAGAATCTCACATAGATTCAAGCAATTGATTTGCTGCATTTTCTTACTACTCCTTACGAATCACTCCAGTTTTACTTATTATGTATTTGCATTATTTTTGTTTTTATACATTCCACTACTTGAAGGTAGCTCTATCTGTGGATTATCTAGATATCAGGTGTTTCATACTTAATACAAGATAAAAAGAGCACCAAACCCTTATTCTATAAGGATTTGGTGCTCTTAAAAGACTACTCAAAACATTCAAATATGTAACCTATTAGGACTCCTATTTTGATGACAAGTCATCTAAAGTATATATATGATGTAGATATTCATTGTTTCTAAATAGGCATATTTCCGTTTCACCCTTAAAACTAAAATTAAATCTTTCAACTAGTCTGATAGAGTTAACATTATCCACATAAATATGTGCTCTAATCTGTCTAACCTGCATTTTATTTTTGGCAAAATCTAAAACCGCACTAACTGCTTCACTCATAAGTCCCTGTCCCCAATATTCTTCTTGGAGGTCATACCCAATATCAACACACTTTTGGATTTCGTCCCAGCAATGAAAACCGCATGTACCAACTTTTTCTCCATTATTTTTTAATGTCAATATCCAACGGTGTTGCCTGCGGGGTTCTGGCTCTAAATAAAAGCCAATGATTTCATCAGCTTCTTCTAGGCTGTTTAATGGTTCCACATCAAATAAGTATTTATTTATACTATCGTCAGAAAATTCCTTTAAAATAAACTCCCTATCCTCATAAGAGATATTTTTCAATAGTAACCGTTCTGTTTCAATCTCATGAAAAAACATCGTATCCTCTCCTTTTTTTGAAGGATTACCAATATAGAACCCTCCACACTATATTATTTATTATCATTTCAATATCCTCCTTTCCTCAAAATATTTATTATTTCGCATGTCTGCATCATAACCCAAATTCGCTAAAAGATAACATTACGATTCATTACAGTTGAAAACAATTCCTTCTTAAGTATATCATTTTATACTTCTATTACAACATCATTCAATAACATTTGCCCATATATTGAGACAATACAGATCATCTGATCTAAATGAGCTAAAAAGTCTTCAAAAACTAAATTAGAGAAATTTATAGAAGTTTACCTTATAAATAATTTATATGGAAATTATTGATAATTCT
The DNA here is from genome assembly GCA_023416695.1 of Bacillota bacterium. GTDB lineage: Bacteria > Bacillota > Clostridia > Lachnospirales > Lachnospiraceae > KM106-2. The sequence goes on along the minus strand of JAEZGY010000043.1, from coordinate 3,952 downwards.
TCATAAAAGTGCTAATATGTATTATATTAGACAAGTAATTACAACGGTAAGAATAGATAATAATATATTAAACTATACAGTGATAAATATAGTAATAATGTGATAAAGGAAACACATAAAAAGGATACAATGCAAAATAGAAATACAATATTTAGTATATGTTATCAATACTAAGATAAGGGGTTGAAAATTTGACTAAAAAAATTACAGAGGTAACAGCAGGAATGGTTTTGGAAAAACCAGTGTATTCACTGGACAATCATATGATTCTATTAACATATGGTACCGTTCTGACTAACTTTATGATTAAAAAGCTTGCTGATAGCGGTATAACTGAAGTAGAAATAGCCGATACATATACTCTATTCGTAAAGCCAAATCAACAAATGGCTATATACTTAAAGGAGACTTACGACCATATAATTAAAAAATACTCTTCCGATAAACCTGAGGGCAATTTGAGTGATGCCATGGTTGAGGTTTCACAGATGGTGAGAAAAACAGCAGACCAAATATGTAAAAATGATGAATTACTGGATTTTTGTTTACAAATGAAAATATTAAAGAACGGTGATCTATATCGCTATTCTGTACTCACCTCTGTCTTTGCAGGACTTGTTGCAGGAGTAATGAAACTACATAACGAAATGTATAACATTATGGTAGGGGGACTCCTTCATCATATTGGATGTCTAGAAATGCCATTTTTGTTGGGATGCAAGCATTTAAAACCTCAGGAACAGCTTCTATGGAAGGAACACCCGTTATACGGATACTATTTTGCAATTCAGCATAATATCCCTAGAAACATTGCTGAGATTATCCTTCATCATCAGGAAAACTGGGATGGCTCTGGATATCCTAATCAGCTGAAAGGAAAAGACATACCTATAGGATCACGTATTGTCGGCATCTGCAGTGCAGTAAGCTCACAGATATTTTATGAACATATGCAGCCTTACGAGGCAATGGAATATATCTATGGAAGCAGTAATATTTATTTCGAAAAAGAGATTGTTGATTATTTTGTTGGAAATATAACTCTCTATCCTTTGGGCACAATGGTCCGACTTACAACTGGAGAGGTAGGAATCATTTCAAACGTAAGGAAAAATTTTGGACCACGTCCGGTAGTGAGCGTATTCTACAATCGATTTAATAAACCACTTTCCGACCCGAAAATAGTGGATCTGGGTGTGGAGAGAACTACTTTTATCAGTGAAATACTTAGCTAAATAGAAAGCTTATGAATACATAGGAACCTTCAAGTCCAGAATTGGACTCGAAGAACGAAAAAGGATATCCATCCGGATATCCTTTTTGTTTTTCTGAGAGCGCGAGACAGGATGCGAAGCCGTCTCCGCACACAATAATACTGATAAATAGAATGTTTGCGGTTTCAGTTATTTATCTGCACACAAAGGAAAAACTTTGCAGTAGCATTATTCATCTTTTATTAAAAGAACATTTTTGCCTGTTAATTTTTCGAAAGTATCATACATATCATTCCATGTTTCAGGGTATTTATTGCTACCTATTATTTCTTTTTTCTGGGAATCTGAAAACACGATTGTTATTCCCCACTGATGCCCATCTAATATATTACTATTATTATAAGATTTTTTCCATTTAGTAAATCCATACCTTGAAGAATCAAGAATAAATGTCTCAATTTTATCATCGTCTAAGTTACAAACGAAAGTAAAACCTTCATTTTTGGATGAAGGATCACGAGAAATAAAGTTCTCGTAACCATCTGATGTAAACTCCCAAAACTTTTTATTTCTTAAATCTATTTTATATTCTGGATAACGTTGTCCAAAAGCTTCATGGTAAATATATATTATATCAATTGGTTTCTGATAGGTTTTTACACCCTTCGGGGTTTGATAAGTTTTTTGACACGATGTAAAACATAAACATAATGTAACTAAAAGGAATGCAGCTCTTATTCTTCTCACAACTTCCCCCCCCAATATAGACTTAATATTCTTAATATAAAGAAAATAAAATCTTTTATAATTTCTATAATTATACATTTCTATAAAAAGGAAGTCAATCTTTGTAAAAGTGAATTTCTACACTACTGTATCCATAGGAGTAATAATCACGAGGTGTCTGTGATTTAAATATATTGGCACGTGCTCAGTTTTAACTATAAACTATAATCAAAGGAACGTGGTAAGGGTGGAAATAGCTTTCATCCGTCAGGTTTTTGATTTGTCACAAACTTCATTATGCGTAAGTACAGGCGCAGAAAAGAGGTAAATATGGCTCGTAACAGAGAAAAGAAACATGAATCCCTTATAAAACTGACAGCAAACAAGGTCGTTTGACAACAGCTATTTTTATACAAGAAAAAAGCTTCAAGCCCTTATAAATAAGGACTTGAAGCTTATAATCAAGTAAGCGCGAGACGGGATTCGAACCCGCGACCCTCGCCTTGGCAAGGCGATACTCCACCACTGAGCCACTCGCGCGTTTTTTAGTTGTCTGTCAGAGACAAGTAATACTATACTACAAAAATAGCCTCTTGTCAACATAAAATTGTAATGTTTTTTGTAAATTATATATACAATTAGACGAATTACTGATTTTCAAAGACTAGACTAACTAAATATTGAAAATGCGCTAGCTCTTTTTCCGCCAGACGTTGAACCTGTTTTATGTTCATGGTCATCCACAACTCTTCTGCTTTCATGCCAAGATACGCCAGCAATATACCACATTCGAGAATTACCAAACTTCGTTGATAGCTGGTCATCATGGCTTCATTCTTCGAGTAAATGTGGACCCTATTGTCACTGACTACATAGCGGAATGGACTAAAAAATAATTTGGAAGGTACATGGGCAGACGCAGAAAGGATTACTCCTATATTGGACTCCGTATTGCTCTTATATATACATTTCTTTTCCACGAACAGTTTGTTAACGGATTTAGGATATAGTCTTAGACGATGTTCTGGTTTACCAAAAGCCATAATCGCCATCCAACCTACATTCTCCTTATTGTCAACCTGGGAAAGTATGACGGCCTGATCTAGTGCATTGGAATCCCCTAGTTTTTTTATTTTTTCAACACCAAGAATACAAGAACCAATTTCTTTCGTCATTAAATAAAGGGCTAATTGTCCCATTAGATAACCAGCATTCATAAGCTGTTTTTGCAAATCATTCATATATATAATCAAATAATAAGGAGCTTTGCAGGAAAACAACTCCCTATGTTTTCTTTTCATATCTTTATAACGAATAATAGCAAAATTATCTTTCTGTTCAGGATTCATTCCCCTAAAATATTTTGTATAATTAATGATTTTCCCTTCCATATCAGGCTGTAGCTCGTCCATTAAAAAAGATTTCGTCCAGCCCTTGCAATATATTGCCTCATAAAAGTCCATGGGTCAAAACGCCTCTCATCTATACAATAAATTTATCGATTTTTATCAATTTAAGTTTATCACAACTAATTGAATATTATTTCACAATTTTATTATTATTTATACACCATTTTTCGTGACATTACCTAATGTACTAATCGATTACCCTATACCATCTATCATATGTTAGTAACGACATCTTTATGTCTGATACCTTGAAGTTTTATGATATAACACTAAAAAGAAGAGACCTTGCACAAATCTGTACAAGATCTCTTCTTTAGGCATTGACTTTACCTTTTCTTTCTCGGTAGTATAAAGGTGATATTCCATAGCGTTTCTTAAATAATTTGCTAAAATGATAGACATCATCGTATCCCACACTATTGGCAATGGTCTTAATGCTACCACCCTTACCACTTACCAGAATATCTTTTGCCTTCTCTAACCGTATTTTTATTAAGTAATTGATTGGAGATTCCCCAGTCTCCTCTTTAAAGATTTTTGATATGTAGACAGGACTAAGATACATATTTCGAGCAATTTTATCCAAGGATATCTTGCTTGCAT
>JAEZGY010000031.1 GCA_023416695.1 Bacillota bacterium | reverse complement strand
GTTTTATTAGATGATATTACAGTAAATGATATTCAAAATGCTTTACAAACCTCAATTCGTATTGTACAATCAGACGGAAAGTCTTTTGTTGATACTATTATTACCAACAAATAAGGAGAAAATTATGAGTAAACCCATAGTAGCTATCGTGGGACGACCTAATGTAGGAAAGTCCACGTTATTTAATACGTTAGCCGGTGATAAAATTTCTATAGTAAAAGATACTCCCGGTGTTACAAGAGATCGAATTTATGCAGATGTAAATTGGTTAGATCATCAATTTACTATGATTGATACTGGCGGTATAGAGCCTGAAAGTACGGACCTAATCTTAGCCCATATGAGACGTCAAGCAGAAATCGCTATTGAAACTGCTGATGTAATTATTTTTGTTGTGGATGTAAGACAAGGGTTGGTAGATGCTGACTTTAGAGTAGCTGACATGCTTCGCAAATCCCACAAGCCAATTATACTTGTAGTAAATAAAGTAGATAATTTTGATAAATTTATGCCTGATGTATATGAATTTTATAATCTAGGTATTGGAGATCCTCAGCCTGTTAGTGCTTCCTCTAAATTAGGTTTAGGTGATATGCTTGATGAAGTGGTAAAACACTTTAATACAGAGGATACCAAAGAAGAAGAGGATGATAGACCAAGAGTCGCTATCGTTGGTAAACCAAATGCAGGTAAATCCTCTATCATCAACAAATTGTTAGGGGAAGACCGTGTTATTGTCTCTGACATTGCTGGAACCACACGAGATGCTATCGATACCTCTATTGTATGGAATGAAAAGGAATATGTCTTTATTGATACTGCCGGACTTCGTAGAAAAAGTAGAATTAAAGAAGATATTGAACGATATAGTATTATACGTACTGTAACTGCCGTAGAACGGGCAGATGTAGTTCTTGTAGTCATAGATGCAGAAGAAGGCGTAACGGAACAGGATGCTAAGATTGCTGGTATTGCCCATGAACGTGGAAAAGGTATTATTATCGTTGTGAACAAATGGGATGCCATTGAGAAAAATGACAAAACTATTTATAAATATACACAGGATGTACGAGATATCCTATCCTTTTGCCCATATGCTGAGATTTTATTTATCTCTGCAAAAACAGGACAAAGAATGGTTAAAATCTTTGATAGTATTGAGCTTGTTATCCAGAATCAGAATCTACGTGTAGCAACTGGTGTGTTAAACGAAATTCTTGTAGAAGCTACTTCCTTGCAGCAGCCACCTTCAGACAAAGGTAGAAGATTAAAAATTTACTACATTACCCAGGTTTCTGTAAAGCCACCAACTTTTGTAATCTTTGTAAATGATAAAAAGCTGATGCATTACTCTTATACCCGTTATATCGAAAATAAAATACGTGAGGCCTTCGGATTTTCTGGAACCTCTCTTAAATTTATTGTAAGAGAAAGAAAGGATAATGAATAATGATAGCAAATATCGTTTTTTGTCTAATTATTGGCTATGCCTTCGGATGTTTTTCCACAGGCTATATATGTGGTAAAAAACAAAAAGTAGATGTAAGAGCACATGGAAGTGGTAATATCGGTACCACTAACACACTTCGTACACTAGGTATTAAAGCAGGCGTATTAACCCTTATAGGAGATATGTTAAAAGCTATCATACCTATAGTAATACTTTGCATCGCTTATAAAAAAACCAATCAGCCATTAGCTAGGGACTTAGTAGTCCTATACACAGGACTTGGTGTCGTATGTGGACACAATTTTCCATTTTGGCTTAAGTTTAAGGGCGGAAAAGGAATCGCAGCAATGGCTGGTGTCATAATCGCTTTTAATCCGTGGATTACCATCACTGAAATGATATTATTTATTGCCATAGTTTTAATTACTAGATATGTATCATTAGGATCCCTTGCCGTTGCAACTGTTTTGCCAATTAGTGTTCTTATTGGATACAGAAATGATCCTAATTACCTACATATGGTAATTATTTGCTGTATCTTAATGCTATTAGCCTTTTTTAAACATCGTGGCAATATTAAGCGTTTATTAACTGGTACTGAACATAAGTTTGGTGAAAAAAAAGTTCAGGAAAAGGAGTAACTATGAAACAGATTGGAATTATTGGAGCCGGCAGTTGGGGAACTGCTCTGGCAATACTTTTGGCTAATAAAGGGTTAGACGTTGTTCTTTGGTCCAAGGTAGAAGCGGAAATAGACCTTCTTAAAAAACATAGAGAACATATAGATCGCCTGCCTGGTGTCAAATTACCTGATAATATTGAACTAACTACAGACTTACAATATGCATGTCAGAATAAAGATATTCTTGTAATGGCAGTTGCTTCTCCTTATGTAAGAGCTACCGCACATGATATGAAGCCATATATCAAAGAAGGACAAATTATTGTAGACGTTGCTAAGGGAATTGAAGAGAGCACTCTTATGACCTTGTCTCATGTCATTTATGACGAACTTCCGATGGCAGATGTTGCAGTACTTAGTGGACCAAGTCATGCAGAGGAAGTATGTAAGGGAATACCATCTTCTTGTGTAGCAGGTGCAAAAACAAGAAAAACTGCAGAACTAATACAAGATGCTTTTATGACAGACACATTCCGTGTGTATACAAGTCCAGATGTCATTAGCATAGAGTTAGGTGGATCCTTAAAAAATGTCATTGCTTTAGCAGCCGGTATCACTGATGGCCTTGGTTTTGGTGATAACACAAAAGCAGCCCTTATGACTAGAGGAATTGCTGAAATCAGTCGTTTAGGTATAAAAATGGGTGGCTCACTTGAGACCTTCTCTGGTTTGTCAGGAATCGGCGACTTAATTGTGACCTGCACAAGTGTTCACAGCCGTAATCGAAAAGCAGGTTATTTGATTGGTAAGGGTTATACCATGAAGGAAGCAATGGATGAGGTAAAACAGGTTGTAGAAGGTGTATATTCCGCCAAAGCAGCACTAGCATTGTCAAAAAAATATAATGTATCCATGCCGATAGTAGAACAAATCAACCTGGTTTTATTTGAAAATAAATCCCCTAAAGAAGCTGTAAATGATTTGCTATTACGAGATAAAGTAAGTGAATACCAAACACTAACCTGGGAGGATTAAAGACAAATCCCATATTGTTTAAATAAATAGAACAGCGAAGTAAGCTATCTACACTTACCCTTAAAATTAGACCAAAAATCTAATAGTTGGGGGCTGATAGTTTGCTCGCTGTTTTTTTGCTATTTAAAACGAAAAACACTTTGAACATAAAACATATTCTATTCTACTAATGCATAAAATTTATTAGTGAATATAGAAAGGGGTATTCTTATGGATATGTTTGATGTATATAAAGATATACAAGCTCGTACCAATGGTGAAATATACATTGGAGTAGTTGGTCCAGTTCGTACAGGTAAATCCACCTTTATTAAGCGTTTTATGGACTTATTAGTCATTCCTAATATAGAAGACGTCCATAGTAAGGAAAGGGCTATTGACGAATTACCACAAAGTGCGGCAGGTAAGACGATCATGACTACAGAGCCAAAGTTTATTCCAAAGGAAGCCGCAGAGATTAAGATTTCAGATGACACCGTTGTTAATATCCGATTAATTGATTGCGTTGGCTATATGGTAGAGGGTGCAAGTGGTCACATTGAAAATGAGCAGGAACGACTTGTTAAGACGCCTTGGTTTGACCACGACATTCCATTTACCCAAGCAGCTGAACTTGGGACTAAGAAGGTAATTAACGATCATTCTACCATTGGCATTGTGATTACAACAGACGGAAGTTTTGGAGACATTGATCGAGCAGCCTATGTTGCCCCAGAAGAGAAGACTATTATGGAACTCAAACGGTTAGGTAAACCATTTGTTGTTTTATTAAACTCAAACCGTCCATATTCCGATGAAACAATTGCTCTGGCAGATGAAATCTCAAGCAAAAATAAAGTTTCTGTAATGCCTATGAACTGTGCACAACTTAAGAAGGATGATATTACTAGAATTATGGAGACTATACTTTCAGAGTTTCCTATAGCTCAATTAAACTTTTACACGCCTAAATGGGTAGAGATGCTACCTAGTGACCATTGGTTAAAAGAAGACTTAATAAGTACTGTCAAAGGAATCCTAAAACGTATGCACCTCATCAGGGATGTTAATCTAGGTAACCTTCTTACTGATAGCAAGTTTGTCAAAGGCTTTAAAATCGATTCTATTCAAATGAGAGATGGCTCAGTTAAAATTCAAGTTAATTTTGATGATAAATATTACTATGAGATTTTAAGTGACTTGATTGGAGTAGATATTAATGATGAATATCAACTAATTGGTACATTAAAACGACTTGCTAGTATGAAGAATCAGTATGAAAAGATTGAGAATGCATATGAGGAGGTCCAGAATAAAGGTTATGGAGTAGTAACCCCTGCATTAGAGGAAATATCAGTAGATGAACCTGAAATCATACGCCATAGTGGGAAATATGGTGTTAAGATAAAAGCCCAGGCTCCATCCATACATATGATTAAAGCTTATATAGAAACAGAGATTGCCCCAATTGTAGGAAATGAACAGCAAGCCAAAGATCTGATGTCTTATATAGCAGAGAATACAAAGGGGAATCCAGATGGAATATGGGAAACTAATATATTCGGTAAAAGCATAAAACAATTAGTGGAAGACGGAATTAATACCAAGGTAAATAAGCTAAATGATGAATCTCAGCAGAAACTCCAGGATACTATGCAGAAAATTGTGAATGATAGTAATGGAGGTCTAATCTGTATCATCATCTAAACTGTCATTGGATACATAATTCGGATTTCTCTGTATAATTAGGCAGTTTTTGGGTATGCTATACTCGGATACTGCCTAATTAACTTGGTTATACACCGATCAATTATTAAACAAATATTAAATATATAGGCCTATAATTCACATTATTGACATTTTTACTAGTTCCTGTTATAATTTCATATGTATTTGTTAATAATTATGTAATAAATATGGTGTTTCTTTTGAAATCCATATGGATACTATTTATGGTTAGGAGGCCATTTCGTGAGAAAAAGAGTATTATGCTATGGAATTGTTAGTATGTTCTTCATTTTGATAGCATTCGGCCAAAGTAATAAAAGCGAAGCAGCAAGTAAAAGTATATTAAGTCAACAAGCCGTTGCAGGTTTACCTCTTACTTTAAACACTTATTATGAGGATACAGAAACAGATACTACAGAAGATGCTTCTGATAATACAACGACATCTTTAGATTCCTTTATGACTAAGGAAGAGAAAGAAGCACAAGAGAAACAAGAGGCAATAGACGCTAAGAAATATGAAAACATCGGTATTGCAAAAGTAGATCGTTATTTAAATATACGTAACAAAGCAGATACAAAAGGTAAGATAATAGGTAAGCTTCCAAACAATGGAGGTTGCTATATATATAGTGTAGATGATAATGGTTGGGCAAAGATTAAATCTGGCAGTATTACAGGATATGTATCCACAGAATTTCTAATTATGGGTGATGAAGTTCCTGCGTTAGCCAAAAAAGTAGGACGATTGGTTGCCACCGTAAAGGACGGGCCATCTAGAGTACGTGTTGATACCAATACGGATTGTAAGACTTTGACTAGTGTTCCAAAGGATACAGATCTTGAGGTAAAGGATAATTCAGATACTACTTGGGTTCAAGTGGCAGTAGACAATGAGATTGGCTACATTCGTCGTGATTTAGTAACTGTAAGCTATCAATTAAGAAAGGCAATTTCCTATTCCGAAAGTACAGGCAGCTCTGTAAGAGCTCAGATGGTTAGCTATGCAAAACAATTCCTTGGGAATCGCTATGTATTTGGTGGGACAAGCTTAACCCGTGGGATAGACTGTTCTGCCTTTACCATGAAAATCTATCAGAAGTTTGGTTACAATATATCAAGGACTTCCCGTACTCAAGCAGCTAAGGGTCGTAAAATTAGTGTTTATGATGTGAAACCAGGCGATTTGGTATTCTATGAAAATAACGGTTACATTTATCATGTAGCTATGTATATTGGTGGTGGTCAAGTAATTCATGCCAGCTCACCATCTACAGGTATCATTATCAGTAACTTAAGCTATCGTTCCATATGTAAGGCCGTACGATTTATTAATGATTAATCACTTGTTGAAAAAAGCACCTTCAGGTGATAGGCAATTATGTCTATCATCTGAAGGTGCTTTTTGAATTCGGAGTTTTATGACAAAAACTTATAAATTCTATAAGCTATTGAAAATTATTTTTACTTTCCTTATAATTAACTATAGTTTATCATAGCACTTTAATCATGGGTTATTTAATTTACTGATTAGATTCCCTTTAGGAGGATATTGAATGGATCAATTAGGGTATATGTTAATAATAGCTGTTGCTTTAATAGTATTAATTATAAGAAGTATCTATCTTGAGAAAGATAGAGAAAAGCAGCTTTTAAATAAGATACGAAATGCCTGGGGGAAGATACCCGAGGAGGAATATACCGCAGAAAAACTAATTTCTATTGCCGTATACTATAATGAGCATAAAAATATAGAAAGTGATATCGACGACATAACATGGAATGACTTAGATATGGAAAATATCTATATGTTAATCAATAATACAGGAAGTAGTATGGGAGAGGAGTACCTCTTTTCATTACTTCATAAGTTAGTATATGAGGAAGAGACCTTAAAAGAACGGAATCGTATCATAGAGCTTTTTAGAACTAATGAAGTAATTCGTGAAAAACTTCAATTGATGTTTCATAAATTCGGTAAGCATATGCAAATAAGTCTATATGAGTATATTAATCGTACAGATGATATTGAAATCAAACGTCCTTGGTTACATTATGTATGTTTATGTGGTTTACCAATTTCTATTTCACTTGTCTTTTTCTTTCCTACTATAGGTGCCCTGCTTTTGGTTTTCTTTATTATTTTTAATATTATATACTACCAAAAAGTAAAGGGTAACATTGAGATATATCTCAATGTATTTAGCTACATTCTAAACATAATTCATAACACCAAGAATCTTAGTAAAATGAATCTAAAAGGACTTGAATCTTATACCACTGAATTAGTGGAACATACTTCAAAATTCAAAAATTTTGCTAGAGGTGCAGGCTTAGTATTGGGAGGTAGATCTATTACTTCAGGCTTAGCTGATATCATATTAGATTACTTTAGAATGTCTCTACACATAGATTTAATTAAGTTTAACAGTATGTTAAAACAACTTAGGGCAAATAGGCATAGTTTAAATAGAATCTACGAAATTGTAGGACTATTAGACAGTATGGTTGCTGTAGCTTCCTATCGTGAATTTATGAAAGAGTATACTACGCCAGTCTTAACTCATACCATTAAACCATATATTAACACCAAAAACATCTATCACCCTATGATAGAACAACCAGTAAAGAATAACTTTGAGACCACAAGAAGTACTTTACTTACAGGCTCTAATGCTTCGGGTAAGTCTACTTTTCTTAAAGCCCTCGCAATCAACGGAATTTTTGCTCAAACAATATATACAGTGTTAGCAGACTCTTATCATTCCTGTTATTATAAGATTTTTTCTTCCATGGCTTTACATGATAGTATCGTTAATAATGAAAGCTATTACATGGTTGAGATAAAATCTTTAAAACGAATTATCGATCAAATGAATGACAGGACGCCTGTTCTTTGCTTCGTGGATGAGGTTCTTAGAGGGACTAACACCTTAGAGAGGATAGCTGCATCCTCACAAATTCTACAATATTTAACAAATTATCCATCTATTTGTATAGCAGCAACCCATGATATTGAGTTGACACATATACTAGAAAACTATTATGATAATTATCATTTCCAAGAAGATGTGATAGAGAATGATATTCTATTTGATTATAAATTATACACCGGTAGAGCAGAGTCTAGAAACGCAATTAAGCTATTGGGAATTATCGGTTTTGATCAATTAATTATTGATAAGGCTGGAACAGAAGCGAACTCCTTTTTAGAAACCGGCACCTGGTCTATATTATAAACTAAATGAAGTAATAAACTACCTGAGAGAAAGGACTAATGATTATGGAGACATTAACTCCAATGATGCAGAAATATTTGGAGACAAAAAATGAATATAAAGACTGTATTTTATTTTATCGCTTAGGCGATTTTTATGAAATGTTCTTTGATGACGCTATCACTGCATCAAGAGAACTTGAAATCACCTTAACAGGGAAAAACTGCGGGTTGGAAGAACGAGCTCCTATGTGTGGTATCCCTTATCATGCAGTAGATACTTATTTAAGTAAATTAGTAAGCAAAGGATATAAGGTTGCCATTTGTGAACAAGTAGAGGACCCAAAGACAGCGAACGGCTTGGTAAAACGAGAAGTTGTACGTATTGTAACTCCCGGTACCAATCTTAATACTCAGTCCTTAGATGAGAGCAAAAATAATTATCTTATGTGCATCATCTATACTACCAACGCGTATGGTGTATCCATAGTTGATATTACGACAGGAGACTTTTATGTAACGGAGATGGACTCTAAGCGAAAGCTTCTTGATGAGATTAATAAGTTTTCTCCATCTGAAATTATCTGCAACGAGTCTTTTATGGTTTCAGGGATTGATTTAGAGGATTTAAGTAATCGTCTAGGGATTGCCATTTCCTCTATAGATAGCTGGTACTACGATGAAGAACTTTGTATTAGAGAATTGAAAAAGCATTTTAATGTCGGTACCTTAGAAGGATTAGGCTTAAAGGATTATACGATTGGAACCATTGCAGCAGGTGCAGTGTTACAATTCTTATATGATACACAAAAATCAGAACTAACTCACATAAATCATTTAATCCCTTATGAAACCACTAAGTTTATGTTAATTGATAGTTCCTCAAGAAGAAATCTTGAACTGGTTGAGACCCTTCGTGAGAAACAAAAACGTGGCTCCCTTCTCTGGGTACTGGATAAGACTAAGACCGCTATGGGGGCAAGACTTCTTAGAAGTTATATCGAGCAACCTTTAATTGATAAGAAAGAGATTCATGAGCGATTAGATGCCATTGATGAGTTATACGATAACTATATTACAAGAGAAGAGCTTCGAGAATATCTTAATCCTATCTACGATTTAGAACGATTGATTAGTAAGGTAGTTTATCAAACCGCAAATCCTAGAGATTTAATTGCCTTTCATAATTCTTTGGTCATGTTACCCCACATTAAGACTCTCTTAGATGGTTCTAAGTCTAAGCTTCTTAAGATTATTTATGAGAACCTTGATAGTCTAGAGGACATCACCTCCCTAATTGATGCTTCCATATCAGAGGAGCCACCTATAGCAGTTAAAGAAGGTGGTATCATTAAGGACGGTTTTCATGAGGAAGTCGATAAACTAAGACGTGGTAAGACAGATGGTAAGACATGGCTAGCTGAGCTAGAAGAAAAAGAGAGAGCTAATACAGGTATTAAGAACTTAAGAATTAAGTTTAATAAGGTCTTTGGCTATTATTTAGAGGTTACCAATTCCTATCAGAATCTTGTTCCAGATACTTGGTCTAGAAAGCAGACCTTAACCAACGCAGAGCGTTATATCACCCCTGAACTAAAGGAACTAGAAGACATGATTCTAGGGGCAGAGGATAAGCTATTTGCTCTAGAATATGAATTATTCTGTCAGGTGAGAGATACCATTGCTAGAGAGATCCATCGTATCCAAAAATCAGCCAAAGCTATTGCAACTTTAGACGTATTTACTTCACTTGCTACCGTAGCGAATCAGCAAGGTTATGTTCGTCCTACTATTAATTCAAAAGGAATTATAGATATCAAAGACGGCCGTCACCCAGTAGTTGAAAAGATGATGAATAACGATATGTTTATTGCTAACGATACCTTCCTTGATAATAAAGCAGGTCGTGTCAGCATCATAACTGGACCAAACATGGCAGGTAAATCCACCTATATGAGGCAAACCGCTTTAATTGTCTTAATGGCTCAGATCGGTTCCTTTGTCCCTGCTAGGTCGGCAGACATAGGCATAGTAGATCGCATCTTTACCAGAGTAGGTGCATCCGATGACCTTGCAAGCGGCCAAAGTACCTTTATGGTTGAAATGACAGAGGTGGCTAATATTCTTCGTAATGCTACGAAAGACAGTCTTTTAATCCTAGATGAAATCGGACGTGGAACTAGTACCTTTGACGGATTATCTATTGCCTGGGCAGTGGTTGAGCATATTAGTAATACAAAGCTTTTAGGTGCAAAAACCCTATTTGCCACCCATTACCATGAGCTTACAGAATTAGAAGGAGCTATCGACGGGGTAAATAACTATTGTATCGCTGTAAAAGAGCAGGGAGACGATATTGTCTTTCTTAGAAAAATCGTAAAGGGTGGAGCAGATAAAAGTTATGGAATTCAAGTTGCTAAGCTTGCTGGTGTTCCAGAGAATGTATTGTCTCGTGCTAAAGAAATTGTAAAAGAACTAACAGACCACGACATCGCAAATAAAACCAAGAATATATTGGAGGGACGAACAGATTCCCCAGATGGTACTCAACTCTCCCTATTTGATTTTACTTGCTCACTACCACAACAAAATATATTTCTACAATATGAACGTATCATTAATGAAATTAAAGAACTGGATTTGTCCAAAATGACTCCAATTGAAGCAATGAATAAACTATATGAACTTCAAATAGAAAGTAAGGAATGATGCTATGCAAAAGATTACGGTATTAGACCAACAAACTATAAATCAAATTGCAGCAGGAGAGGTAATAGAACGTCCTGCTGCTGTTGTAAAAGAATTAGTAGAGAATGCCATTGATGCAGGTGCTAATGCCATTACTGTGGAAATCAAGGAGGGTGGCATTAGTTTCATTCGTATTACAGACAATGGCTCTGGTATTTTAAAATCTGATGTTCAGACGGCCTTTTTGCGTCATGCTACATCCAAAATCAAATCCGTGGAGGATCTCCTTAATGTGTCTAGTCTTGGTTTTCGTGGAGAAGCCCTATCTAGTATAGCAGCAGTTGCCCTAGTAGAGCTTGTAACCAAATCTAAATCCGAATTTCTAGGCTCTCGTTACATTATAGAAGGCGGGGAAGAGAAAAGTCTTGAGGAAATTGGGTGTCCCGACGGAACTACCTTTATTATCCGTAACTTGTTTTATAATACCCCAGCTAGACGTAAGTTTTTAAAATCTGCTGCCACAGAAGCAGGATATATCAGTGACTTAGTAGAACGCTTAGCCATTAGTCATCCTGGAATCTCATTCCGGTTTTTAAATAACAATCAGTTAAAGATTTCTACCTCTGGTAATAATAAACTTAAGGACATTGTATATCAAATTTATGGACGAGATGTAACTGCCAAGCTTTTAGAGGTCCATGAAAGTAATGAGCATATTACTATGGATGGTTTTATTGGAAAACCAGAGCTACTTCGTGGAAATAGAAATTATGAAAACTATTTTATCAATGGCCGTTATATTAAGAGTGCAGTGATTAGTAAAGCCATTGAGGACGCCTATAAACCATATGCCATGACTCATCGTTATCCTTATACCTCACTACATTTTCTCGTGGATCCCATGTATATCGATGTCAATGTACATCCAACCAAGATGGAGCTTCGTCTAAGGAATGGGGATGAGGTATATCAAATTGTTTATAATACCATTAGTAAACGGTTAAAGCAGATAGAGTTAATTCCTGATGTATCTGTAGATAACAAATCAGTTAATAAAGGTTCTAATTCTAGAAGTAGTAATGCTCCTATGAACAAGGGACCTGAACCATTTGAAAAGCAACGTATAAAAGCTTCCAACCAAGTATTGTCCTATCTTCATAGCTTACAAAGTAGTAATCCTTCTGCAAATGAGGATAAAACGGATGTCAGGTTTATTCCCAATCAACAATCAGAAGGGCTTCCATGGGTCTCTGTTCCTAATACGACATCTGTAGAATCCGAGTTTTCCTATGATTCTTCTTGGGTAAAAGAGGTTGAAGATGATTATATAAGTCAAAATAAGGATAAGAAAGAAAGTGAATCGGTAAAACAACTAAGTTTGTTTGAAGAAGAGGCAGAGGTGATAAAACCACAGCCAGCTTATCATATCATCGGTCAACTGTTTCACACCTATTGGCTTATTGAATTTGAAGAAAAGTTGTTATTGATTGATCAACATGCTGCACATGAGAAAATACTATATGAAAAGCTGATGAAGGAATATAGTGAAAAAACATTATTCTCTCAGAATCTGTTACCGCCAATTATCATTACTCTTAATCCAAGGGAAGAAGAATGTATCAAAGAAAACCTGACCTTCTTTTTTGAACTAGGTTTTGAGATTGAACATTTCGGTGGCAAGGAATGGGCCGTTCGTGGTGTTCCTGCTGATTTATATAACTTAAATCAGGAGTCTTTACTCATAGAACTCATTGACAGCTTGGTAGAAGATAACTATAATTTAGAACCAATGTTAATAATAGAAAAAATAGCATCCATGTCATGTAAGGCAGCAGTAAAAGGCAACCAAAGGTTAACATATGAGGAGTTTTCTGCTTTACTTAACGATTTAATGAGTTTAGATAACCCTTATTTCTGTCCACATGGACGTCCAATTATTATTGCTATGACAAAGCAAGAGATTGAAAAGAAGTTTAAGCGAATTGTGTAACTTTAGGAGGATATAATGAGTCTACGACCATTAATCATATTAACAGGTCCTACCGCTGTTGGTAAAACTGAATTATCCATTTCTTTGGCTCAAACAATAGGTGGAGAAATTATTTCTGCAGATTCTATGCAAGTTTATCGACATATGGACATCGGTACTGCTAAAATTAAACCATCTGAAATGGGTGGTATAAAACATTATCTTATTGATGTAATGAAACCGGATGAAGACTTTAATGTAGTTCGTTTTCAAAAGATGGCCAAAGAAGCATTAGAAGAAATTTATGCAAAAGGCAAGATTCCTATTATTGTCGGTGGTACAGGTTTTTATATTCAAGCACTTTTGTATGATATTAATTTTGATGAGGAGCCTATTGAATCTGAGGTTAGAAAAGAACTAGAAAAGGAACTGGTAGAAAAGGGACCTAAGTTTCTCCATGATGAGCTTACTAGGATTGACCCAGACAGCGCCAAGTCCATTCATTTAAATAACAGTAAACGAGTAATACGAGCGATTGAATATTATAGACTTACTGGAAAGCAAATATCGAAGCATAATGAGGAAGAAAAAAACCGTCCGGCTGCTTATCATAGTGCCTATTTTGTTTTAACTCACAATAGGCAACTATTATATGAACGCATTAATTCCCGTATTGATACAATGCTTATAGAAGGGTTAGTAAATGAGGTTCGTTCCTTAAAAGAAGCTGGTTATTCTAGAAATTTGGTATCTATGCAGGGCTTAGGGTATAAAGAGATTTATGCTTATCTTAATGGTGAAATAACCTTAGAAGAGGCTGTTTATATTCTTAAAAGGGATACCAGACATTTTGCGAAACGCCAGTTAACCTGGTTTAAAAGAGAAAAAGACATTATTATGATAGACAAACAACAATTAAGAAGTACCAAAGAACAATTAGATGCTATTCTTAAGGTTTTAAAGGATAGGAACATATGTTCTTTAATCTAATGAATAGAATAGTAGAAAGGATCATGCAATGAAAGAGTATTTAAAAGAGCAGTACAAAAGCATGGGGATTGCAGAAAAGCTGCTTGACTTTTCTGACGCTATAGAGGAATCTCTAAAGGAGCGTTTTTCTTATATTGATCAGGTAGCAGAATATAACCAACACAAGGTGATACTGGCTATGCAAAAGAACAGAGTGAGCGATATCCATTTTGCTGCAACCACTGGCTATGGATACAATGATATAGGAAGGGATACCCTAGAGGAGGTATATGCATCTGTTTTTCATGCCGAATCCGCCTTGGTACGTCCTCAGCTCACCTGTGGTACACATGCTTTGACCATTGCCTTGTCTGCTAACTTAAGACCTGGAGATGAATTGTTAAGTCCTGTAGGAAAACCCTATGATACTTTAGAAGGAGTAATTGGTATTCGTAAGACCCCAGGTAGTCTGGCTGAGTATGGAATTACTTATCGACAAGTAGATTTGCTTAATGATGGCGGCTTTGATTATGAGGGCATTAAAAAAGCGATTACCTCTGCAACTAAGATGGTCACCATACAACGATCTAAAGGGTATCAAACGAGACCAACCCTTTCTGTAAACAGAATCGGAGAACTTATTGCATTTATAAAATCTATAAAACCAGATGTTATCTGCATGGTAGATAACTGTTATGGGGAGTTCGTAGAAACCATAGAACCCACCGATGTAGGAGCTGACTTATGTGTGGGCTCACTCATTAAAAATCCTGGTGGTGGATTAGCCCCTATCGGTGGCTACATTGTTGGGAAGAAGGAACTTGTGGAGCAAGCTGCTTATCGTTTAACTGCACCAGGCCTTGGCAAAGAGGTAGGGGCAACCTTAGGTATCAACGGTCTTCTTTACCAAGGATTGTTTCTCGCTCCAACTGTAGTTGCAGGGGCACTAAAAGGAGCTATTTATGCAGCTAATCTCTACGAACAACTTGGATTTTCTGTGATTCCTAATGGAAGTGAGCCAAGATATGATATTATACAAGCGGTTACCCTTGGTACCAAAGAAGGTGTCATAGCTTTCTGTAAGGGTATTCAGGCAGCAGCTCCAGTAGATAGCTTTGTTACACCAGAACCTTGGGCAATGCCTGGCTATGATTCTGATGTCATTATGGCAGCAGGTGCCTTTGTCCAAGGAAGTAGCATTGAATTGTCTGCAGATGCCCCAATCAAACCTCCTTATGCAGTATATTTTCAAGGGGGACTTACTTGGTACCATGCCAAACTCGGAATTCTAAAATCTGCCCAAAGTATGTTTGAGGAGAATCTCATAAGGCTTTAGTAAAAAGGTATACAAAATAAAACAGATATGCTAAAATGTAGCGTGGAAGATTTTATTTCATAAGAACGACACATAGTTCTTGTCAGTTAGCATTGGGGGCAGATGCTTGAAGAGACAGATTGGAGCTTACTCTTATGTTTGAGAAAACATCTTCTGCACAAATGCCAATATTTGAACGCCCTTACGAGAAATTTAGCCGCTTGGGCGTTCATGCTTTGTCCGACGAAGAATTACTGGCAATCATCCTAAGAACTGGTTCTAAGAAGGAAGATGCACTGCATCTTGCCTCTCGGATTCTTCTAAGTAATCAGGAATATAATGGCTTGCTAAATCTTAATCATTTAACTTTTAATGAACTAATGAAGTTAGATGGGATTGGTCAAGTAAAAGCTACTCAGATTCTCTGTCTGTCTGAAATTACGAGACGGATGGCAAAAGCCACAAGAAAAGATGGTGTTCATCTATTGTCTCCCGATTCAGTCGCTAGTTATTATATGGAGGATATGCGTCATTTAACTACGGAACAAATTTTGCTTGTTTTACTAGATTCAAAAAGTAAAATACTAGGCGATAAGATCATTTCTTCGGGAACAGTAAACGCTTCTTTACTTGCACCTAGAGAACTCTTTATATATGCGCTTAAAAACGGTGCGGTGAATATTATACTTCTCCACAATCACCCTAGCGGGGACCCCTCTCCAAGTACTGAGGACCTTTCAGTTACTAAAAGGGTGAAGGAGGCTGGTGTATTAATAGGAATTAAGCTTATGGATCACTTAATTATTGGGGATAATAAATATGTGAGCTTAAAAGAACAAGGTCTGCTGTAAATCTAGAAGGGAGAACACAATGACAAATAGATTATTAGGAATTGATTTAGGTACTAGCACATTAAAAATAT
The DNA here is from genome assembly GCA_023416695.1 of Bacillota bacterium. GTDB lineage: Bacteria > Bacillota > Clostridia > Lachnospirales > Lachnospiraceae > KM106-2. The sequence goes on along the minus strand of JAEZGY010000031.1, from coordinate 55,244 downwards.
ATCGCAAGGGACATGAGATAGTATTTGACGAAAAAAACGTAATTGCGAATGAAAATAGACGTCGTGTAATTGCTGTTGGTGACGAAGCTTATGAAATGCTAGAAAAGGCACCTCGTAATATACAAGTTTCTTATCCAGTACGCAATGGTGTGATTGCCGATATTGCTAATATGGAAACTCTAATCAATTCAACCTTTAAAAAAATACTAAAAACAAGTCTTAAGGGTGGTTATTGTATCATAGCTGTTCCAACAGATATTACTGAAGTAGAAAAGATGGCATTTCATGATTTGATAGCAAACTCTTGCATCAAAGCTAAGTATGTTGGTATAGTAGAAAAACCAATTGCTGCTGCCTTAGGAGCAGGTCTTGATATTACCTGTGCTGCTGGTGTGATGACAGTAGATATCGGTGCTGATACTACAGAAATCAGCATTATGTCCTTAGGAGGAATAGTAATCAGCAAGTTGATTCCTATTGGAGGAAACAAGCTAGATGAGTCTATTCGATTATATGTAAAGAAAAAATATAATCTGTTAATCGGAGATAAGACTGCAGAGAATATCAAAAAAGAACTTGCTGATGCTTTTCATACAGAAGAAAGATCCATTAAAGTATATGGACGTAATGTTGTTACAGGACTTCCTAGTGAGATGGAAATCAATTCTAGCATGGTTCATGAAGCAATCATTGAGTATCTAAATAGCATCATAGATAATATAAAGATGATTTTAGAGAGAACTCCTCCTGAAATTTCATCTGATATTATTGATTCAGGCATCTATGTTTTAGGTGGATCTGCGAGTATTCGTAATCTTGATACACTAATTAGCCAAGAAACTGAGCTAAAAGTTAATATTTGTCCAAACCCTGCCAATGCAGTGATTAATGGACTTGGGTCTATAATTGAAGACTCCAATTTAAAGACTCTATCCTCTATCGTTACTTCTGGCTTAAGTAAGAGAAAATTAAAATAAGTAATAGGGAAGGGAGTTTCCTATGAGACGTAGGTTTAAGGTAAACATAGCACCTCGATATATATTATTAGCATTAACCGTGCTATGCTTAATTCTGATATTTATTTCATTTAAATATAGCGAGGCAGTAGCTCCTGCCAAAACATTTGTTGGTAGGGTTATGACGCCTATGCAAAAGGGGATTAATCAAATTGGTGATTTTATTCATTCAAAGGCTGAACTAATTAATTCTGTAGAAGATTTGACGGCAGAGAATAAAACTCTTCAAGAGGAGATTAACAAGTTAAAGCTTGAAAATAATAACCTTTTACAGGACAAGTTTGAGCTAGAGAATTATCGTAAGCTTTATAAACTTGACCAAGACTATAAGAACTATCCAAAGGTAGCAGCTACAGTTATCAGCTATGATCCTGGCAACTGGTATAGTAACATCACCATTGACAAAGGTAGTAGAGAAGGTCTGACCCTTGACATGAATGTCATCGCAGATGAGGGGTTAGTAGGTATTATAACGGAAGTAGGATATAACTACTCCAAAATTCGTTTAATTGTGGATGATGCTAGTAATGTAGGTGGTATGGTTAGAGATACTGGAGATACCTGTAATGTAAAAGGTAACCTAGAATTATTTAGCAATGGCCTCATTGAGATGAACGTAATTAAAAAAGAAGCTCTTATTGGAGTTGGTGGCGAAATTGTCACTTCTAAGGTAAGTAGTAAATTTCTTCCTGGAATATTAATTGGATACGTGGACAGTATATCCCCGGATTCTAGCAATATGAGCCAATCTGGTTATGTAAGACCTGCAGTTGATTTTTCTAAACTAGATACCGTTTTGGTTATTACAGAATTAAAAGAGGCTCTGATCAAAACAGATCCTAATCAGACACCATCAGATAATGATGACAGTTCTAAATAAAGGGTGGTAACTATGAAACGTTTTCTATACATGACTGCATTAATTTTAGTATGCTATCTTTTGCAAACTACAGTCTTGCAAAAAATAGCACTTGCTAATGTTGTTCCTAACTTAATATTAATTATTGTTGTGGCAATTGGGTATATCCGGGGCAAAATTGAAGCAATGTTTCTAGGCTTATTCCTAGGCTTATTAGTAGACTGTCAATACAATCGTTTAATTGGTGTATGTGGTCTAATATATATGCTAATTGGGTATCTGGTTGGGCTTTGCAATAAAATTTACTATCGCGATGATTATACGATTCCATTTTTACTGGTTGGATTAAGTGATATCTTTTATAACTTCTTATTTTATATTCTTAACTTCCTATTAAGAAATCGTACCAATTTGCCATACTATTTTTATAAAATTATGCTTCCAGAATTAGTTTATACGGTTTTAGTATCCTTTTTATTGTATAAATTGATTCATGTTTTAATTGTTCGTTTTGAACAGTCATCTGGAAAGGAGAATATATGATTGATACCCTTATTGACAAATTAAAGTCACTCGTGTCGTCCAGACTTCTTCCTATAACTTTAATATATCTTATGTTATTTAGTATACTCGTTCACCGCCTCTTTAGCCTTCAAATCGTCCAAGGAGAGGAATACCAAGAGAAAGCTACTGCTACGGATACAAAAGAGATAGATATTCCAGCTACCCGTGGTAATATCTATGATAGAAATGGGATTCTTCTTGCCTATAACGATATCAACTATTCCGTAACACTTATGGATACGGATAGTGTTTCTGATAATAAAACTCTTAATGCAATGTTAAATAAGATTATTCATATCGTTGAAATAAATGGTGATTCCATTAACATAGACTTTGGTCTTGCAATTGATAGTAATGACAACGTTACATTTACAAAGGAAGGAAATGCTTTACTAAGCTTCAAACGAGATGTTTATGCACTATCAAGTGTAAAAGATTTAACAGAAGAACAGTTAAGTTCCACAGCGGAAGAAGTGTTTACCTACCTTCGTTTTGGTACAGGTTCTAATAGTCTAAATTTCAACATTTCAGAAGAGTACACAAAGCAGGAAGCTTACAAGATTATGGTTATTCGCTATGCAAAGTATTTGAATGGTTATAATAATGCCGTAGGTTTAGATATAGCCAATAATGTAAGTGATGCCACAGTAACTGCTATTAAGGAATACTCTGGAGACCTACCAGGCCTTGATATTCAAATGAGAACTACTCGTAAGTATACTGATAAGTATGCTTATTCAATGGCTCATATCTTAGGTTACACTGGTTCTATTAGTGATGAGTTATGGTCTACGATGAAAACAGAAGAGGATGGTCGTAGTGACATCTATGCAAAAAGTGACCAGATTGGAAAGATTGGAATTGAGGCTGATTTTGAGCAGTATCTACATGGAAGTAAAGGAACCAATACTGTCACCCTGAATTCTGACAATAAAATTGAGGATTCCACTGTAACAAAGCAAGCCATTGGTGGAAGTGATGTATACCTAACGATTGACGCTGAACTACAGCAAGCATGCTATAATATGTTAGAAAAGGAACTTGCTGGTATCCTTTTAACTAAAATTCATCCAAACGAAAATGAAACTGTAAAAAGTGGCAATTCCACTGAACCAGTTATTCCAATAAGAAATGTTTATTTCTCGTTAATTGACAATGAGATACTAAACATTAATGACTTTTTGGCAGATGATGCCACAACTACTGAGAAAACTGTTTATAATAAGTTACTAAGTAGACGAGAATCTGTATTTAATAAACTTCGAGGAATCTTAAGTTATTCATCTACTGCTAAAACTAAAGAGCAAACAGATGAGTATCAAGAATATATAAACTATATCTACAATTATCTTACTAGTAACAAGATTCTTTTAACCAGTGCCATTGATAAAGAGGATACCACTTATCAAGCATATAATGCCGGAACAATTAGTCTCAGTGAATTCTTACGATATGCTTTAGGTAATGAGTTAATAGACCGCCAAATTTTTAGTGATCCTAATGATTATTATGATTCCCAAGAAATCTATGAAGCTCTTTTGGATTACTTAGTTGAAAAGCTAACTCTAGACAATAATTTTGATAAGCTTCTCTACAAATACATGATCTACGATAAAAAAGTAACAGGAACAGAAATTTGTCTTTTATTATTTGACCAAAATGTGTTAGAATATAATGAGGAAGCCATTAATAATTTAAAGAGTGGTTCTATTTCTGCCTATAAATTTATCCGTGATAAGATTGCTAATCTAGAAATTACTCCTGGTCAGTTAGCACTTAATCCATGTTCTGGTTCTGTTGTGATTACTGACACCAAGACAGGTAATGTAAAAGCCCTAGTTAGCTACCCAGGGTATGATAATAACCAACTAGCTAACCGTATTAATTCAAGCTACTACTCAAAATTACTAGCCAATGATGCATATCCTTTAATCAATCGTCCAATACAACAGATGACAGCTCCAGGTTCTACTTATAAGATGTTGTCTTCTATAGCGGGCTTAGAGGAAGGTATTATCACTGTGAACCGAGAGATTCATGATGATGTGGTTTTTGAAAAGATTACTCCATCTCCAAAGTGTTGGGTTGGTGGTGGTGGCCATGGTAGTGTTGATGTTTCTGAAGCTCTTATGGTATCCTGTAATTATTTCTTTTATGAACTAGGTTGGGAGCTAGGATTAAAGGGAAATACTTATAATGATAATTTAACATTATCAGAACTTAGTAAATACGCTTCCATGTTTGGTTTTGGAGCACCAACTGGAATTGAACTTCAATCCGAATATGTTTCCAAGATATCAGATGATCAAGGGATACGTACTGCTATTGGACAAGGTACCAATAACTTTACTCCTGCCAGTTTATCTAAATATGTAACAGGGCTTGCTAACAGAGGCACTGTATACGACTTATCTATTATTAATAAAGTAGTAGATGTAAATGGAACTAAAGTATTACAGAATACTCCTAAGATATATAAGGAACTTACTAATATCAATGATTCCTATTGGGATGCTGTTTTAAAAGGAATGGAAATGGTAGTGAATGGTGATAGGAGCTCCATTAAGAAATTATATAAGGACCTCAATGTCACAGTAGCTGGTAAAACTGGTACCGCTCAGGAAAGTAAGAACGATCCTGACCATGCATTATTTGTATCCTATGCACCTTTTGATAATCCTGAGATTAGTGTTACCACAGTAATTCCACATGGTTATGCTTCTGGTAATGCCGCTGAACTGACTAGGAATATTTATAATTATTATTTCAATGTAGGTGATAGAACATCTTTATTAAATGCTAAGGTATCCACTCCTGAGCTTAGTACTTCTCTACATGACTAAATATATAGGAGTATAGATTACCTTCTATACTCCATGATTTCATTACTTTACTTAATGAAATCTATTAGGAGGTTTTTATGAATAATTCAGTAATAATTAAAGGCACAAAATCTGGAATTATTGTTGTACTGGATAATCAGATACCCTTTCATGATTTGAAGCAACATATAGCAAATAAGTTTATAGAATCTAGGAAATTTTTAGGCAATGCTTCAATGGCAATTAGTTTTGAAGGAAGGGAGCTATCCTTAGAAGAGGAAAGAGAAATTCTAGATATCATTAACGCTAACTCAGACTTAAAGATTATGTGCATTGTTTCAAATGACGAAGCCTTAGAGGCGCAATTTAAAAAATCACTGAATGATCGGTTAATGGAGCTATCCTCAAGCACGGGGCAGTTTTATAAAGGAAACCTTCGTTCGGGACAGGCATTGGAATCTGAAACTAGTATAATCATTATCGGGGATGTCAATGCTGGAGCAAAAGTAGTTTCTAAAGGTAATGTTATTATACTAGGAAGTCTAAAAGGCAATGTATTTGCTGGAGCTGCTGGTAATGAGAATGCTTTTGTTGTCGCTCTTGATATGAGACCAGTGCAGGTACGCATTGCTGATATAATTGGCAGAGCTCCTGATAAACCATTAAAAGAGAGTGCAAAAGAAGCAAAGATTGCATTTATTGAAGACGGCAATATTTACATCGAGCCATTAACAAAAGATGTAATAAATGATATTAATTTATTCTAGTAAGAAATAGTATGGAGGATGCTTAGATGGGTGAAGTAATAGTTATAACATCTGGAAAAGGTGGAGTAGGTAAAACTACTACAACCGCAAATGTGGGAACTGGTTTAGCAAAATTAAACAAGAAAGTAGTATTAATCGATACTGATATAGGTCTTCGTAACTTAGATGTGGTTATGGGCCTTGAAAATCGCATTGTTTACAATCTAGTAGATGTTATCGAGGGAAATTGTAGAATAAAACAAGCCCTCATAAAAGATAAAAGATATCCTAATCTTTATTTATTACCTTCTGCCCAAACTAGAGATAAGAATTCTGTATCTCCCGAGCAGATGAAAAAATTAGCTGCAGAATTAAAGGATGAATTTGACTATATATTGTTAGATTGTCCAGCTGGTATTGAGCAAGGATTTTTAAATGCTATTGCAGGTGCAGACAGTGCCTTAGTAGTTACAACTCCTGAGGTATCAGCCGTACGTGATGCTGACCGTATCATTGGTCTTTTAGAGGCACATGAAGTGAAGAAGACTAATTTAATTGTTAATAGACTTCGTACTGACATGGTAAAACGTGGTGATATGATGTCTGCTGATGATGTTGTTGAGATTCTTGCCATTGATTTAATTGGTGTGGTACCAGACGACGAAAATATTGTCGTTTCTACCAATCAAGGTGAACCATTAGTAGGTTCAGATAGTTTAGCAGGAAAAGCATATATGAACATATGCCATAGAATTATTGGAGAGGAAGTACCTTTATTAGATCTTAATGTTAAACCAGGGTTAATGAGTAAACTGGCACATCTATTAAAAAAGAACTAATGATAAGGGGGAAGAAAAATGAGTTTCGCAGATTTTTTTAAAAAGAAGACTTCCAGTAGTGTAGCTAAAGATAGACTTAAACTCGTTTTAGTCTCTGACCGAGCTAATTGCTCTCCAGAGATTATGGAACAGATTAAGAATGATATAATCGCTGTTATATCAAAATATGTTGAGATTGACACTGCTGGACTTGATATTAAAATCACCCAGACGGAATCTGAAGGTAATAATGGCAGTGTACCTGCATTATTTGCCAATATCCCTATTAAAGATTTGAAGTCGGGTAAGAAATAATAAGGAAGAATTTCCATGTTTAATTTTAAACAATATAATTTTAAGCGTCTTAATATAACATTAATCGTTATCGTTTGTATTTTATCTTTAATCAGTTCCTATGCTATAAAATTATCTGGTGGCAACTCTGCTTACATTAGGCAATTATTTGGTCTAGGACTTGGATTAATTATTATCACTACGGTAGCATTAATTGACTATCACTTTATTGCAAAATTTGTAGTTATTTATTATGTAGCTGTAATTGTCATGTTGATTTTAGCTAGATATAGTCCACTAGGAACAGATTTAGGTACTTTTTGTTATCGTTGGATTGATCTTAAGGTAATTAATCTACAGCCCTCGGAACTAGCTAAGATTTCCTTAATATTAATATTAGCTGTACTATTTACACGCTTAGAAAGTAAGATGAATAAATTCTATATAGTTTTATTATCAGGTGCTATTACAATCGTTCCTACTTTATTAATATTCAATCAACCTGACTTATCTTCTAGTATGGTAATGATTTTTATCTTTGTTGTATTGATATTTACTGCTGGTTTAAGTTATCGTATTATATTACCTACCTTAGGAGTGTTAATTCCTTCAATAATTGCGTTTTTTTGGTACCTGTTACAGCCTGGAGATAAACTTTTTGTAAAGGGATATCAAGTAAAACGATTACTTGCCTTCTTAGAACCAGATAATCCAGTGTATGCACTAAAAGAAAATTGGCAGCAACTATGCTCCATTCAAGCAATTGGTACTGGTAAGCTATATGGCAAGCTGTTATCGGAAGGTGCTTCAACACCACGTAATTATGATATCGTTGGTGTTAATGAAAGTGATTTTATATGGAGTGTAATAGGAGAGGAATTTGGATTTATTGGTTGTTGTATTATCCTATTACTTTTAGCAATCATCATTTTTGTTTGTTTATCAATAGCTAGAAAAGCCAAAGATAGATTAGGTAAGTTAATTGCTATGGGGATATCCGCTATGTTTATGTTCCAAGTATTTGCTAATATTGGGGTGGCAACGATGATATTACCAAACACGGGGTTACCATTACCATTCCTAAGTAATGGTCTAAGTTCTTTGATTAGTTGCATGATTGCAATTGGTCTAGTGCTTAATATTGGGCTTCAACAAAAAAACAACGTTAGGGGGTAACAGCTATGAATATTGGTTTAGTTGCACATGATGCAAAAAAGAAGCTTATGCAAAATTTTTGTATTGCTTATCGTGCTATCCTAAGCAAAAATGAATTATATGCAACCGGAACTACTGGAAGACTCATTGAAGAAGTTACAAACCTATCTATTCATAAATATTTGGCTGGCCATTTAGGTGGAGAACAACAGTTAGGTGCACAAATTGAGCATAATCAGATAGATATGGTGATTTTTTTAAGAGATCCTTTGTCTCCAAAATCCCATGAGCCTGATGTAAATAATGTAGTTCAGTTATGTGATACGCATAACATTCCGCTTGCTACGAACCTGGCTACTGCTGAGCTATTAATTAAAGCTTTAGACAGGGGCGATTTAGACTGGCGTGAAATTTTTAAATAAATAATTAATGTAAAGGAGAATCTGCATGAAAAAAATAATTCCATGCCTCCTTTTGTTTATCTTAATATTAACTGGCTGTGGAGCTAAAGAGGCAGATGTTATATCCTATGAAAGTACTTATGCATCGTCAGCTCCTCTTGTGGTAAGTAGTAGTGCTCCTTTATATTCATCAGATTTGTGTGTAATTGCCAAGGATAAACAAGATGAAGCGGATAAAGTAATGAAGAATAGTAGTTCTTCCTTACTTGTGAACCGTTCTACTGGTGAATTGGTTTATGCTAATAATGTATTTGATAAGATATATCCTGCTAGTATTACTAAACTGGCCACAGCACTTGTAGCTTTTCAGCAAAATAAATTAGAAGATACCATTACAGTAAGCTATAATGCCTCTCATATTAATTATCCTGGGGCAAAGCTTTGTGGGTTTAGTGAAGGAGATAAAGTACCTTTTCGCACGATGCTAAACTCCTTATTGGTCTATTCTGGGAATGATGCTGGAATTGCTATTGCGGAACAGCTTGGTGGTAGTGAAGATAGCTTCTCTAATATGATGAATCAAGCAATTGCAAAGATTGGAGCTACCCATAGCCACTTTGTGAATGCTCATGGACTTCATGATGATAATCATTATACAACTGCTTATGATATGTATTTGATTTTTAACGAACTGCTAAACTATGAGGAATTCCGTTCTATTGTAGATCAGGCTTCCTATAAAGCCGAATATGTAAGTGCATCTGGAAGAGAAGTTGCACGTATTTTCAAGAGTACAAACCTATACCTAACAGGTGGGAAAAAAGCTCCTGATTCTATTACTGTATTTGGTGGTAAAACAGGGACAACTGATGAAGCTGGCTACTGTTTAATTCTTCTAGGCAAAGATGAAAGTGGTAATGAATACATTTCCATGGTGTTTAATGCTAAATCAAGACAGGATTTATACAAAGAAATGAATCATTTACTTTCAATGATTCATAAATAGTGAAAGGAACTGCAATCACGCAGTTCCTTTTTTATTTATAACTCGGCATTTAGTCATTTAGTCTGATAACTTCATATTTTTTTCATTATAGTAGGATTACTAGTTGTTTTTTTGTTACATTTATTCTATAATTTAATCATAAACATTTTATCTTTTGTACATATAACACAAATTCAGTCACTTAAGGAGGAGTTATTATGGTTCAGATTATTGCAGGTGAAAAAGGTAAAGGAAAGACAAAACTGCTTATTGCCAGAGCTAATGATGATGTTCGCAATATAAATGGTAATCTCGTTTATATTGATAAAAGCAATAAGCATATGTACGAACTAAGCAACAAAATACGACTCATTAATTCCAGAGACTATTTATTAAGTAATGCAGATGAATTTTTAGGTTTTATTTGTGGTATCCTGTCCAGTGATCATGATGTAGAGAAGATATACTTTGATAGTTTGTTAAAAATTGCGAACTTAGATGAAAACGCAGATTTAGAACCTGTACTTACTAAGTTAAATGCTATATCTAATCTATTTAAGATAGAATTTGTCGTATGTATATCTGTTAAAAAGGATCGTATTCCAGATAGCTTCCAAGATCAAATAATTGAAGCACTATAATATCTCCATAAATATCGAATGGTTGTATCTTAATAAGATACAACCATTTTATCATTACTGGTTATTTGATATTCTTCCACAAAAGCTAATAGCATATAGGCCACAAATTCCTATAATAGCATAAACAATACGGGATATCACAGTCATATTTCCAAAAATCACTCTAACTAGGTCAAAACTAAAGAAGCCAATTAAGCCCCAATTAATAGCACCAATAATGACAAGGATTAAAACAATATAATCTAAGGTTTTCATGTCATACCTCCTTTTGCTTTCTAAAACTATTGTAACCATTTCTGTCTTAATTATACAAAATATTCTTCTTTGACATATAGCACTAGAAAAAGTATAATTAGACATATATAACTATTTTTATTTTTATGAGTTTTAGGAGGTTACTTACCTTGGCAGGACAAAAAAAGGTAGTAAAATTTAGAAGACCACTGAATATTAATTTAGGTGTCGTTTTATTTATTGTCATCTTTATATATATTGGAATTCAAGTGTATTTGTTTCTTGGAAGTGAACAACTATCCGTTTACAAAGTTACAGAAAATCAGATCTCTGACGATGATACATATCACGGATTAATACTCCGGGATGAAACCGTATTTCGTAATAAACATGCAGGCTATATAAATTATTATGTGGCAGAGGGCAAGAAGGTTGGTAAAGGTACTACCGTCTACACTCTTGATGAATCTGGTGATATGTATAATTTATTATCCAATTCGGAGCAGGGTATTTCTCTAAGTAGCAGTGAAATCGCTGAAATCCGCAAGAGCATATCAAACTTTCAAAATTCCTATGATGAGAGCGATTATGAAAGTGCTTACAACTATAAGTATGACATTGATAGTACAGTTTTAGAAGTTACTAATGTTAATACTCTAAACACTTTACATGAATTATTAAAGACATCTACTTCAAAAGCTAATTTCTCTGTTGAGAAAGCTAGTTCCAGTGGAATTATTTCGTATTATACCGATGGATTTGAAGGGGTTACTCTAGATACCATAGAGGATTCTATGTTCGATTTAACTAAATATGAAAAGAAGCAACTTCGTTCTACAGAAATTAAAGAAACAGATGCGCCTGTGTACAAGCTTATTAATTCTGAAAAATGGAGTATTGTTACCCCTATTACTGAGAATCAATACAAAAAACTATCAGAGAAAAAGACTGTACGTCTAACATTTCTTTCTGATAAACACCAAGCAACAGCAAGTATAAGCTTTCTTGATAAGAACAATAAGAAATATGCCGTAATACAGATGAGCAATTATTTATCTAGATATATTAATGAACGCTTTATCAGCTTTGAGATTGGTACTAATAAAGCAACCGGATATAAGATTCCTGTAACGTCAATATGTGAAAAGGATTTTTATAAAATACCGAATGACTATATTACTAAGGGTGGTAATGATAATAGCTATGGTATCGTTAAGTTAACCTACTCCAAAAATGGTGAGGCTTCTACTGAATTCATAGAGGTGGATATATTTAATCGTGATGAGAATTTCTCCTATATTGATACAGCAATAATTACGAAAGATGATGTACTTCTACTTCCAGGAACATCAGGAACAGACAATACTTATAAGGTTTCTGAAACCGGAACACTTACTGGAGTATTCAATGTTAATAAAGGATACCCTGTTTTTAGGCGAATTGAAGTTTTATATGAGAATAATGAATATTGTTTAGTAGCTATGGATACCTCCTTAGGACTAAATAACTATGATCATATCATAGTGAATGTTAAGTTAGCTAAAGAACAGAACTATGTACAATACTAAAGTATTAGCGTAATTATTTTGTAAAGTAACAGGTCAGAAAGGTGAGACAACATGATTAAAGAGAATTTAAAGGACGTCGAAAATAGAATTCAGGCTGCCTGTGATAGAAGCAAACGAAACAGAAGTGAAATAACTTTAATAGCGGTAAGTAAAACTAAGCCTATTGCTATGATAGAAGAAGTAATGAAGGAAGGAATCGTTGATTTTGGTGAAAACAAAGTACAGGAACTATGTGAGAAGTCAGAAGCAATTAATCAAGCCTTAAACTGGCATATGATAGGACATTTACAGCGTAACAAGGTGAAATACATTGTAGACAAGGTGTGCCTGATTCATTCGGTAGACTCCCTAAGACTGGCCAAACAAATTAGTGAAGAGGCTAACAAGAAAAATACTACTGTTAACATCTTAATAGAAGTTAATATAGCGAAAGAAGATACTAAATTCGGGGTTTCAGAGGAAGAAACTCTAAAATTAATATTGGAGATTGCTAAATTACCAAATATCAAAATTAAAGGCCTTATGACTATCGCTCCTTTTGTTGACAATCCTGAGGAGAATAGAGTACACTTCGCTAATTTGCGCAATTTACTTATTGACATCAAATCTAAAAACATTGATAATATTAATATGGATATACTTTCAATGGGAATGACAGGAGATTTTGAAATTGCAATTGAGGAAGGTGCCACTATGGTTAGGGTTGGCACTGGAATATTCGGTCAGCGCAATTATAACATATAGGGTACGATATCGATTAGAATAGTTATTTTAGGATAGGAGATAAGCCAATATGTCAAACATTATAAAGAATTTCTTAGGTTATTTAAAATTAAATGAAGATAGTGAATTTGATGATTTTGAGGAAGAATTTGAAGAAAACGAGAGAAAGCGCTTAGCTAAAGAAGAGAAAGAGCGTAGAAAACAGAATCATGAGATAAAAGAACAACAGCTATTGGAGCGTAAGGCTACTAGAGCTCAAGCCCCACGAGCAATGGAAGAGAAGAATCCTGTAATTCCTGAACCCCGCAAGGAAAGGAGTGTTAGAATGGAACGTACTGCATCCAATAAGATAGTCCCTATTCGTACTACACCGAAAGGCTTAGAAGTATGTATTATGAAGCCATCCTCATTTGAGGATTCACAAGATATTTGTGATATGCTATTAACTGGACGAGCTTCTGTCGTTAATTTAGAAGGATTTGATCCATTAGACGCTCAAAGAATTATGGATTTTATTTCTGGTTGTGTCTATGCAATTAACGGTAAACTACATCAAATTTCTAAATATATTTTTATATTTTCTCCAGATACCATTGATATCTCCGGTGATTATTTAGAGTTGGTACCAGATGATAGTTTTGAAGTACCTACAATTAACAAGGATTTTTAAATATTATGGCAGGATTAGTGAAAGAAGCATTCTATATATTCTTTGTTATCATAGAGTATTCTATATTTGCTTATATTATAATGTCCTGGTTACCTAGTTTCAAAGGATTTAAGAGTCTAATTATTAGATTCTTAGATCCTCTCTTTAGTATAATTCGATACTTATTAAAGTACTCTGTGTTTCGTACGACGCAGATGGATATTACCCCTTTCATTGCTTTATTTATAGTATCTTATCTAAAGATTAGACTAATGTAAGGTGAATACTATGGACAGAGAAGAAGAATTATTTTTAAAACGTATCAAAGAATTAGCATATCAAGCAGAAACTAGAGGTTATGCTACACTAACAGATTTTCTTAATTTAAATGAACTAAACCTATTTTTTAGCCATATAAAAGAGTTACCTCATATACAGTATAAGCTTTGGGGAGGTTACGAGAATGCAGATCGTTGTCGATTATGCTTCTATCAAACAGACGATATCCCATTAGAAGAGTTTCATATTTCTATCATAAAAATAAGCCCTAATAATTCCAAATTTGCCGACACCTTGACTCATAGAGATTTTCTTGGAGCATTGGTGAACTTAGGTATTAACCGTGGCAAACTAGGCGATATTTTAATTAAAGATAATATAGGGTATCTATTTGTAGAGGAAACGATTAGTTCTTATATTATTGATTCCCTTAACAAGATAAAGCATACTTATGTCAACTGCAGTCCGACATATTTGCAAGTAATTGATATAACACCTAGCTATCAAGAAGTTAAGGGTACGATTTCTTCAGCTCGGTTGGATGCAATTTTAGCATTAGCGCTAAATTCCTCCCGTAGTAGTATAACAGGATTAATTTCTAGTGGAAAAGTGTTTATTAATAGCCGTATAGTCACCCATAATAGTACTGTATTAAAAGAGAATGACATTATTTCAGTACGAGGACATGGTAAATATGTTTACTGTGGCATCACTCATCAAACAAAAAAAGGCCGTTATTGTGCTACTATATTACGATACATTTAGGAGGATAAATATGTTAACACCTATTGAACTTCAAGGTAAAGTATTTAAAACCGGTTTTGGTTATGATAAGAAGGATGTTGAAGCTTTTTTAAAGGAAGTAGTCGAGGATTATGAGAGTTTATATAAGGAAAACAGAGAGCTTAATGAGAAAATAAATGTATTAAGTGATGGTGTACAGTACTATAAATCCATGGAAAAGACTCTTCAAAAAGCCTTAGTGTTAGCAGAGAAAACTGCTCAAGACACGGAAGCATCCGCTCACGAACGAGCACAAGGAATATTATTAGAGGCTGAGAAAAAAGCAGAACTCATCCAACAGGAAGCCTTAACGAAAGCAGACAATATTACAAAGTCTGCGCTGCATGATGCAAAAACTCTTCAATTAGATGCTAGAAAGACACTAGATAATCTAAAACTAAAAATTTCATCCTTAGTACAACAATTTGAATATTACAAAATACAGTATAAGCAACTAATTGCAGCTCAAGCAGAATTATTAGACAATGATTCTTTTATGATTGATTTCTCGGCCTTAAAGGTACAATTAGCTGATAACCAGGACGTTACTAGTTCCGATAATTCTAGTGAATCTTATGAGGATAAAAGTATTAATCAGCAAAATCAATACATTATTCGTGATGTATCAGTAAATGAGTCTCAAGTGTTCCCTGAAGAAACAGAGAATTCTATTGAGTTTAACAGTAAGAATGCTAATTATCAAGAATCAAGTAGTATGGAATCAACCAAAAAGGAACAATCATCTTATATAGACGAAGACTTTATTCCTACCATTGATTTATCTGGTATTATGGAGGAAGCAAGAAAAGAGGCTGAACTAGAAGAGCAAATGGAAGACAAATCCACCGACTATAATAAAGCCGCTACAGAATCCGAGTACAACGAGAATAATGACTACGATTATCGTGCTCAAGAAGAAATTACTGAACAAGATTTATTACAGCAACTGTTTTCTGTTAATCCAAAGAAGAAAGCTAATAAAAAGAATTCTTCTCAAGGTTCTGATGATTTTGAGTTCTTAGATATCTAATTATAGTATAAGAGAAAGAACGTTCTTTTAGGGCGTTCTTTTTTCAAACAAACCTTTTCTTTTTCCTCTAAGTACAGTAAAATATAAGTTATTGAAGAGTACATACACATAGAAAGGAACACAGTATGACAATTGATCTTCCAATGACCACAGATGGATGTGGCATGCTAACAATCAGGGAAAATGATACTCCCATATACAACATACTTCTTGAAAACTCCTATGATAGGTTTTGCCAGGAATTAGAAGCACTATCAGTTTCTAATAAAAAAGCATGTATAGTTTGTGATAGTAATACAGCGGACCTCTATCTACCGCTTTTAACTGATATAACAAAAAAATATACTAGGGAAGTTATTACATTTACCTTTCGGGCAGGTGAAGATTCTAAGAACTTAGAAACGGTTCAGAATCTATATGAACATCTTATTAAGGCTCAGTTTGACCGTGGTGATCTATTACTTGCATTAGGTGGTGGAGTAGTAGGAGATTTGACTGGTTATGTAGCTGCTACCTATCTTAGAGGAATTCGTTTCATCCAGATACCTACCACTTTACTTGCCATGGTAGACAGTAGCATAGGTGGTAAGACAGGTGTTGATTTTCATGGCTATAAAAATATGGTAGGCGCTTTTTATCAACCAAAATCTGTGTATATAAACTTTAATACTGTAAAAACTCTACCAAAACAAGTTTATTATTCTGGCTTTGGAGAAGTGATTAAATATGCTCTTATTGGTGATCAGTACTTTTATGAATGGCTTAAGCTTCATACAGATAAGCTTCTTCAATATGATGAACTATCTCTAGCTACTATGATACATCGTTGTTGTTATCATAAGCAATTAACTGTTGAAAAGGACCCTACTGAAAAAGGAGAACGAGCTCTTTTAAATCTCGGACATACTCTTGGACATGCCATTGAAAAACTCAAGAATTTTGAGCTTTTACACGGAGAGTGCGTGGCAATAGGGATGGTTGCCTCGGCTTACATTTCTAAACAAAGAGGTTATATTAGTGACGAAGAGCTTCTTGACATAGAGAATATGCTTAAGGCCTTTCACTTACCTATAAGAACCACAGATTTACTACCTGAGGATATTTTAGCTGTATCCAAGAATGATAAAAAAATGTCATCCGGAAAGATCAAGTATATCCTTATGGATTCCATGTGTCACAGTGTCATAGATGCCACTGTAACAGATACAGAATTGCTTCATGCAATTCGATATATTCTTAATATTTAACAGCAGAAAGGTAATTATATGAAAAAGAAATTTGGACCCCTTTGGGTTATAATATTAGTAGTCTTAGATCAGATAACAAAATATTGGGCTAGAACCTTTCTACAGGAAAATGGCCCTATAGATGTAATAAAAGGGGTATTTAGTTTTGAGTATTTAGAAAATAGGGGCATTGCTTTTGGACTATTTCAGAATAAGTTTTTCATTTTTGTCTTAGTTACAGTCATCATTCTTGCTGCCATTGTTTTCTTTTACTATCGTTTACCAGATGAAAGAAAATACCGCCCTTTACAGCTTTGTATGATATTTATTGCTGCTGGGGCAATCGGGAATATGATCGATCGAATTATGTTAAATTATGTTGTAGACTTTCTATACTTTAACTTAATTGACTTCCCAAT
Source organism: Bacillota bacterium (assembly GCA_023416695.1). Taxonomy (GTDB): domain Bacteria; phylum Bacillota; class Clostridia; order Lachnospirales; family Lachnospiraceae; genus KM106-2. The sequence continues at coordinate 38,032 of JAEZGY010000031.1, read as the reverse complement.
ATTTAATATCGCAGACTGCTACGTTACTGTGGCAGAATTCGTCTTACCTGCTCTTTTAATTTTCTATTATAAAGAGGAAGATCTTCAATTTTATAAAAGAGGTACAAAATAAATGTTTGATTGCAATGAGGATTCCAACCAGACTTTAGTAGAGTTTATTGTTGAGGAATCGGAAAAAAATGAGCGTATTGATAAGTTTATTTCTCTTCAATGGGAGGATACTACTCGCTCATTTATTCAAAAGTTAATTAAAGACAATCTAGTAACTGTTAACGATAAGATTGTAAAAGCAAATTATAAAATTTCACCTAATGATAAAATTCAAATTATGGTTCCTGAACCAGAACCACTAGATGTAATAGCAGAGAATATTCCACTTGATATCATCTATGAAGATTCTGATATCGTAATTATTAACAAAGGGAAGGATATGGTAGTACATCCAGCTCCTGGGCACATGACTGGTACTTTGGTGAACGGACTACTTTACCATTGTAAGGATGAATTGTCTGGTATTAATGGTATAATGCGTCCCGGGATTGTTCACCGTATCGATAGAAATACAACAGGTCTACTTGTGGTGTGTAAGAACGATAAAGCTCACAATAGCCTCGCCAGTCAGCTTAAAGTTCATTCTATCACACGAAAGTATATAGCAGTTGTATATGGTACCTTTCGTGACCAAGAAGGAACAGTGGAGGGGCCAATTGGACGTCATCCAATAGATCGAAAGAAGATGGCAATTAACCATAAAAACGGTAAACCAGCCGTTACTCACTTTAAAGTGTTAGAACAATTTTCTAATAAATATTCCTTGATAGAATGCCAATTAGAAACCGGCCGTACCCATCAGATACGTGTACACATGGCTAGTATTAACCACCCACTATTAGGAGATGATATTTACGGTCCTTCTAAATGTGCATATTCTCTTGAAGGGCAAACACTTCATGCTAAAACTCTAGGTTTTATTCATCCAACAACCAATACTTATGTGGAGTTTGAAGCACCATTACCACCTTATTTTAATGACTTACTAAGTAAACTTCGACAAATAAGATAATAAATACCTTAAACCTAATGATGAAATGGGGTAATATTATTGAAAAGAAAAGCCATGAATACAATTCATACATGGTTTGAAACCAAATCACCTAAGCCTCTTATGATAAAGGGGCCTAAAGGTGTTGGTAAAACCCGATTAGTGACAGATTTTTTAGCCACTACTACAGATAATAAGATCTACATGAATTTTGAGTTAAATCCAGGCTTAATAGAACTTCTTAATCCTAACAACCTAGAGCAATCCATACAATCTATTATGACCTATTTCTCAGTAGAGCCTTCTTTAGATTCCATTATCATATTCGATGAGTGTTGCTTATGTGAATTTATGATTTCTAAACTTACGTATTATAACAATCACTCATCAAATCTACGTTTTATCTTTATTTCTAGCTATCCACTTTCTATTTCATTAAGCACTGATACCATGGAAATACTGACTTTATATCCTTTAGATTTTGAAGAATTTCTAGAAGTAAGCAATAATCCTTGGTATATCTCTGTCATAAAGGAACACTATAAAACTCTAAAACCAATTCCAGAAATTGTACATAATGATATCTTGAATATATTATACGACTATCTAGTGATTGGAGGCATGCCTAGTGCAATAAACGAATACTTAACACTAGAATCCATATTAAATGTCTCTGAAATACATTATCTGATTCAGAATCATCAATTAAATTGTTTACGACTACATAATTCTGAAAATAGTTATAGCAAACTTGAAAGCCTCTATCAAACAATCGATCTTCAACTGTCAAAGAAAAATAGAAAGTTCAAATATAATATAATACGTAAGGGGGCTACTAAAAATCAGTATAGTGCTGAAACTCAAGCTCTAGAAGACTATGGGTTAATTCTTAATTGTCATCCAATAGAAAAGAGTATTGTAGGTCAAAAGCTATACTTATATGATATTGGTGTTCTAGTCTCCAAAATGAAAATGAATGTAAACTGTAAAGAACTAAGCCCTAAAAAAGAGCAATACAAAGGCTTCCTTGAAAACTATGTAGCTCAAACATTAACTGCAGCTGGACATCCTCTGTATTTTTGGGAATCTGGCTCTCAAGCTAAGATTGATTTCATTCTAATGAAAGAAAATAAATATATCCCTGTAGAAATATTTAACGATGATCATACTAAATCTAAATCAGTTAATATATTTTCTAATACCTATGACATTAGTTACGCTATTAAGATATCACCAAAAAACTTTGGTGAACATCATAATATCCAGTATGTCCCTCTATATGCAGTTTTTTGCATTTAACTTATTGACAGATTGGTTCTATTAAGGTAGAATTATTATGTCTTTTAAAATCTACAATAGTAGATATATAAGGTATATACCTTTTGATTAGCTTATATTTCTTCTTTATCTGTTCTAATGTTGTAGTATAGTTTAAAAAGACATCTATTTTGATAAAAATCACATAAGTTGTTAATTCTACTAATGTCGTGGTTTCAAAGGGGATTACTTGATGAAGGAAATAAGGTTACATGAAGGTGAATTGAATATTATGGAACTTCTTTGGTCTAACAAAAATCTGGCAGCAAAAGACATTGCTAAGATTATTAAAGAGTATATTGGATGGGAGAAGAACACCACTTATACTGTAATTAAACGATTAATAGAAAAAGGTGCAGTTATTCGTGAGGATCCGGGGTTTATCTGTAAAGCAGGCATTTCAAAACGTACCGCTCAAGTCACTGAAACAAAAGCTCTATTAAATAAATTTTACAATGGATCATTATGCAATTTTCTATCTGAATATGTCAAACAACAGGATCTTTCATCACCAGAATTAATGGAATTACAACGAATTATATCAGAACAAAGAATTTAATTTAACATTTTAATTATACTTACATATTATCAACCTCTAATTATCCATCTTGAACTAATAAAGATATGTAGCTGGATAATTAGAGGTTTTTCTATGACATTTTTTAAGATTTAAAAATGGGGGAGCATTTAGAGGTTTATGAATAAGAAATTTCCGTCTTCATACTTGGATCAATATCTGTCTGAGCATCATTATACAGATTATTCAAGCATTATATTTGCAAAGGAAAACAATATTATCTTTGAAAAACATAGGGAAGGTTATACTAGTGATACAAAACAAGACGTTTCCTTTCTTGTTCCTAGTTTAATAAGCCTTTTGACAGGGATTGCTATCGATCGACATCATCTTAAAAGTGTTGAAGTACCAATATACACTATTTTACCTGAATTTGATTTAGGAAGAGATCATCTCCATCGTGTAATTAAGATTAAGCACTTGCTCTCTATGACCTCCGGTTTGTTGTGGAGTAGTAGTATGCATTGGTTAAGGCCTATTTACTACGATCTCTTAAACAATGTTAATACCTCTGATGTACTGAGTGACATATTAGTTTCTAATGTGCCAGGGATGAAATATTGTTATAAAGAATGGGATTATATATTACTTGCTATCATATTAGAAAAAGTATTGGATGTTTCATTAGATGATTTTTGCAAGGAAGCTCTGTTTATGCCCTTAGACATACATTTAACCCAAGATGATTTCTGTATTTCTGTAGAGTCAATTATTTACAATTTGTATGGAAAAGAAAAGAATTTTACATGTTCTCCTAATGATATAAATAAATTATCACAAATGATTATTAATAATGGCATACATGAGAATAAGAAGGTAATATCTATTGGTTATATACGTGAGATGTTCGAGCCTCAAAAAGCGAATCATAACTATGGGTATTTATGGTCTTTATACCCATTTGGTTATGGGATTAATGGTAGCTGTTCCCAAAGATTAATTATTAATCTAGATCTAAAGATAAGTTATTTACTTTTATTAAAAGAAAAACACAAGAAATTAGAATACAATGGAATATATGCTAAGTTAATGGAACATTTGTTAGTATAGGGATAACATTATATGATAAAAACCGTTAGAAAGAATAGACATTTAGAATAATGTTCATGTTAAACTAATAAATTGATCTTTATTAGTATATATGACCGATTTACAAAGCCATTATGAATCCTATATAAAGATCTATTGATTACATATAAATAATTTCTAAGTATAGCAATAATCGATTGCCTTCAAGAAAGAGAATAAAGAGAAGTATGTTATAAGTTATAAACAAGAATATCGTAGTTATTGAATATAACACATAGCATAACGTAAATAAGTACTCAAATATCATTATTAATTCTAGCTGTAATATTAAGGGCTAGATAGAGCTATAACCTAATATAGATAAAAGCGGTACCATAGTTTTCGTTAAACTTGCGTTTCGCGAATAGTTCTGTGTGGGTGAATTTAGCACTCTTTTTAAGGTGAATTGTCGGTTAATTACATGTAGATATAACTTAAAGTATAAATATGTATAAACTTAAAGTGTAAATATAGACTCTCCTTCTTATCTTGTTTCCACTTTATGTTTTATCTATTAAAATTTCAATCTTACAGCCCAATATTATTACTATCATATCTACTATTTTGCAATACGATAAAAAGACTATAAACAAAAGGAACGAATACGTATGATGTGTAATACATATTTGTTCCTTTTATATTATATTATATCATAGATATTGTTATTCAAATCTAAAAATAAATACCTGACTGGATTCTATGTTTTAAGTCCAATATTTTCTCTTCAATAATCTTTGCAGTTAGAATAAATTCCTTTTCTTCTTTACCAGATGGATCTTCCAATCCCCAATCTTCTCTATGTTTACATGATTACCCATATGGTAAGATACTTTTCAAAAAAGCCTATTCCACCTGAACTTTCAGTTGTTTCTTTATGAATCCCCATTATGAATCCCACCCAATTAGTTTATTTCATTTTCTAATAGATTTAGTAACATTCTATCTTTAGCTTCATCACTTATCCAATTTACTATAGCCAGATTATTGTTTGAAATCTTGTTAACCTTGTTGATCCATTTAATTTCTTGCTTTGCCTTCGATTTCAAAATTTGATTATCTGTTTGCTGATTATATATACTTGAATTCACTATCCACCACTTACTATGAATTCCTGCTCTATTTAGGTCTTCCATTAAACGTTCTGCCTCATAAACTGGAGTAGCTTCAGGAAGTGTTATAATTAATACTTCTGTATAGTCTTTATCTCTTAATTTAGGAAGCAATTGTTTTATTGATTCGGGTGTTTCCCCTCTTGAATGTTGGATTTCTCGATGATAACTTTGAGTGGAATCAAGTAATAATAAGGTATGGCCAGTTGGTGCCGTATCAATTACTACGATTTCCTCTTCTGATTGCTTCACAATTTCTGCAAATGCACGAAAAACAGCAATTTCTTGTGTACATGGAGAGCGTAAATCTTCTTCCACATATGCTAAATCATCTTCACTCATCGTCTTTTTTGCTCGGGACAAAACATCTTCTTGATAACTCTTTAGTTCTTTCTTCTCATCAATATGACTGATTCGAATACCTGGATATTGTTCAAGAACGAATTCAATATGTGCTGCAGGATCCGTGGTTGTTAAATGAACTTTTTTACCTTTTTTCGCAAAACCAATGGCAACGCTGGCTGCAATGGTAGTTTTACCTACTCCACCTTTTCCCATGGTAAAAATGACTCTTTTGTTATTTACATAGAGGTCCTCTATTACATTACCTAGACATTGTACATTCATAGCATCTAGGCACTCAGTTTTAGTAGGCATGAATTCTTTTGACAACATCGCCCTTATATTATCTAATCCAGATATTGCATATGGTCTCATTGGAATCATATAAGTAGTAATTGATCCTAAATAATCTGAGATGGAGTTAATTGCATTCTTTTGTTTTAAGACAAAACGATTGGATAAGTCATCATTCGCAGTCTGCATTAGTCCATTTATTATTAAAATCTGATTGTTTATACCCAGTTCTGCTAATTCTATTGAGGCACGTTCTGCTTCTTTCAAAGGTGTTTGCTCTGGCCTTGTAATTAATACAACCGTTGTTAATTCGCTGTTTGCTAGAGTTTTAACCGCTTCTTTATATATATCTTTACGCTCTTCCAACCCTGATAATTGGCCTAAGCAAGAGGCACCATGTGTGCTTTCACTTATAAAACTACTCCATGCAGAAGGTAATTGTAACATTCTTAATGTATGACCTGTAGGGGCAGTGTCAAAAATAATGTAATCATACATCTCGTTTATTGAACTGTCCGTTATAAAATTTGTAAATTCATTGAATGCTGCTATTTCAACAGTACAAGATCCCGATAATTGTTCTTCCATATTTTTGATAACATCTTCTGGTAACAACCCTCGATATGGATTAATTACTGATTCCCTATACTCTTTTGCTGCTTCTTCAGGGTTAAAGTTTGCAATCGTTAATCCTGGAGCCCCTTCTATGGTTCTTCCTTTGTTGTCTAAATTAACTTCAAATACATCCTGTAAATTAGAAGCAGGATCTGTGCTGACTAACATGACTTTTTTTCCAGCATCAACGTAATGTAAAGCAGTTGCACATGCTACAGAAGTTTTACCTACTCCACCTTTTCCTGTAAAAAACAAGTATTTTGTTAAATCTAAACTAGATGGATTATATTCTTGATACATATACTTGCCTCCTAACAACCACTATTACAGCAGCCATCCTCACCATTACAACAACTACTTTCTTTATTACAGCAATCATCATTTAATTCAGAGGAGCTTAGTTCTAGATACTTGCAAAACTCTTCATTAGTTAGATATGCACCTTTCTTAACAACTTGATCATTTACTAATGTAATTGGTAAGATTTTTACTCCTTCTTGTTTTAATATTTGTTGAACTAATCTGTTTTTTACAAATGCTTGTGGGGAATGATTTAAGTTGTACCTTTGTATACTAATTCCATTTTTATCAAGTTTGTTAATTACAGTTGCTACTCTTAGTAATTCTGGATCAATACTTGGTCCGCATACACCACTAGTACAACACATTGCAGGATCATAAATTCTAATACTATTCATTTTCAACATCCTTTCCTTTTTCACATTTACAACTACTATTACTATTTTTACATATACAATCTTCGGTAGGAGTTATCAATCCTAATAAAAAATATAGCAATTGATTTGTGTTAGGTATATTAAGTGAATACATGGTCCATAATCCATTCTTTCTGCTAGCAACCAACCCACATTCGATTAAAATCTTCATATGATGAGATAATGTCGGTTGGGTAAATTCAAAGTTTTCTAGTATATCACATGCACACTGTTCACCACATGATAAGATATCAAATATTTTAAGCCGACTTGGGTCTGCAATTGCTTTTACAAGAATAGCTTCTTTTTCATAATTGTTATTCATCATGCTCCTCCTTATATAGATATTTGTCTATGTGTTATATTATATAGATACATTTCTATACTGTCAATATTTAGTAGTTTTAATTATTATATTTTATTTTCATTATATTGAAGTATATCTATATTGTATTCATCTACAATCAAATTGATACTGTTATATTAAACTTCATAGTTAATATTTGGGGGTGCATTTTTACTCAATAAAAAAGTATCATAATTACTTCAATTAAATTGAAATATTTTAAATACACCTTAACCGACATTCCCGAACTTTTCTTTCAAAAAAATAGAAGAAAAAGTTCGAGAGTTAAATTTGAGTAAAAAAGAAAGCCTTTTATATAAAGACTTTCAAGTATTTCTCCGTATTCTATCTTCCCTGAACATTTACTGTGCTCGATATGGTGTGTGCATACTGTAGATTACTAATTTAGTATAAATATAAATAGAGTTCTTAAAAACTGCAATTTAAGTCACTGTTTACAGTTTGATGTATTCAATGGTATTGGCTGTGTGCCATCTATATCCTTATACCCATAGTCAATTGCAACTTGAGCTGCAATCTGTTTTGAACCGCTTTTCTCCATCACATTATCATCTGAAGCTAAAGCAGCTATTGCTAGTCCTACAAATTCAGTTGACTCTGAATTGGATAAATCCAAAAAATCGGCAGATTTCATAACCGACTCGGTTCTTACAAGACCAGGATAAATTGTAATAACACCTATACCATATTCTTTTAATTCATACGCCATTGTCTCTGTCATTTTCTTTGATGCTGATTTCGCAATTCCATAGGTAACACCCATATCATTTCGTTCTGCCGCCCAAAAAGATATATTAAAGATTAGACCGCTATTCTGGCGAATCATATGTGGTACAGTATATAAACTTGTAACATAATGCGCTCTTATACCTGCATTGATTGACTTATCAAATCTACTGATTGGCATTGTCCAAAATCCCGTCTCTTTCCAGAATTCAGTACCATCGCTAAAGTGTTCATATCCTCCCCATACATTATTTACTAATATATCAATTTTTCCTTGTTCACTAATGATTCTATCTAGGACTATTTTCGTTTGTTTATCATCCTCATGATCACATCTAATACCATATCCAAGCCCGCCCACTTTTTTTATTTCGTCTTCTGTAGCTTGTAGAGAACCGGATAATTGCACAGCACCCTGGTATTCTTTTTCAGTCCTACCAGTAAAATATACAATAGCTCCCTTTTTCGCAAGTGCAATTGCTATTCCCTTTCCAATCCCTCTCGTTGCTCCTGTAACCAAAACTACTTTATTATTTAACTCAAACACATTAGAGCCTCCTTAGATATTAGAATAAAAAATTCAAAAATTAAACTTTAAGTCAGTGAAAATGAATTAACAATTACTTGAGAAGGTCCATATAATATATACTCATATAATATATACTCATAGTGTATGAAGTCTTCTTTTCTATACTATGTATTTAATCCGTCAACTTCCCTTAATGTCTTCCAATTGGCATTGAAATTGATGCATCTATGTACAAACATTGATTTGCATTTGAGTATAACGAAAGAACAAATGTTCTTGCATAAATTATAAAACAACAGTTCTTTATAGTCAATTAGATTTGATGGTCTGGGAACCGGTTCATAATAACTATAGAAGGGTATTATCATAATAAGTCTACGTATGTTACAGAACTATTCTCCTATGATTCCGTTATTTGATCATATTTTCACTATAATATATTTGATTTAATATATTGATTTTACCCTCAGCATAAATGTTACCATAACATTATTATGTAAACTAACTATGTAATACTTCATACATTCTAAGTTACAAACTTATTAATTGATTGTTTTGTTCCTTACGAAAAAAGAAAGCCTTTAATTCAAAGGCTTTCTTTCGTATCTTGTATTATTAATCTTTCTTTACCTTATCACTTTGCCTGAACACCTGCAAGTAAAAATACTAACGGTGAATTCCAATAGATTGTAATTTCATTACAGGAATAACTCTGGGCGTTATCTGCATAACATTTTGCTGCAGGTAACCCTGCTAACACTGTCTTTGCATACGGATCCTCTAAATTCGAATTAGGTCCACCAACTAGCATTCCCTTCATAGTTTTTCCAAGGGCTTGAGATGGTCTATGATGGGTACTTACTGGGCTTATCGTTCCATAGCCCGTTACAAAACAATAGGATGTTGTATTAGCTCCTAAAAGGTAATTTAACTGCTCTTTCGCTAATACTTTATTATTGCTATCAGCTTTAAGCACTTTATTAGCCATTAAGAGGGCCATTCCGTTATTAGCCACTGTCATATTACTTCCCCAAGGATATTCTTCTCCTATAGAGGAATAATAACCATCCTTGTCGATGTTTCCTTTTACTTCATCGATATAAGTCGTAAAATCAGCTTTTATCTTTGAAGAGATGCTTGCATCTTGGTTTTTAGAAGTTAAATAGGCATAATAACCATAGAAGTTAACTCCCATCCAACCTAAACCATCCTGTAATTTTGTAAAATCTAACGTAGCGATCTTAGCTTGATAGCTTGAATCTCCTGTTGTCTTATATAGTTCTGCTAATGCCCATAGATACTCATCTTTGTTTTCAGTATCTCCATACTCTCCTGTTGTTACGTCGCTAGGATTTTTATACCCTTCTTGTTGGAGATTCTTATCTAAATAATTCATTGCTAACTTAGATGCTTTTAAGCATTTTTTAGCAAAGGCAGCATCATATTTACTATAAACTCTGGATGCCATTGCCATTACTGCAGAAAAATCTCCTGTAGCGCAAACGGATACAGGCATAATAACTTGCTCATCCTTTACATCCTGAGGCATTACAGTATTTCCTTCAAAATTATATCCCGTCACCTTATGGTATACCCCACCGGACTTACCATCCTGCATCTTTAACATCCATTCCAATTCGTATCTGGCTTCATCTAGAACATCTGGTACCTTGTTACCACTTTCAGGTATCCCACTAGCATCTCCAAATAAAGAACCATACTCTTCATAAGCTAACAATAAATCTGCCACAGTCTTTGCTCCAGGAACCACATAGCGACCGTAATCACCTGCATCATGCCAACCACCTGATACGTCCTTTTTCTCATTTGTACCGTATATAGTAGCTTTTTCCGTATGGCAGGCATCATGAGTAAAATCTCCTGCCTCCTTACCAAGTTTAGAGCCACAGCGTTGCAAATAAAGCATTTTTACAGTGTCGTTAAACAGATTACTATATACATCATCACCAATTACAAAGGCTCCTGACTCTCCTGCGTTTTTCGCTGTAATCTTATAGGTACCTGGGGTTTTTAACTTACTAAAGTCACCATATGCTACTTTCTCATCAGCACTAGCTGAATCTTTAGCTCCCGTAATTTGACCTGTATACACTACTTCACCAGAATCAGCTTTTACTACATTAAATTCTGTATCAGCAGTACTATCTCTAAAGATCGCCATCTTAACGTCATTCGCTAAATATCCTACCTGATTAATATTAATTGCCATCTCTTTACTTCCAGCATCAGCTGAAACTGCATTGGAATCATCTTTTAGAGTAAGCTTCACATTATCAATATACACCGTATGAGGATCTAGCTTACCATCTTCTTCATAAAAACCTAAATTAAAACAGAATCTTGGCGTTTTATCTGAAGCCTCAGCCATGGTAAACTCGTAAGTAAGATGTTGCATTTCAGTCGTTAATTTTACTCCTTCACCGGAAGCATACGCATGATAATCACCACCATTTATTTGAAAACGCCAATCCATGGTACGATTTATGGTAGACTTAATGTCAAACGAAAACTCATATACTGCATTTTGAAGTAATTCAAATCCATCACAGTAAACTTGCATCGCATGCTTTACAGAACCAGTTTTATTTACTTTTACTTCTAATTGGCCATCCGAATTTCCTTTCATGGCTCCATCTCCACCGGATTCCATATAGGTTCCCCACATAGAGTCAAGCTTCGTGAAATCTCCTCCAGGAATTAAATTATCGTCCTTAATCTCAGGTGCTGTTGTTACAGGAGCAACTGTTGGTGTTGGTTCTACTTTTGCACTTTGGGTAGGTTCGATAGTTTTATCATTTGTCACATTATCATTTCTATTACATGAAGCAAGTGATAAAACCAAACATATGATCAAAAGAAATGATACTAATTTTTTCATACGATAATGTATTATGTATTATGAAATTAATACATAACTTCTCCTTTCTCTGCCTTATTGTATTTCTGAAAGTGTATTCGTTATTAGTCCAATGTCACTAATTTTAAATTCATTATTTTCTTTGCTGAAAATTATTATCCATTTCTGTCCATAAGACTTCTGTTCTTTAATACCATACTCTACAAGGACCTTCATCTCATATTCATTTATGTCTTCCATCTGCCTAAATGAGTCCTCTGATTGATCCTCAAATTCATTACTTAATATTTCCTTCACTTTACAATAGAAATCATCTACACTGATCTCAGCTTTATCAAGCTCATCTTGCTTTGGTAATAAACTAAGGATATAATTAGCATCTATATTATTTATATACTTATCTACATATAATACTTTAAGTGCCTCCATATCCTTGTCATTTAAAGCATCACATAAAAGTGTAGTTTTCTCTGTGAGTTCCTTTGAAACAGATTTAATATCATCCTTACCATCTTTGTCCAAATAGAACTTTACTCCGATAGCTATTGCTATAACTGCCACTAAAACTACTGATACTAATATAACAACCTTTCTTTTTTTCATTGCGTTCACTTTACTTATCCTCTCCTTGTATTATGTAATCTTGGTTTATCAGTTACCCCTGTCGTATTTCTAAATCGAATTACAACCCTCCCTTTAAATAATGTTTATGTACATGAATTTTAGCTTCTAATTATATATTAATTTCATTTTACACTAATAGAAATTATTTGTAAATTTCTATTCTATCTATAATTTTATAAAAGTATACATAATAATATTATGTATACTTTTATAAAAACTCTTTACACAACAAAAAAGCTCTGAAAATCTTCAGAGCTTTTATAATACGTAAGATTACTAATAGGATTTAAAATATTGTACACAGTTGTTTAATCGACTTACTACATCCTCAACTTTTGTAAGAGACTCTGTAATAGAATTCATCTCTTCTAATAAACTACTATTAGAACAAACAATATCAGTGATATCCTTAGCACTCTTTCCTACGGTATGATTAATTTCTTGATTAGCCATATTAACATTTTGTATTGTTTTCATAAGGTCATTCATTGAACTACTAAGTTCTTTCATGATTGCGTCCATAGTTTCTGATGCTTTACTATAATTACGACCAGTCTCTTCCATTGTGGTGTAGTCATCTTTTACTCTTGAATTAACAAAATCTAATAATACACTAGCATTATTTGCTAATTCTTCAACGCTAGAAATTACACCTTCAATGATAGTATAAATTCTATTAGCCGATTCCTTTGTATTATCTGCCAAATTACGTATTTCGTCTGCTACTACTGCGAATCCCTTTCCTGCATCTCCTGCTCTAGCAGCTTCAATAGAGGCATTTAAGGATAGTAAATTTGTTTGTTCTGATATCTCTAGAATTTCATTGGTTAACTTCGTGATTTTATCAATTTCATGACTTTTCTCTACACTAGATTTCAGATTTACATCTATATTTTGAATCATTTTTACAGCATATTCACGACTTTCAGAAGCATGTTTTCCCACTTCCTCAGCTTCCTTTTTGATCTCCCCAGCGTATTTACTTCCATTAACTGCAGCGCTAGACATTTTGTTCACTTCTTTTTCCACTAAAAAGGTGTTTTCTGCAACGTCAGAAACAGTGGCTGCTACTTCCTGCATACTTGCTGCCATTTCTTCTAAAGTATAAGCAGTATTTTTTGCACCAGTATTCGCAGTATTTACACTCTTTCCAACGACACCTTGCTGTATAGACAAATCAGAGCAACCAGAAATAAGGGCACCTATGATTTCTTGTAGCTGTGATATAAACTCGTTAATAGCAAAAGCTAATCTTCCAATTTCATCCTTAGATTTTACCTTTACACGTTTCGTCAAATCACCTGAATTGTCTTTAATTTCATTTACGATACAATCCACCTGTTTCGTCAATAGTTTAATAGGTGTGATTACTAAACGGCGGATAAATATATTAGTGAGAATAGCAACTACAATTAAAACAGCAATGGCTATGACAACAACAATCGGAACAGCTGATGCCATATTTTGCATCTTGTTCTGGCCATTCTTCATATCCTCTTTTGTTGAAGCACTCATAGACGATAAGTACCCTTGTATCTTTTCATTAAACATAGATAAATTGGTACTTGCAGATACTTCTGCTTGCATTTTATTTGTTTTACTTGATTCCAACAGACTATCTACCGTCTTTTTGTATTTAGTAAACTCTTTCTTGAAATTATCTAAATCTTCTTTTCTAGAATCATTTTCCCCTAAATAGCTTTCAAATTCAGTAACGTTGGTATTCAAAATAGTAAACTCGTCGGTAATATTTTGCTTGATTTCATCCATAGTACCACTATTAGTTGTCAACACATGCGTTAATACCTGACTGTTAATGCGGCTGTAACCACTAGAAATATCAGATATCTTCTCGCTCATAATTACCTGGTTACTAGTTATATCATCACTTATATCCACAATCGTTATTAGGGCGAAGGTAAGAAATCCAGTGCATACAATTGCTGTGATCGCTAATAAAAGAATTAGGGAAAATAATTTTTTTGAAATACTTTGTTTTTTTGTGAACAGTAGGTTGTTCTTTTTATTCTTCATATAGTTCCTCCCATTTTAACCAAAAAGGGAGGTATGTTATCAAACGATCACATAGCCCCCCAACCATATGCAAGTATATACTTTTGTGAAGTTTAATATTAAAATATATTAATTCTTAACTGTAAATTTACCACCACGTTTGGATACAACATCGAAGATAACAGCTGCTAATAATACTAAACCTTTAACTACTTTCTGCATGTTCTGGTCAATTGACATTAAGGACATACCAATGTTGATAATACCCATTAACACAGCACCAATAATTACACCAGGAACAGTACCAATTCCACCGTAAGCAGATGCACCACCAATAAAGCAAGAACCGATAGCATCCATTTCATAGTTTTGACCATAGGTAGACTGAGCAGATGTCAAACGAGCGATAGTAACCATAGCTGCTAAAGCGGAAAGTAAGCCCATATTCATATACGCTGCAAAATATACTTTGTTCGTATTGATACCAGATAACTTGGTTGCTTTTTCGTTTCCTCCTACTGCATAGAAATATCTTCCGAAGGTTGTGTTAGATGTAATATAAGCGTAAACTAATACAACAATAAATACCCAGATAAGAACAGATGGAATACCTTTATACTTAGCAAGTTGATAAGAAGCAGTAAGCACTACAACACTAATTACGACAATTCTACCGATGAATGGTAAGAATTTGCCAACTTCATATCCCTTTTTCACTCGATCTCTTCTACTCTTGAATTGGATAAAGGCATAAACCAAAATTGCTAATACACCAGCAACTAAACAGGTTAAGTTAATTGTCGGTTTCACACCATTTACTACTTTACCAAAGATATCAGGAACTTTATCATTACCTATAATATCTGGAATATAACAGTCAGCACCACCACCAAAAATCTTAACAAAAGTAGTTTGATCCTTAATGGATACGGTCATACCATTTAAAATAACGTTACTTAATCCTCTAAAAATTAACATACCTGCTAATGTTGTTATAAATGGTGGAATTCTTACAAATGCAATCCAGAAGCCCTGCCAAGCGCCTACTGCTATACCAATGATAACCATAATAAGTACAGTAAGGTACATATTAACACCTTTGTTCATCATTAGTTCAGCACCAACAGCACCAACGAAGCATACTAATGATCCAACAGAAAGGTCAATGTTACCACCAGTTAAAATACATAATAACATACCAGTTGCTAAAATAAATACATAAGCATTCTGGGAAATCAAACTACTAATGTTCATTGGAGCAAGAATACTGCCGCCAGTTCTCCAAGCAAAAAATGCCACTACTAATACTAATACAATAATCATTGTATATCTTTTGATAAAATCCATAGATTTTGCTTTGTCCATCGTTATTCTCCTTTATTACAAGATTTTAATATTGTTGTCATAATCAATTCCTGAGTTGCTTCTTCACGACTTACTTCACCAACAATTCTACCTTCGTTCATAATATAGATACGATCACACATACCTAGAATTTCTGGTAACTCGGATGAAATCATAATTACGGATTTACCCTCTGCAACTAATTGATTAATGATGCAGTATATTTCATATTTAGCACCAACATCAATACCTCTTGTTGGTTCGTCAAGGATTAATATGTCAGGATTAGCAAACATCCATTTTGCTAAAAGAACCTTCTGCATATTACCACCGCTGAGATTACCTACATTTTGTTCAACCGATGGACATTTCGTCCTAAGCTTCTCTTTATACTCTACTGCTACCCCATACTCTTTATCCTTGTCGATAATCTTATGGCTACTTACAGCATCCAGATTAGCAAGTGTTGTGTTAACTCTAATTGGGTTACTAAGAATCAAACCATTTCCTTTACGATCTTCTGTAACATAAGCTAGCTTATGCTTAATTGCAGTATGTACATTATTAAGGCTAACTTCCTTACCATCAATATAAAGTTCACCAGTGATATTATGACCATAGCTTTTACCGAAAATGCTCATAGCAAGTTCCGTACGTCCAGCACCCATCAATCCAGAAATACCAACTACTTCACCTTTTTTGACTTTAAGACTCACATTGTCTACCACTTTTCGCTCCATATAGAGTGGATGGTATACATTCCAACCTTTTACTTCAAGCTTTACATCGCCTATCTTAGGCACACGCTTTGGGAAACGATCTGATAATTCACGACCTACCATTCCCTTAACAATTCTGCTTTCTGAAACATCATCCGTTGCCTTATCAAGTGTCTCAATAGTTGCACCATCTCGAACAACGGTAATTTTGTCAGCCACATAGGTAACTTCATTTAACTTGTGAGATATAATAATACAAGTTAATCCATCCTTTTTAAACTTAAGCAACAAATCTAATAATGCTCTTGAATCTGATTCATTAAGTGATGAAGTTGGCTCATCTAGAATCAGTAACTTTGCATTCTTAGCTAATGCTTTTGCAATTTCAACTAATTGCTGTTTACCTACGCCTATATCTTTAACCAGCATCCGTGAGGATTCGCTTAAACCTACTGTTCGTAAAAGTTCATTCGCACGGCCATAAGTTTCGTTCCAATTTACTGCATATTTATGTCCTCGTTCATTACCAAGGAACATATTCTCTCCAATAGTCATATAAGGAATTAATGCTAATTCCTGATGAATAATAACAATACCTTTTTCTTCACTATCTTTTATACTATTAAAATTACATGTTTCACCATTATATATAATATCTCCCTCATACGTCCCATAAGGGTAAACCCCACTTAATACATTCATCAAGGTGGACTTTCCAGCACCATTTTCTCCTACAAGTGCATGAATTTCGCCTTCTTCTACCTGTAGGTTAACGTTATCCAATGCTTTTACACCCGGAAATGTCTTGGTAATATTTTTCATTTCAAGCAATATTTTAGCCAACTGAATACCTCCTATGCCAACTGCTTTTTCCAATTAGACATTTACACCTAGTCTCTTTTCTTCCTTACTAAGATAACAGGCGAGTAAAACTCGCCTGTTACAACTATTTGCCTTCAGATTATTTTAACTGATCTTCAGTGTAGTATCCAGAATCAATTAAAAGCTCTTTGTAATTGCTCTTGTCAGCAAATACTGGCTCACAAAGGTAAGATGGAACAACGCCCTTACCATTGTCATAAGTCTTAGTATCATTTACAGGCGCTTCTCCACCCTTCATGATAGCGTCAACCATTTCAACAACCTTAGCAGCTAAAGTACGAGTATCTTTAAAGATAGACATTGATTGCTTGTCAGCAAGCATGTTCTTAACGTTAGCGATATCGCAGTCCTGACCAGTGATGATTGGCCAAGCGCCCTTATAGTTAGCTTCCAAAGAGTTAGCAGCACCAAGTGCAGTAGAGTCATTAGAGCAAAGAACAGCATCAAGAACTGTACCATCTGCATAGTTTTTAGAAATAATAGTATCCATTCTAGACTGAGCAGTTTCAGTAGCCCATTTAGCAGTAGCAACTACGTCGAAATCTTTTTGTCCAGATTTAACAACAAGCTTTCCACTATCAATGTATTTATTTAATACATCCATAGCACCTTGGTAGAAGAATTTAGCATTGTTATCACCAGGATCACCAGTTACAATTTCAAGATTGAAAGGACCTTTGCCATCTTTAAGACCTAACTTCTCTTCGATGTACTGTCCTTGTTTCTGTCCAACCATGTAGTTGTCAAAAGTTGCATAGTAAGAAACTGCATCAGAGTTCATGATCAAACGATCATAAGCGATAACTTTGATGTTCTTTTCTTTAGCCTGATCAAGAACGGTTCCTAAAGAATCACCATCGATTGAAGCAATAACTAATAACTGGCAACCAGAGTTAATCATATTCTCAATCTGAGAAACCTGAGTCTGGATATCATTGTCAGCATATTGAAGATCAACTGTGTAACCAGCCTTCTCTAATTGCTCTTTCATGTTAGCACCATCTTGGTTCCATCTTTGAAGATCCTTTGTAGGCATTGCAACACCAATTTTTCCACCTGCTGGAGTTGTAGCTGGAGTGGAAGCTTCTGGAGTTTTAGTTGCTGCAGCAGAAGCAGCTGGAGTTGGTTTCTTAGTTGGATCAGTATCAGCTTTTTTACTTCCACATCCAGCTAAAGCAACTACCATAGTTAATACAAGAACAACACTTAGTAACTTTCTTTTCATAGTTATGTATTCCTCCCTTTTTTATTAGTGACTTCTTAATCACAAGTTAATAATACCACAAGAGGATTAGTAATATCTTACAATGTTCTTGATATTTTTGTTGCTTTATAGAGTACTAGTCCAATCTAAAATAGCACATTTTTAATTCAATCTTAACCTTTATCGAATTTGTCCTATTTACTTTGGCATTTTCTTTGGAACATTTAAATATACATCTTCTTTTAGGTGGAATTGATCTGCAATAATGACTTCATTCATGTTATCCTCAGTGACACTAATTGGATCAAGTTTAACATATGGTACTATATAGTCACCATTTTCAATTTTCATAACAGAGGAACCTTCTACACTATCGCCCCTCCCTAACATCACTGCATACTCTGCTGCCAACTTGGCCATTTTTTCTACGGGCTTATAAACTGTCATCAATTGTGTACCTTCTACCACGCATTGACATGCTTCTAAATCAGCATCCTGTCCTACTACCATAATATTCCCAGCTTGCCTTTTCTCAGCCAATGCATGAATCACCTGACTAGCAATGTTATCATTTCCACACATAATAGCACTGGCCTTCATTACTGTATCCAAGTGCTCATAGATATAGGTGCTTGCAATCTCCGCTTTCCAACCATCCACATGAATAGAATCTAGAATTGTTATTTCATTGTTCGCCATAACTTTTTTAAACCCAGATTCTACTAAAGTCACATTGTTATCCGTAAGGGGACCACCTAGCATAATTACAGAATCCCCTTTAGATAACCCATTATTGATAAGGGCATTACCCATTAAGGTCCCTACTGCCTCATTGTCAAATGAGATGTATAAATCCAGTGGTACATCCTTAATCAGACGGTCATAGGCTATTACTTTTATACCGCTTTCTTTTGCTCTCTCCACATTCTCACGAATTCCCTCAGAATCCATACATACTATTAGAATGACATCCATTTTCTTTTCTATAAAGTAGTCGATTTGATCTTTTTGGGCTTCTATGTCATTATTCGCATTTTGAACATTTACTTCTGCACCTAACTCCTTCGCAATGGATACAAATACATCTTTCTCTCTTTGCCAGCGTTCAATCACAAAAGAATCAAAAGAAATACCTATTTGAATCTTCTTTTTCTGAGTTTGTTCATTATTATCTACGTGTTCACTGTTCTTTTGACAAGCTATTAAAGACATAGCGAAACATAAAATTAGTAAAATAGAGGTATATTTTTTTACTCTATTCATACTTAACCTCCTTATACTCGGTTGGTGTGACCCCTACATTTTTCTTGAATGCTCGACTAAAATAATTCGGATCAGAGTATCCAATTTTTGCACATATTTCTTTCATGGATAAATCCGTGCTAAGAAGTAATTCTTTCGCTTTTTCTATTCGTATATTTGTTAAATAATCAATAAAGTTTACGCCTGTTTCCTCCTTAAAAATCTTACTAAAATAGAAAGGACTGATATTTACAATTCGTGAGATATCGTCTAAGGACAAATCAGAATTAAAATGATTTAGAATATAGTCTTTTGCTTGTTCTATTATACTAACTGACTTCTCATATTTTTTAGTCAAAATATTTTGACAAGAATTCAGTATTTTATTGACAAACCATTCACGCATCACTTGGTAATCTTGCATCTTTAATAAGTCGGGTAAATAGTCTTGTCTGACTTTAAAATGATACACCATGCCACCTTTGGAATATGCTAAATGTTCCGCCCAAAGAACAAATTCTATTGCTTTTAACTTGATATCCATCATACTGTCTGAATGATTCTCTACCATCCAATCAAAAAAACGACCTGCAAAGGACACACCATCATCTACCTCTCCTTTTTCAACGGCATCAAAGAGGCGCTTTTCTAAATCTACTGGATAGTCTGCTTCGTATTCACATTCAATAGGAAGATCATCAGCGTGAACAACAGATTCTTTGGTATTTACTAAAGCCTCTACTGCGTCACTATAGGACTGGGATAAATCATTGATATACTTAACGGAGCCAATTCCAATTCGAAAGTTAATATCCAGTCGATTACGAAGCTTTCTACATAGTTCTCTCGATTTACTAATTAAAATAATTCTCTCATTGTATTCCATCTTGTCTTCATTATAAGGTACCATAAGTGTCAACTTATTTCCCATTGCAGTTCCTACTATAGAAGAAGGGAAATATTCTTTAATACATTCTCTTACCTCTAGATAATGCTTTTGCATCCTTACGCCACTACCAACTGCATTGGTCATGTGACTTCCTTGCTGACTATCACCACTGATAATGACAATCATGTAACCATACTTCTCTTTTATCTCTAGTAAACTTACGTAATTTTGAATGTCCTCTTCAAAGCGTTCTTTCAATAAAACATTATATATAAAACCACTTTCAATCACTGGAACGACTGTTTCTAGCTTTTCTTTAATAATCAGTTCATAACTTCTTCTATTCCTATCATCGTCAACCTTTGCCATTGCTTTTTTCATGGACTTAATAAAATTATTTTGCTCCATTGGTTTCGTTATGTATTCAATGACACCCCCCAATTTTATCGCTTCTTGAGCATAATCAAATTTATCATATGCAGACATAACAATAAAAACAATATTTTTATTCGTCTCTCTGATTTCCTTCATGGCTTCTATGCCATTAATTCCAGGCATCTGGATATCCATTATGGCAATATCCGGGCGGAATCTATCCGCTAGCTCAATAACACTGCGCCCTGTTTTGGCATATTCTATGATACATTCATCGCCAAATGTCTTTTCTATTACAAATTTTAAGGAATCAATAACGATTCCTTCATCGTCTGCCAACATTACTTTATACATGCCTATTCACCTTCCTCAATTTGTATATGTAATACAACTTCTAATCCAATACCATCCTCACCGCTTCGAATATCAACCACATTCTCATTGCCAGAGTAAAGTCTAAGTCTTTGAATTACATTATCCATTCCTACACCATTTGATGTATCTGTCATATCGTTTTCTTGTAGTTTTCCATTTAGAAGACGATGAATTTTATCTTCTGTCATACCAATACCGTTATCCATGATACTAATACAAACCTGATTCTCTTTCCGATATACTGAAAGCACAATTTTCCCTTTGCCCTCCATCTCTCTAATCCCATGGTTAACACTATTTTCAATAATAGGCTGTAGAATCATGCTTGGCATCCTATACTTTAAAACATCTTTATCGATTTTCTTTTCAAAATGTATTTCTCCAGAAAAGCGTACATTTAATATATAGATATAATCATTAATCAAATCTATTTCTTCACCAATTGTCACAACATCAACATTTTTCTTAACAATATAACGGAAAAAATTAGCAACCTTTTGTACATAATTATAAGTTCTTTCCGCATCCTCCATCATAGCCAACTGGGCCCCTGCATTTAAGGTATTAAATAAGAAATGTGGATTAATCTGAGCTTGTAGGTATTTTAATTGTGCGTCCTTAAGATGAGTTTCCATCTTAAATTCCTTTTCCCTAAGTAATTGCTCACTTTCCATACTTTCTTTCAGCTTATCTATATTTTCTCGTATACTAACTACCATCTGATTAAATGCACTAGTAACCACACCTATTTCATCCTTAGACTCTACTTCCAGTCTCTTGATGTCTAGTTCCCCATTGGCCACTCGATTAGCTGCGTGAGATAATTTCTTAAGTGGTCTTATGATACTTCCTGTCATAGCAGTGATTATTACCAATGCGCCAAGGACCGCCACTAAAAGAAGGGTAATATTTACTGTTTCCAAAAGTCGTAGAGATTTTGACAACTCCTCATAATTTTTTGAATTGCTAATTAACTGATCGTTATTTAGGCTTTCTATATATGTATTAATATAATCAAACAATTCACTTGCCTTTTCATACCGTACACTATATTTCTGAACATTACGTCCACGCTTTGCCTCCACAGCTTGATTTACTTGATCCAGATAATTCTCAGATAATTTTTTGATATTCCGTTCCATTCTGCTTAAATTTGTACTTCCAACTACCTCTGGAAATTCATTTATTAGTTCAGAAAAAATTTGAACACTTTTATAGTAGTCATCCATGACATAAGTATTTTTTGTATTTAAGTACTCCGTCATGTTATTATGTACATCCGCCAAATTTTCGCTTAACCTATTTAATTTAATGTTCTCATTAAACACCTTGTCCATGTCATAGTTCATATTATTGATACTGGTATACATAATAATATTAACGATAAATATAAGTAGATTAGCAAAAATAAAAATCATACTCATTTTAAACTGTAGAGACCAATCTTTAATCTTCTTTATCTTCATCTTTTTCATCCTTATATTCTGATACATTATTAGAATTAATCAAAAGAACATCTGCGGCAAAATACTCGCTCACTGTCCCGTGAGCATAATACTCCTGAAGTGCTCTTACACAATAACGACCTAACTGATTACTGTCTACTGATATAGACACATCAACAACCCCACGTTCTATTGCTTTTATTGTAGATGGTAAATGATAATACCCCAATACTCTTACCTGACCTACCATATTATAATCTACTACTGTTGTGTAAACACAGGTGGTATTTAATTCATTGAGACAAACAATAATATCAGGAAGATCTTCCCCTATAAACAAATCACGAATTGACTCATTTGGTGAAAACTTAGTTGAATTATTCACAGAAACCAATTTAATATTAATATTGGCTCCTTCATATTTATCTTCATTGATAGTGGCCTGAATACCGGAACATAAAACATTTTGCCACGTTTGATCCGCATATGCAGTAACCAATATAGTTACATCACATACACCGTTCTTTTTAGTTGCATTCTGCCGTTTTACCTTTTCAGCAATTTGCATTAGTTGTTTTCCATACACACGGCCCATAGTGTAACTACCTACTCCAACAAAGCTAAGGCGCTTGCTATGGGTGTTGTCGTTATATGCTGTGATAACAGGTATCCCTTTTTCAGTTGCCTCATCTATTAATGAAGTCATCTGGATACTCTCATCCGCATCCAAAATAATACCATCTACATCCTCTGCTATGGCAATTTTCATCATATCTTCTTTTGAATAGTCTTCTGATAATTGATCTCCTAAATATTCGACATATATATTGTCACCTAGTCCTTCTTCATATGCGCCTTTATATACGGACTTCCAAAAACCAGAGTTTCTATCCTCTGTTATTAAAGCATAGTATTTATCATAGTATGTATCGCTTTTACTTTGTGCTGTATTTCGATATGAAAACTTTAGTACAAATACTGCACTTAAAGTGGATAACAATATAACAATCAATATGATTGCACAAAGAATAACCGTTCTTTTTGAATGTTTTTGGGATGTACTTATTAATTTAAACAATCTCTTCACTCTTTCCTATTCTATTTATTGATTCAACATGCTGCCTAAGGGTACTATCATAAAATCAGTACCAACATATTATATCATATTATCTTAAAAACATACATCCTTAACTGTGACATTGGCTACAAAAATGAAATGTGTTATAATAGGTAGGAAAGGATGTAATACAATGATAGAAAATACGTATCACGACCAAGTTAATATTGAAAATAACACACGATTACGAGGGTTGCTTACCGAACTTCCAAAGTTTTGTGGACTGTTTTTCCGTGGAATTGAGCCTACCACCTCTTCCCGTACCCGGATTGCCTATGCTTATGACCTAAAGGTGTTTTTCAACTTTCTTGTGAATAATAACCCAAGTCTAAAAAGTATTGGTATTAGAAACCTTCCTATCGATACCTTAGATCAGATTAAGGCTGTAGATATCGAAGAATACTTAGAATATCTAAACTACTATACCAATGACGACAAGGAATTAATCAATCAGGAAACTGGAAAGAAGCGAAAATTGATCACCTTGCGAAGCTTTTATACTTACTTCTTCAAAAAAGAAATGATATCCAGTAATCCAGCCATCTTAGTTAACATCCCGAAGCTCCATGAGAAAGAAATCATTCGTCTAGATGTCAATGAGGTTGCCAAATTACTAGATGAGGTAGAGTCTGGAGAGAACCTTACGGATGCCCAAAAACGTTACCACAAGATTAACGGAAAACGTGACCTTGCTATTATGACGTTACTTTTAGGCACTGGTATTCGTGTTTCGGAGTGTGTAGGTCTAGACATTAACGATGTGGACTTTGATAATAATGGGATTAAAATTCTTCGAAAAGGTGGGAATGAAGTAATTGTTTATTTTGGAGAAGAAGTTCGCTCGGTATTACTTGAATATCTCCTGGAAAGAAAACATACTATCCCACAAGAAGGACATACTAATGCTCTATTCTTGTCTATGCAGAAAAAACGTATCAGTGTAAGAAGTGTGGAAAACCTTGTAAAAAAATACTCTAAGCTTGTAACCAAGCTGAAAAGGATTACTCCTCACAAGCTAAGAAGTACTTATGGCACAAATTTATATCAGGAAACTGGGGATATCTATCTGGTAGCTGATGTATTAGGACATAAAGATGTAAATACTACGAAAAAGCACTATGCTGCTATCGAAGACAGTCGTAGACGGAGTGCTGCTAATGTGGTTAAATTAAGGGAATCGAAAAAATAAAAAAATTATAGTATTGTTTACTTACTAAAAATATACTTTATTTTTTAAAACTTAATTAAAAACGAGGTCATTTAATTAATGACCTCGTTTATTTTTGCAACAATAAAATTAGATGAAAACTACTGTTCTAATATTATTTTAAATCATCCTCTTTATAGTATCCGGAATCAATTAAAATTTCTTTGTAGTTGCTCTTCTCAACAACTACCGGATCGCAAAGGTAGGAAGGAACATTAATCTTACCATTGTTATAAGTCTCAGTATCATTTACAGGAACTTCTCCACCCTTCATGATAGCGTCAACCATTTCAACACCCTTAGAGGCTAATGTACGAGTATCTTTGGTGACTGACATAGCCTGTTTGTCAGCAAGAATGTTCTTAACGCTTTCTCTGTCACAATCCTGACCAGTGATGATAGGATAAACAGAACCAACGTATTTAGCTTCAAGAGCGTTTGTTACGCCTATTGCAATCATGTCATGAGTACAAAGGACTGCATCAAGCTTAGCACTTGCTCCTACATAGTTAGCAGCAATAATATCCTCCATTCTAGACTGAGCATACTCAGTTGAGTTTTGAGGTGTTGCTACTAAAGAGAAGTCAACCTGACCAGATTTAACGACAAGTTTTCCATTATCAATGTATTTTTGTAATACTTCCATGGCACCACTGTAGAAGAATTTAGCATTGCCGTCTCCACCGTCATTAGCAAAGATCTCCATATTGAAAGGTCCTTTGCCCTCTTTAAGTCCTAACTTCTCTTCAATGTACTGGCCTTGTAATGTTCCAGTCTTATAGTTATCAAACGTTAAATAATAGCTAACTGCATCAGAGAGCATAATCAAACGATCATAAGCGATAACTTTGATGTTCTTTTCTTTAGCCTTATCAAGAACACTTCCTAATGCATCACCATCGACAGAAGCAATAACTAAAACTTTGCATCCGCTATTAATCATGTTCTCTATCTGAGAAACCTGAGTGTTGGTATCATCAGCCGCAAACTGAAGATCTACTTCATAGCCTGCTTTCTCTAACTGCTCTTTCATGTAAGAGCCATCCTGCTCCCATCTAAAAAGATCCTTTGTAGGCAATGTTATACCAACTTTTTTACTTGCTGGAGCCTCAGTTGGAGTAGAAGCTTCTGGTGTTTTAGTTGCTTTAGAAGAAGCTGCTGGAGTTGGTTTTTTAGTTGGATCTGTTTCGGTTTTTTTACTGCCACATCCAGCTAAAGCAACAACCATAGTTAAAACAAGAACGACACCTAGTAACTTTCTTTTCATAGTAATATATTCCTCCCTTATTATTATTAGTGACTTCTTAGTCACAAGTAAACTATGTAAACAATATTTCTACTTTATTAGGCTGAATAAGTATTTGGACTAAAATAATACTTCTTGCTTAATATTATAACATTTGATAATTTCAATATTTGGTTAAGAATATGTTTAACATATTCTTGAGCTGGACCTTCTTACAAGCATAAAAGCTGATAACACAAGAGAATTCATTTATTTATCACTTTTGCTAGATATACTCCATCCACAAAATAATATTAGATATTTAAATAAGATGTCATGCTTATTTTACTTTATCTATATTTAATTGGCAAGTATTCCCTTATATTTATTTTGTGTGTTACTTTTGTTTCATACTAAAGTAACCTATGTAAAACTGTACCATGATGTACATACGCTAGATATATTCCTATTCATTAACTTTTTATAATAAGTAAACAAGCTTATACATTACGTTTTTTCTGTTCATTCTGTAAAAATTGATGTTGCAAATTACAAAATCATGAATGTTAATAAAGATAAATTGGAAGAATTACTTCAGTCATTAAGTTATACTAAATCTGAGTCACACAAATAAATAATAAATACGTAAAAACAGACCTAAGAGCTGTCGATCCACTCCTAGGTCTGTTTCCTATTCTGGTGTAACATATCTACCCTCTACTAACAAGTAATCCAAAACCGCATAATCACACCACTTTCACCAAGACCTATTTCATCTATAACTTCATTTTCAAGAACTCCGCAATTGGCCTTAATTGTGCGTCTTGAAGCCTCATTATTTTTATCGCATGTCAATAAAACCTTAACTTCACCAAACTCCTTACATATTGGCAGAAGTAATCGTAACATTTCTGTTGCATAGCCTTTTCGTCGTTCAGATGGTAAAGTACTATATCCAATATTCCCTCCGTATTGGAGTAAAAAAGCTGAAAGAGGGTGTCTGTAGTCAATGATTCCAACCAATTTATCATCGCGAATTCTCACTGCAAGAAAAACTTCTGATGGAACATATCCTTCTCCATATTTTTTTCTGAGCCTATATTCAAAATCTACCCATTCTAAAAACGTATCAACTTCTTCAAGTCCTGCACAACCATCAAAGCTATCTCCGTTTTCTTGCATCTCTCCCTTGTAATTCATAACCTGTTCTTCGTATTTTTCATTTGGTCTGATTAAAATTAATTTATCCATAAACTACTCCTTTCTCGTCTAATCTAAAGCACTCACATATATCAAACCAATAAAAACAGCCTTTCTTTTTATCATGTCATGAACTATAATTATTTAAAATATAAATATACAGTCTTTTTAACTAGAACTTTACGAAAGGAATAGATTTTTGAACTTAATTTTACTAAAGTCTAAAAATTTATACTGAAAGGATGACTAACATGCAAGAAGAAACATTACAGACAAATCCCTTAGGTACTGAAAGAGTCAGTAAATTAATGATGAATTTTGCTCTACCAAGCATCGTTGCTATGTTGGTAAGTGCTATTTACAATATTGTAGATCAGTTGTTCATCGGACAAAAGGTCGGTACCTTAGGAAATGCTGCTACTAATATAGCGTTTCCTTTAGCTATGCTCTGTACCTCATTGGCTCTTTTGTTTGGCATTGGAGGTGCTTCCTCCTTTAATCTTTCCATGGGAAAAGGGGAAGTTAAAAAAGCACCTTATTACATTGGTAACTCTATTACCATGTTATTAGGAAGTGGTCTACTTTTATTTATCTTTACAGAGATTTTCTTAACGCCTCTACTCCATATCTTTGGCTCTCCTGAGGATGTATTGCCTTATGCCAAAACCTATGTAAGTATTACAGCCATTGGATTCCCATTTCTAATTATTACTACCGGTGGTGGTCACCTGATTCGTGCAGATGGTAGCCCAAAGATGACAATGATATGTAATCTTTCTGGTGCTATCATCAATGTAGGTCTAGATGCTCTCTTTGTCTTAGTATTTGAATGGGGAATGGCAGGTGCCGCCATAGCAACTGTGATAGGACAAGTATTTTCCGGTCTATTAGCCCTTAATTACTTAAGACGATATAAAACTGTACCAGTAAAAAGGAAACATCTCATTCCTCAGTGGAAGTATTTAAGAAAAACAACCTCCTTAGGAGCAGCCTCTTGCTTTAACCAACTTGCTATGATGGTAGTACAAATTATTATGAACAATTCCCTAAAATATTACGGCGCTTTATCCGTTTATGGAGAGTCCATTCCAATTGCCTGTGCGGGTATTGTAACGAAGGTAAATCAAGTTTTCTTTGCTATTATCATTGGAATTGCTCAAGGTACACAACCAATTGAAAGCTACAATTACGGAGCAGGGAAATATAAAAGAGTCAAAGAAGCCTACCGACTGGCGATTATATCAGGAGGAATTCTATCCATCTTTGCCTTTATACTATTTCAGTTTCTTCCTAGACAACTACTCTCCTTATTTGGAAACGGTACAGAGCATTATTATACCTTTGGGGTAAATACCTTTAGAATTTTCTTATTCTGCACCTTTATCAATTTTATGCAACCGATTACTGCTACCTTCTTTACTTCCATTGGTAAAGCATACAAAGGTATCTTCTTATCCCTTACAAGGCAAATCATATTCCTGCTTCCCTTTATGATTCTATTACCACTTACAATGGGTATTGATGGAATCCTATATGCAGGACCTTTCGCTGATTTACTAGCATTTGTGGTTACTATTTTTATGATATTGGTAGAATTTAAGAAAATCAATGCATTAGAGAAATCTACTATCAAAAATTCAATTTAACCATTGAATAAAGGCAGTTTTATCCTTCTTATTATAACCAGACTTTTCATAAAAAGAGAGTGTACTCTCCTCTTTAGAGCCGGTCATAAGCATTAGCTTATAGCAACCGGCTTTTTTCCCTAGCTCCTTTGCATATTCTAAACAGGCTCCTGCATAACCCATTTTTCTATATTCAGGATGTGTAATAACATTCTCTATGACCCCAAATGGCCTCTGCCCATGAGTCAGATTAGGAACGATAATAAGAACACAAGAGGAAATTAATTGATTACTCTCTTTTGCAACAATAATATGATGTCTTGAGTCCTCCATAATATCCTTCCATATATCCCTAATAGTTTTATTCATAAGGGGCATATCATTATTATGAAGATAGGTATATAAACCAAGTAACTCCTCTAGCTCATCAGAATGAATCTCACGTATCATATTACTCCTCCTTATCTTTTCTTCCTACTTTTTCAATAGAATAAATCTATGCTCCTCTTCTGTCAAGGAAATACACTAAAATACAGCACTGAGCCTTCTTATATACTAGAAATCTCTCACTATAAGTTTAGGCTAAAAAAGGCTTCCCTAAGGGAAGCCATCTATGTATAGAAAACTTTATGTCTTTTGCTTTAATTACATAATCGGAAATAAGAATCTTATTGATAATATGGAATAATTAAATAACTTCCAGTAAAAATCTTATCAGAAGTAATGTGATTACAAGCTTTGATTACATTTACATATTCTTCAATGCTGTCATAATTATCACTATAATTTGCAGTAGCGATATCCCATAAGGTATCCCCTGACTCTACCATAACACTCTTTACTTGTATAGTACTTGAATTCTGTTGTGATGCGTTAACATTAATAGTAACACATAACACACTAAGTACTACTACCACAATAATTAACAAAAGTACCAAAGCTTCTTTTCTCTTAATAATAACCCTACTTCCCATAATAATACCTCCAAATAAAACTTATATTCCTTCTCCTGATACAAACAGTTGTTCCGAACATTTGTTTGTTTGTCTTAATTATAGCGAACAAATGTTTGTTTGTCAACATTTACATAATAAATTTTCCAAAAAAATCGAACATAGGTTTTGCATTGTTCGAACATATGTGTTATAATTTACTAAACGCAGACTCAATAAGTTCGCAATAAGTATGATGTTCATACTGTTTGATATTAGATAAACTATTATGTTGGATTATAGAGATAGAATAGGAGGAGTACTATAATGAGTCAAAGCAAGATTAGTGCCAAGCAAAGAGAGATTTTGGAATACATAAAATCTGAAATCATTAACCGAGGATATCCACCAGCAGTACGTGAGATATGTGAGGCTGTAAAGCTTAAGTCCACCTCATCAGTGCATTCTCATTTAGAGACGTTAGAAAAGAATGGGTTTATCCGTAGAGACCCTACGAAACCTCGTGCTATAGAAATTATGGATGACAATTTTGCTCTTACACGTAGAGAGATCGTAAATGTACCTCTTGTAGGAACTGTAACTGCAGGCCAGCCAATACTAGCAGTTGAGAATATTGAAGGCTACTTCCCTCTTCCAGCTGAGGACCTTCCTAACCACGAGGTTTTTATGCTTAATGTAAAAGGTGATAGTATGATTAATGCGGGTATCTTTAATGGTGATAAGATATTAGTACAAAAGCAACCTACCGCTGAAAATGGTGAGAAGGTTGTTGCTCTCATAGATGATTCTGTTACAGTTAAAACATTCTATAAAGAAAAAGGACATTTTAGATTACAGCCAGAGAACGATACTATGGATCCAATTATCGTTGATAATTTATCTATCATCGGAAAAGTAATCGGTTTATATAGAAGATATCACTAATGATTTAAGAGACATATGGAAAAGGAGCTACAGTTTTACTGTAGCTCCTTTTCTTGTGAGAAGGTATCTATTATAGAATATCTTAACATATTAATCTGCTGGGAGGCAGATTGATGAGAGGGAGTAGATATTCTATAGGTTAAAAATGAATTCCCCTATTCTAACAATTGGGAGGGACCAATTGTAGATAGAAATTCGTTTTTAGCATATTAGATAAACAAAAAAAATCCTTATTCGGTAACTGGCTACCATTTCACAGGCCCTTTAGTTTTGCGTCCTGACATTTCTATCAGTTTGCCATTTCGTAAAGATTTCAAATATTTCTAAACTGTGCTAATTTTAACACATTACTAGACTAACGTCAACTATTTTCCCTATAGATTACTATGTTTTTCCAAATTGTTCCCACGAAAACAATTGAGGATTTATTCTATATATGGTATCATATCCTTGTTTGTATGTGATTTAGTTGATTTTAGACTTACCATATGAAATATTAGATAGGATTTGGAGGCATATCATGAACTATGATGTTGTAATCATCGGTGCTGGCCCAGCAGGAATATTTACTGCTTTAGAAATGTTGAGAAAAGGTACTAAAAAAAAGATATTAATTGTAGAAAAAGGAGTTGCTGTACATAAGCGTAGCTGTCCAAAAACAAAGACCAAACAATGCGTTAATTGTAAACCCTTCTGTCATATTACTACTGGCTTTTCAGGTGCAGGCGCATTTTCTGATGGTAAACTTAGCTTAAGCTGCGAGGTAGGAGGACAACTTCCAGATTTAATTGGCGCAGATTTGGCACAATCCATGATTAATTACACAGATAGTATTTATCTTGAATTTGGTGCGGACAATAAAATCGAAGGTGTCAGTGAAACAGATAAAATCAAAGAAATTAGAAAGCGTGCTATCCAAGCAGGTCTTAAACTAGTGGATTGTCCTATCAGACATCTTGGCACAGAAAAAGCACAGGAGCTTTATTATGAGATACAGGAATATCTCCTTGCTCATGGAGTAGAGATTCTATTCTCCCACTCTTGTGATAATATTATTTTAAAAGACAAAAAATGTGTTGGTGTTGTATTGACCAATGTGAAATCTGAAGAGACATTTGAACTTCCTGCTGAATCTGTAGTTGTTGCAGTTGGTAGACGTGGTGCTCACTGGTTTGAAAGTCTGTGTGAGGAACACTCCATAGCGCACCAACCTGGAACCGTTGACATCGGAGTTCGAGTAGAGGTTCGTAATGAGGTTATGGAAGAGGTAAATGATGTTCTCTATGAATCCAAACTCATCGGCTACCCACGACCATTTAAAAATAAAGTTCGTACTTTTTGTCAGAATCCAGGTGGCTTCGTAAGCCAAGAAAATTATGATAATGATTTAGCGGTTGTGAATGGTCATTCCTATAAGGATCTTAAGTCCAATAATACCAATTTATCAATCCTATGCTCACACAATTTTACTCATCCTTTTAATCAGCCTATTGAATATGCACAAAAAGTTGGTGAGCTGACCAACATGTTAGGTAATGGACATATCTTAGTACAGCGCTATGGTGATATCTTGGATGGCAAAAGAACTTGGCAAAAGGAGCTTAATTTCTCCAACTTAAAACCCACCCTACCAGATGCTATTGCTGGGGATATTACTGCTGCAATGCCTTATCGTTCTATGACTAATATCATAAACTTTATTCAGGCAATGGATCATGTGGTACCTGGCTTTGCAAGTACCGAAACCCTTCTTTACTCCCCTGAACTTAAATTCTATTCCAATAAAGTAAAGATGGATGAGAATTTCATTACCAATATCGAGGGCCTTTACTGTCTTGGTGACTCTAGTGGTTGGACTAGAGGCCTTATGATGGCTTCTGTAATGGGTGTTTTAATGGGACAACGTTTGGTATAATGATGATATAAGAACCAAAATAATCTTAATGAAATAAAAGCGATTCGCCAATATATGTCGAATCGCTTTTTTAAATTTCAGCAACTACTATATTGCTAAAAGAACCCATTGTAGTACCTGTGCCTTACTTGAATGGAGAAACCATAATCTATTAAAACTGGCCTTTGCCTAGCCTCTCCCCAACTACTAAGTTTCACAAGATCAGTACCCACCAAATGATAGTCCTCTACCAACCTCTTCACCTCTGGGATAGTAAGAAGCTCTCTCATATTCGAAATGCGATAGTATTCGCACAGATATATTGGCTTAAAATATGGGTCTGCTTTTTCCATAACTAAGATACGATTATCCTGAGATTTTCCTATAACTATTGCTAATAATGGGTTTATTCTGATATGAAAGATCTCATTTTCCTGTTCATTTTGAGCCATACCCTTTTGATTTCTTCCATATTTGATTACAAGACCATTTCCCATATCATATACGAGACGTCCTGAACCTTCTCCAAGCTTTCTATATTGACCCTGTTTGATATTATCATTTATTTGTGTATAATTTGGTTGCATGAAACATCCATCCTATAGCAAAACAGATTCGACTACATAAACATAGTTTCATACTATAATATTCAATTTCGACACAAATGTTCATCCTATCTCACATTAACCAATAGAATAGACTTCTTACTTAATATAAATATCTTCTAGCTTATTAAGAAGAGAAAGATACTTTTCTTGAATCCCTTCCTTTTTAGCCTCTTCTTCTTTTTTCTTCGTTAATGTATTTACCATTAAAAGAGTTTCTTCTTTCAAGTTTTTCTCACCATAAGTAAACACTACTTGATTTTCTTTTCCAATATGACGTTTAATTAAATCGCTATAGCTAACTGCATTGGTTATTATAGTTAACTTAGCCATATTTGATTTTGATGTCTTATATTCATTGATTCCTTCCATCATCTGTCTTATGTGAAGACGACCTAAATCATGCTCCACTAGCATACCATGTTGTATTAAGTTTTCACCAATCTTACCTAGCTCTTCTTTCATATATTGAAATAAAATATCCTCTTCTTTTCCATGGTGATGTTTATCAGCATAATTTATAACAAAATCAGCCATCGCTTCAAAATCAGAAGTATTAACCTCTTTCCCCTCTAACACAGCCAGTGAAGCTAAACGCATCACTTCTGCCATCCTCATAATATTATCATGTTCCTCTACTAATACTTTAACACCGTTCATCTAACGTTCTCCTTCTATTGTAATGAACACAGAGAATTGCTTCTATAAAACTAAAGCTCTCCCTAAAAAAACTGTTATACAAGTCGTACAACAGTTTTACTCCTAAGAAATCTTCTTTTGACTTATAAATCTTCTTTGTAAACCTTTTTACCATCTCTCCAAATACGTTCTAAATCATAGAATAGACGATCTTCCTTAGAGAAAATATGAACGATAATATCACCGTAATCCATAAGTATCCAGTTTGTATTTCCAACTCCCTCGATACGCTTTGGATGTATACCGGCTTTTCCTAACTGTTCCTCTACATTGTCTACTAACGCCTGTACTTGAGAGCTATTAGTACCATGAGCTATCACAAAATAGTCCGCCAGAATAGTAATATCCTTTACTTCTAGCAGTACAATATCTTCTGCTTTCTTTTCTTCTAATGCATCATACACAATCTTTGCCATTTCTTTTGATTGTTTCATTGGTCTACTCCTTTTGTTTGTAATATTCATAGGAATTGATGGTAGCAGGGTCAATATCTTCCTTGCCCTTGGTTTCCATAAGATAGTTCAAAGTGTTTGAAAGAATCATTGCCACCGTTTTGTCCAGATTCCTATATGCCTCTTTCCGAATCTTCTCAAGATTAGGAATGCTTTTTCTATTAGGCTCTATATAATCTGCTATAAAAATTATTTTTTCTAGCACTGACATACCTGGTCTTCCAGTAGTATGGTAAATAATCGCGTTAAGAATATCTTCCTTTTGTATATCATAGCTTCTTTGAGCCAACACAGCTCCTGCTTTACTATGAAGAAGATATACATGCTTTCTTTCAATCTCAGAGATCTCCATGTGATTATCTTCACATAACTGTATTAATTCACTATCACTAACATACTTAGCATTATCATGTAACAGTCCAGCAATAAGTGCGTCCTCCATAGACACACCATAACACATAGCCAGATTAGCTGCTGTGTAGGCAACACCTAACGTATGTTCATAACGACTTTCCTTTAATATGCTCTTCATATCGCTACGTATAGACTTTATTAATTCATCCATAAGCAGTCCTCCCAATAATACGTATATCCCTGCTCTTTATTAGGCTACTTATATAGTATCCTGATATAATCCATGCTTTTTAATATAAGCAATTACATTGTCCGGAAGTAGATACTTCACACTTTTATATTGTTTAATTCTCTCCCGTATTAATGTTGAAGAAATATCCATCTTAGGGATATAAAGTTTATGCACTTGGGCATTATATTTTTTATTAAGATACTGAATTTGCTTTTCTAACTCCATATCATCAACCTGGTCTCTGATACAAGCAATAAGCCCACATAACTTCATTAAAGTACTAGGCTCTCGCCATTTTTCAATGGCAACAATAGAATCACCACCTAAAATAAAGTAAAACTCAGTATCTTTATACTCACTAGTTAAGTAGGTGAGAGTTCTAGCTGTATAACTAATATCTTGTCGATTGACCTCATATAAAGACAATTCAAAATGAGGGTTATCCTTTATGGCAAGCTCAACCATAGCTACACGTCTAATGTCATCTAAAATCTCCTCACCAAGCTTGTGAGGTGGTTGACTAGCAGGCATAAACAAAACCTTGTCAAGTTCAAACTGTTCATAGGCCATCTCTGCTATAATGAGATGTCCCATATGAATGGGATTAAAGGTTCCTCCCATAATCCCTACTTTACGTTTGTGATTTTTACTCATTTTATCTTGCACCAGGTTCACTCCTCGTACTATTTTGGAAGTTCGATTTTCTTCTTCTCTTTGCTTTCTCTATAAAGAACGATTTTTTTACCAATCACCTGTACTACAGTAGAGTTTGTACGTTCTCCTAAAACAGCTGCTATTTCTCTTGGATCATCAATACAATTCTTTAAGACACTGATCTTAATCAATTCTCTTGCCTCTAAAGCTTCATTAATCGCTTCCGTCACTTCTGGGGTCAGACTTGCTTTTCCAATCTGGAAAATTGGATCCATAGTCATAGCAAGACCCTTTAAATATGCTCTTTGCTTACTTGTCATAATATCCTCTTTCTCTCACATTCTATTTATAATAATCAAATTGTAATCCATACATCTTAACGGTATCTCCATCTTCGATGCCTAACTCTTCAAGTTCATCTAAGATACCAGAATCCTTTAAGAACTTCTGGAAGAATTCAAAGCCCTTCTCGGAATCTAAGTTTGTATAACCAAGCATTTTCTCAATCTTTGGCCCTTCTACTACGTAGATTCCTTCCTCATTCTTCTCAACTGTGTAAGGATCATCAGAGTACGCTAACATTTCCTCTGGGAAGAATTCTTTCTCAAAAATAACTGGCTCTTGATCTAATTCATTAAGTAAACCCTTTACATGATAAAGAAGTTCCTTAACTCCTCTACCACTTACTGCAGAGATTGGAAATACCTTGATACCCTGTGGTTCAAATTCTTCTCTTAGTAAATCCAGTACGGTTTCTTCTTCTACTCCATAGAATACATCCGTCTTGTTAGCAGCAATGACCTGTGGCCTTTTTGCAAGTTCTGGATTATAAGCCTCTAACTCCTGATTAATGATCTTAATATCATTTAATGGATCTCTTCCTTCTGTGGAAGCAGCATCTACCATATGAATGATGACTTTTGTTCTCTCAATATGACGTAAGAATTGATGACCTAACCCAACACCCTCCGATGCACCTTCTATCAGTCCTGGAATATCTGCTATAACAAACCCATCACCATCTAAATCAACCACACCTAAGTTAGGATTTAAGGTGGTAAAATGGTAGTTGGCAATCTTAGGTTTTGCATTAGTGACACGGGATAAGAAGGTAGATTTACCTACGTTAGGAAAACCAACAAGACCTACATCCGCAATTACCTTAAGCTCTAAGATTACATTTAATTCCATGGCTCTTTTACCAGGCTGAGCATATTTGGGAACCTGCATAGTTGGGGTAGCATAATGTTGATTACCCTTGCCACCACGGCCACCCTTTAGCAATACTTCTCTAAGGTTCTCTCCTGACATATCTGTAATAACCTTACCGGAATCCGCATCCTTAACAACAGTACCGTAAGGAACTTTAATCACTAAATCTTCTCCATCCTTACCATGGCAACGACGCTTACCACCTGATTCACCGTCTCCAGCACAGTATTTACGTACATGACGAAAATCCGTCAATGTATTTAACCCCATATCAACTTCTAAAATGACGTCTCCACCTTTACCGCCATCTCCACCATCTGGACCACCTGCAGCCACGAAAAGCTCTCTTCGAAAGCTAACATGGCCATCTCCGCCCTTTCCGGAACGTATATATATTTTTGCACGATCTGCAAACATGTTATCACCTCAACCAACGTACTCTTTCTATAATTATTCTAAGTTATTATGACTCTACTACATACCTTTTGGAATGAATAGTGAAAAAGAAAAACTAACTATTATTAGTATTAGCAGTTTTATATTGAATATGTTTTTCCTTTTCACTGTTCACTCAGGCATTACTCTTCTTCATCATATTTTACTATAAATTGATAAAAAGCCCCAAATCACTGATTGCATCAAGATTTGGGGGCTTTAATGATTCATACTATTTAGCTTCTACTGGATATACGCTAGCTTGTTTCTTATCGCGACCCTTACGTTCGAATCTAAGAACACCATCTACTAGAGCATATAAAGTATCGTCACCACCACGGCCTACATTAACACCTGGGTGAATCTTTGTTCCACGCTGTCTATAAAGAATGTTACCAGCTACAACGAATTGTCCGTCAGCTCTTTTAGCTCCTAATCTCTTGGATTCAGAATCTCTACCATTCTTTGTAGAACCAACACCCTTTTTATGTGCGAAAAATTGAAGGTTCATTCTCAACATAACCTTACACCTCCTTGAGTATAAGTTTCATA